>NZ_CP045480.1:336250-672500 GCF_009429145.1 Amycolatopsis sp. YIM 10 | reverse complement strand
GCAGGCGTAGAGCACGCAGGCCAGCGCGTACTGGTCGGTGCGCCCGTCCAGCGGCTCCCCGCGAAGGTGCTCGGGCGCGGCGTAGGTCGGCGAGCCGAGGAAGTCACCACCACGCGTGCGGTGCCCGGTGGCCCCGCGGCGGGTCAGCCCGAAGTCGGCGACGTAGACGTGCTCACGGGCCGACTCGCGGCTGGTGACCAGCACGTTCGCCGGTTTGACGTCGAGGTGGACCAAGCCGCGGTCGTGCAGCGTGTCCAGTGCGTCGGCGACCTGTTCGAGCAGGCCGAGCGCGCGTTCGGGGGCCATCGGCGCGCCGTTGATCAGCCCGGCCAGGTCCTTGCCGTCGACCAGGCGCATGGCGATGTACAGCATTCCGTCGAGTTCGCCGAAGTCGTACAACGGCACGACGTTGGCGTGGTCGATCGCCGAGGTACTGCGTGCCTCGTCGACGAACCGCTCGCGGAACTCGGCGTCGGCGCCCAGGTGCTCGCCGATCACCTTCAACGCCACCTTGCGACCCAGTCGCACGTCGGTGGCCCGGTACATCACACTCATGCCGCCCTTGCCGAGCACCCCGTCGATGCGGTAGTTGCCCAGCCGGCGACCGGTGAGGTCCCCCGACACATCGCCTGTCACGCCGTGCAGCCTAATGCCCTGCCCACGGGCGCCGCTCCCGGTTCGACGTCTCGGCGATTTTCACTGGGCGAAAGCGACTCAGGAGACCTTGCGGACGTCGGCCGCCTGGCTGCGGCCGTCCCGGCCCGACTGGACCTCGAATTCGACCTGGTCCCCCTCGTCGAGGGTGCGGAATCCATCAGCCTGGATGGCCGAGTAGTGCACGAACACATCGGGACCGTCCGAGCACTCGATGAAGCCGTAGCCCTTTTCCGAGTTGAACCACTTGACCGTGCCGACCGCCACGCCCGTCCTCCTTGTATTGCACGCCGAAGCGAAGGGTGAGGTGGATTCACGCTACCGGAACAAACCGGCCCGGCAATGGTCAATTCGTCGCAACGTCACGGCGTTCTAGAGGGTGCTGCGAGCCTGCACGAGCACCCGTCCCGGCCCGGCGAAATCGAGCGCCAGCCCCTCGCCGGTGCGCACCGACTGCGGCCCGGCCGGATCCACCGCGCGCAGGCGCACCTGCACGCTGTCCGGATAGGCGACCAGGAATCCCGGCATCACCGTGACGATCTCGCCGGGGTCGAGGCTGAACACCTCGACCGGCCCGGTGCAGCTCAGGATCAGCGGCCCGACCCCGCCGTAGTGCTCCAGGAACCCGCCGTCGCCGCCGAACAGCGACTGCAGCGCGGGCCAGTGCTGGTCGCGGCGGACCCCGGCGGGACGGCCGAGCACCGCGTCCTTCGCCACGCACCAGCCCTGGGTGCCGTCGAACTCCAGCGGGTAGACGTCACCGGCGCGCTTCGGGGCCAGGTCGACCCAGCCGCCCTCGGCGGGCGCGGTGAACACCACCGGGCCGCCCTTGCGGACCGGTGCGCTGGGCGCCACCCCGAAACTGCTGGCCAGCAACGCTTCCGCGGCCGCCTGCACGGCCTCGCCAGGGCCGAGCACGACCCTGGCGACACCGAAGGCGGGCGTGTGCCGCGTGTGCACCCGCATCTTTTCCGCGCCTTACCGCTGCGGTACCTGCGCGACGACCCACGCCGCCAGCGCCGACGGGTTGCGGGTCTGGGTCAGCACCTGGCCGGGACCGGCGAAGTCGAACACCAGGCCCTCGCCGCTCTTGATCGACTGCATGATGCCGCTGGCCACCTTGCGGGTCTGCGTCTGCACGGTGTCGGCGTAGGCGACCACGTGCCCGGAGTCGATGGTGACCACTTCGCCCGGCTGCAGGGTGACCGTCTCCAGCGCGCCGTAGCAGGCCACCACCAGCGGACCCTGGCCGTGCGCGTGGGTGAGGAAGCCGCCTTCGCCGCCGACCAGGTTGCCGAAGCCGCCCCAGCGGGTCTCCGTGGTCACCGAATGCGAGGAGGCCAGCCAGGAGCCCTTGGTCACACACCAGCCGGTGCGGCCGTCGAGATTGATCACCTGGATGTCGCCGGGCAGGTTCGCGGCCACGTCCACCCAGCCGCCGTTCTGCGGGGCGGTGAAGGTGGAGATGAAGAAGGACTCCCCGGAGAGGAAGGCCCGGCCCAGCCCCTTCATGATCCCGCCCTGCGCCTTGGACTGGACCTGCACGCCGTAGCTGGTCGCCATCATCGCGCCGGCCTCCACCTGCGCGGGCTCGCCCGGTGCGAGCATCAGCCTGGCGACCGCGAACGACGGCTGCTGGCGGACATTGACCTGCATGGAACCCCTCCGTGACTTCATGTCGAATCGCCGTGCGGCGGGGAGAGTCTTGCACGACGGGCCCCGGCGGGGAGGATGGTCCGCGTGATCTCCGTCGAACATCATCGTGCCGAGGTGACCGCCCTGCTCGGCACCAGGACCCCGGTACGGCTTCCGGTGGCCGAATGCGCCGGGCTGATCCTCGCCGAGGATGTGACAGCCGACGTCTCCCTGCCACCCTTCGACAACTCCGCGATGGACGGCTACGCGGTCCGCGCGGTCGACGTCGCCGGTGCGAGCGAGGACAGCCCGGTGACGCTGCCGGTGGCCGAGGACATCCCGGCGGGCCGGGTGGATTCGCCACCGCTGCTGCCCGGCACCGCGCACCGGATCATGACCGGCGCGCCGATGCCGCCGGGCGCCGACACCGTGGTGATGGTGGAGAAGACCGACGGCGGCGCGGAGACCGTGCGCGTTTTCGCCTCCGTGCCACCGGGGAACCACCTGCGGCGCACCGGCGAGGACGTCCAGCGGGGCACCACGGCGCTGACCCGCGGCACCCTGCTCGGCCCCGCGCAGGTCGGCCTCGCGGCGGCCGTCGGGCTGGACTCGCTGGTGGTGTTCACCCCGCCGCGGGTGCTCGTGGTGTCCACCGGTTCCGAGCTGGTCACCGCGCCGAACCCGCTGAAGCACGGGCAGATCTACGAGTCGAACAGCGTGATGCTGGTGGCCGCGCTGCGGGCGCTGGGCTGCGAGGTCGAGACCATTCGCAGCGTGGTCGACGACGTGGCCGAGTTCCGCGCGGTGATCGAGCCGAAGCTGGCCGCGGCGGACCTGCTGATCACCTCGGGCGGGGTGAGCGCGGGCGCCTACGAGGTGGTCAAGGACGCGCTGACCGGGGCCGGGGTGGAGTTCCGGAAGGTGGCCATGCAGCCGGGCGGCCCGCAGGGGCTCGGCCGGTGGAACGGGGTGCCGGTGTTCACCCTGCCCGGCAACCCGGTGAGCAGCCTGGTCTCCTTCGAGGTCTTCGTCCGCCCCGCCGTGCTCGCCGCGATGGGACATTCCATTGTGGACCGCCCGAGGGTGCGCGCGAAGCTGACCGAGGCACTGCGCTCACCAGCTGGGAAAGTCCAGTTCCGGCGGGGTTTCTACTCGCACACCGACGGCGAGGTGACCGGTGAGGTCGGCCCGCGCGGCGGCCCCGGTTCGCACCTGCTGGCCGCCTTCGCCCAGGCGAACTGCCTGATCGTGCTGCCGGAGGAGGTCACCGAGGCGCCGCAGGGCGCCGAGGTCAACGTGCTCCTGCTCTGACCGCTCTCTCTGACACGGTGTCATTGCCCCCACACGGGGAGTGGTCAACCTGCCGGTGGGTGGAATAGAATCCGGCTTCCGCGGGTATTCAGCCGGAAGTACCGGGCGCGTGCACTCGTCGGGGGGTGCACGTACCCGGTCGGTAATCCGGCCGTCCCGGCTGGGCGGTAGCGTGGCCCCACGACGCGGCGGGCCAGCCGCCTCGCCGACCACGACCCCGGGGATTCAGCAGAGATGAGCGCCAACGCGCCGGCCAACCCGATCAAGCACGCGATCACCCTCGCCCGCGAGACCGTGCCGCCGATGCACCGCGCCGGGCGGCCCTTCGTGCTCGGTGGCCTCGCCGCCACCCTGGTGCTGCGCCGGTTCTCCAAGCCCCTCGGCCTGCTCGCCGGGCTCGGCACGGTGGCCACCGCAGCCTTCTTCCGCGAGCCTGCCCGCGTGCCGCCGACCCGCTCCGGCCTGGTGCTGGGTGCGGCCGACGGCCTGGTCTCGCTGATCGAGGAGGCCACCCCGCCGCCGGAGCTGGGCCTGCCCGCCGAGCCGCGGATGCGGGTCAGCGTGTTCCTGTCCGTGTTCGACGTGCACGTCCAGCGCGCGCCGGCCACCGGCGTGGTGGAGAAGGTCGCGTACCGGCCGGGCAAGTTCCTCTCCGCCGACCTGGACAAGGCCAGCGACGACAACGAGCGCAACTCGCTGCTGCTGCGCACCGAAGACGGCCACGAGGTGGTGGTCGTGCAGATCGCCGGGCTGGTCGCGCGCCGGATCCTGTGCGAGGTCGGCGACGGCGAGAAGGTCAGCGCCGGTGACACCTACGGCCTGATCCGGTTCGGCTCGCGAGTGGACACCTACCTGCCACCGGGCAGCCGGGTGCTGGTGAGCAAGGGGCAGCGCACGATCGGCGGCGAGACACCCATCGCCGAACTGCCGCAGACGGCGCAGTTCTAGGGGGCCCGCGTTGACCGTCCGGACCAATCCGGGCGTTCGGCTGCTGCCGAACGCGATCACCGTGCTCGCGCTGTGCGCCGGCCTGTCCGCCGTGCAGTTCGCGCTCACCGGCAACTACGCGATGGCGATCGCGTCCATCGGCATCGCCGCCGTGCTGGACAGCCTCGACGGCCGCATCGCGCGCCTGCTCGACGCCACCTCGAAGATGGGCGCCGAGCTGGACTCGCTGGCCGACGGCATCTCCTTCGGCGTGGCCCCGGCGCTGGTGCTCTACGTCTGGCATTCCGACGGCGAGCGCATCGGCTGGCTGGCCGCGCTGGTCTTCGCGGTGTGCATGATCCTGCGCCTGGCCCGGTTCAACACCCTGCTCGACGACACCGAGCAACCGCCGTACGCGGCCGAGTTCTTCGTCGGCGTGCCCGCTCCGGCCGGTGGCCTGCTGGTGCTGCTGCCGCTGACGCTGAGCCTGCAGTTCGGCGAGGGCTGGTGGTCGGCACAGGTGGTGGTGTGGGTGTGGACGGTGGCGATCGCCGCGCTGGCGATCAGCCGGATCCCCACGCTGTCGCTGAAGACGGTCAAGGTGGCCCCGAAGGCGGTCGGCCCGCTGCTGGTGGCGGTCGGCGTGCTGGCCGCGACGATCATCCTGTACCCGCTGATCGCGCTGGCCGTGGCGATGCTGCTGTACCTGGTGCACCTGCCCTACGCGGTGCGCCGCTTCCGCTGGCTGGCCCGGCACCCCGAGGCCTGGGACGTGCCCGCGCGCGAGCGCCGGGCGATCCGCCGGGCCCGCAGCGCGCGACGACTGGGCCTGCGTCGCCCGCTGCGGCGCCGGGTGGCCGGGGCGGCCCGGCGGGCCGTGCGGCGCAACGGTTCTCATGATTCCGGCAGCCAAGGGCCGAGCGGCCGCCGTGATCGCGGGCGCAGCTGGCGCAGCCTCGGCATCCGCCAGCGCGGCAACCGCTCTGACTGAGTCCTCCTTTCCCTCCTCACCGGATAGGGTTTGGGCGTGAGTGCCCCGCAGATCACGCTGACCGTCCGCCACAGCCCGTCCGCGACCGACACCCGCCGCGGTGTGGTCCGCCTGCACCCGGAGGTGCTCGACGCGCTGGGCCTGCACGCCTGGGACGCGGTGCACCTGACCGGCGCCCGCGTGAGCGCCGCGCTGGCCGCGCCGTCCGACGGCGAGGGCCCGCCCGGTGTGGTGCTGATCGACGACGTGACCATGTCGAACCTCGGCGTCACCGAGGGCGCCGAGGTTGTCGTCGCCCCGGCCGAGGTGGCCGCCGCGCGGTCGATCACCGTCGCCGGTTCGCGGCTGGCCAGCGTCTCCCTCACGCCCGCCACCGTCCGGCTCGCGCTGATCGGCAAGGTGCTCACCGTCGGGGACGCGGTTTCCCTGCTCCCCCAGGACCTCGCGCCGCCGCCGGGGGCGGACGTCACCGCGGTGCGCAGCAAGCTGTCCAACGCCATCGGCGGCACGTGGACCAGTGAACTGCTGACCATCACCGCCGCCGAGCCGTCCGGCCCGGTCGCCGTCGGACCGTCCACTGTGGTCGCCTGGCGCGACGGCGCGCGCACCGGCGACGCGGTACCCGCGCCCGAGGCGGCGGCCGCCCGGCCGGGCACCGCGGTCACCGTCACCGCCGCCGCGCCGCAGTCCACTGTGGACGACTTCATCGACGCGGAGGTGGTGGAGGAGACCGAGGACGAGCCGGTGGTCCCGGTCGCCGACCTCGCCGGTGCCGCCGGTTGCGCGCGACGGCTGTCCGAATGGTTCGAACTCGCCTTCCACCGCCCCGAACTGCTCGCGAAACTGGGCACTTCGGCGCGGCTCGGCGTGCTGGTTTCGGGGCCGGAGGGCGTCGGCAAGACCACGCTGGTGCGGTCGGTCGGGCAGGCCGAGAACGTGCGCGTGGTGACGCTGGCCGCGCCGAACCTCGCCGTGCTGGAGCCCAACGCGGCGGCCTCGCGGTTGAACGAGGCGATCGAGCGCACCGCCGGTGGCACCACTCCCGCGGTCCTGCTGATCACCGACATCGACACGCTGCTGCCCGCCTCGTCGCCGCCGCCGGTGGCGACCGTGCTGCTGGAGCAGTTGCGCGGCGCGCTGACCCGGTCGGAGGTGGCACTGATCGCGACCACCGCGCATCCCGAGGGCGTGGACCCGCGGCTGCGCGCGGGCGATCTGCTCGACCGGGAGCTTTCGCTCGCGCTGCCGGACGCGAAGGTGCGCACGGAACTGCTGCGCATCCTGCTGCGGGACGTGCCGCTCGACAGTGACGTGGACTTCGGCGCGATCGCCGAGCGCACACCCGGTTTTGTCGCGGCGGACCTGCTCGCGTTGCGCCGCGAGGCCGCGCTGCGCGCCGCCCTGCGCCAGCGCGAAACCGACGAACCGGTGATCGGCGCGCAGGACCTGCTCGACGCGGTGACCAGCGTGCGGCCGATCTCGATGTCCACTTCGGACAACCTGGCCACCGGTGGGCTGACGCTGGACGACGTCGGGGACATGACCGAGGTGAAGCAGTCGCTCACCGAGGCCGTGCTGTGGCCGCTGCGTTACCCGGATTCCTTCGCCAGGCTGGGCGTCGCGCCGCCGCGCGGGGTGCTGCTGTACGGGCCGCCGGGTGGTGGCAAGACCTTCCTGGTGCGGGCGCTCGCGGGCACCGGGGCGCTGAACGTGTTCGCGGTCAAGGGCGCCGAGCTGATGGACAAGTGGGTCGGCGAGTCGGAGCGGGCGGTGCGCGAGCTGTTCCGCCGGGCCGCCGAAGCCGCGCCGTCGCTGGTGTTCCTGGACGAGATCGACGCACTGGCGCCGAGGCGCGGCCAGTCGAGCGACTCGGGGGTCTCCGACCGGGTGGTCGCCTCGCTGCTGACCGAGCTGGACGGGGTGGAGCCGATGCGCGAGGTCGTGGTGCTCGGCGCGACGAACCGGCCGGAGCTGGTGGACCCGGCGCTGCTGCGGCCGGGCAGGCTGGAGCGCCTGGTCTACGTGCCGCCGCCGGACGCCGAGGCGCGGGCGGCGATCCTGCGGGCCAGCTCGAAGAACACCCCGCTGGCCGACGACGTCGACCTGGACCAGCTCGCGTCCACTTTGGACCGCTACTCGGCGGCGGACTGCGCCGCGCTGATCCGGGAAGCCGCGCTGACCGCGATGCGGGAGTCGCTGGACGCCACCGAGGTCACCGCCACCCACCTGGACAAGGCCCGCGGTGCCGTCCGCCCCTCACTGGACCCGGCGCAGCTGGCCGACCTGGAAGCCTACGCCGCCAACCGCGCCGACTAGGGCCGGTCGCGTCCATTGACCTCGACTTTGGTCGAGCTTCTAGCGTGGTTGTCGTGCGGACCCTACGTGACAGCGACGTCTTCCCCTTGCTGACGAACGTTCCGGAGGCATACTCGGACGATCTGCGGCCCTTGCGCGGCATCGTCGGCGACGCCGCGGTCGTCGGGATTGCCCGAGGGACACACGGGGCCGCGGAGCTGACTCGGCTCTCTCACCGGATTGTCCGCTTTCTCGTCAGCGAACTCGGGTTCCGCACGCTCGCGATCGAGGCATCCGGTGCCATCGTCGACGGGATCGACGCCTGGCTACGGGACGGAATGGGTGAGATCGAGTCGATCGTGGCCGATGCCCATCCCTGGTGGCGGTCGCCGGAGTTCGTCGCGGTGCTGCGGTGGATGCGCGGGTACAACCGCGATCATCCCGACGAGCCGGTGCGACTGGTCGGCCTCGAGATCTCCGCGAGTGACATGGACGCCCAAGAGCGCCACATGGCCAGGGCGGTCCTGCAGTGGGTCGAGCGAACCGGCCACAAGGTTGTGTACTGGAGTGGCAGCCACAGCGCGGTCGGGCACCGCCGCGCGGTGGCTTGGGTCCCCGAGGACGAGGGCAGTCCCGGCAGCCGCAATGCCGGCAGCCTCCTGCGCGAGCAGCTGGGACCCCGCTACCGCTCCCTCGGGTTGACCTTCCACCACGGCGCGATCCGGTGGGGAGGGCAGATCGTGCCGGTTCCCCCGGCCCCCGCCGATTTCACCGACGCCATCCTCGACCTGCCCGACAGTGCGCTCCACCTGCTCGACCTGACCGGCGCCCAGGGCACACCCGAGGTCGCCGGCACCTCGCTGCGGCTCCGCCTGATCGGCCCGCGCTACGACCCGGGCCGACCCGCGAGCATGACCGGCGGCCCGCTGCGGGAATTCTTCGACGCCGTACTACACACCAACACAGTCTCCCCGAGCGGGTGAGCCCAAAAGCCAACGCAGGATCGTCCCTCCAGCGGGATCACGAAGCCGGATCCGGAGCGTGACGCTTGGGCGTTCCGTTGCGGGGAGGGACTACTTGCCCTTGGTGTTGGCGCCCCGGTAGTCGTTGGTCACTATCACGATGACCCCGCCGCTGGAGCCCGCGATGCCTTCGAAACGGGGTTCGACGCGCATGCCGAACGCGGCGCCCAGCGCCCGCGCGGCGGTCTCCTCGTCCGCCACGCCGGGGCGGAAGTAGGCGGTGGTGGTCGGGATGATGCCGCCCGAGTAGTTGCTCGTCTCGGCGACGTTCCAACCCTGCGCCCGGAAGTCGTCCCCGGCGCGCGCGGCGAGGCCGTGGATCGTGCTGTTGTTGTAGACGCGCACGGTGACCCACTTCGCCGCGGCCTGGTCCTCCGGGGTGCCACCCGGCGCGGGCGGCACCGGCTCACCGGGCGCCGGCGTGGAGGCGGGCGGCGAAGGCGGCGCGGCCGACGAGGGCGGCGGAACCTCCGACGAGGGCGCGGGCGGCGAAGGCGGCACCTCCGACGGCGGCGGGTTCTGCGCGCCGGAATCACCCGGTGGTGGCGTGGAGGTGGGCGCGGCGGTGTCCCCGCCGTTCCCCCCGCTGAGCGCGGTGACGCCACCGGCCACGGCGGCCACCAGCGCCAGGCCGATCAGCACCAAGCCAGCCAGCCTCAGCGGCCGCCCCTGGATCCAGCTCATGGCAGATCTATCCCCAACCGTCGTGCCGCGCGGGTCCGCTGACGGGCGGCACGCGTCTTGCGCAGGCGCTTGACCAGCATCGGGTCGGCCCGCATCGCCTCATGTTTGTCGATCAACTGGTTCAGCACCTGGTAGTACCGGGTGGACGACATCGCGAACAGCTCGCGGATGGCCTGCTCCTTGGCCCCGGCGTACTTCCACCACTGCCGTTCGAAAGCAAGGATCTCCTGCTCCCGCGGCGAGAGCCCGGCCTGATCGGCGGAGTCCGGCGGGCGGCGACGGCGAGCCATCGACTCCGCGGCGTCCATCTGGGCCCTCGCAATCAAGTTCGCTTGCGTGCGCGAATCACACGGTTGTCGTTTCCGCGGCGCCCATTAGATCACGCGCGTAGCCGTCCGTCCCGGCATCACACCCGGCGCGTCACGGCGAAGCCCTCGGTAAGCTCCCGGACCGTGACCGTCCACCCCATCGTGATCGCCGGCGAGCCCGTGCTGCACCAGCCAACGCGTGAGATCGACAAGTTCGACGACGAGCTGCGCACGCTGGCCGACGACATGTTCGAGACCATGTACGCCGCCCAGGGAGTCGGCCTCGCCGCCAACCAGATCGGCCTGGACCTGCGCATCTTCGTGTACGACTGCCCCGACGACGAGGGCGTGCGGCACAAGGGCCTGGTGGTGAACCCCAAGCTGGAGACCTCCGAGATCCCGGAGACCATGCCGGACCCGGACGACGACTGGGAGGGCTGCCTGTCCGCCCCCGGCGAGTCCTACCCGACCGGGCGGGCGAGCTGGGCCAAGGTCACCGGCCAGGACCTCGACGGTAACCCGATCGAGGTGGAGGGCACCGGCTACTTCGCGCGCTGCCTGCAGCACGAGACCGACCACCTGGACGGGTACATCTACCTGGACCGCCTGGTCGGCCGGTACGCCCGCGAGGCGAAGCGCATGCTCAAGCGCAACAAGTGGGGCGTGCCAGGCAACTCGTGGCTGCCGGATCCGGAGAACGACCCCGAGGACTGAGCGTCCCCGGGGTCGCCGGATCACCGCGGAGACCTCAGCAGTTCCCGAGGTAGCGGCACCGCACCACCGCGGGCTGCTCGATCACCTCGCCCTCCTGCACCGACCACGCGAGCCGGACGAACTGCGCGTGCGTCCAGGCCAGCGGCGTGGCCGACTGGTTGCCCTTGCCGGTCGGGAAGCCCGGCTGCCCCGAGGGCGCGTTCTCGTCCCACACCTGCTCGGGCATGGTGTCGCCGCTGCCGGCCACCCGGCCGAGGTCGCGCAGCCGCCGCTTGGCCGCGGCGGGCTCGCCGTTGGCCAGTTCGTACTCGCCGCGTTCACCGGCGAGCAGCGGCCACAGCCGTCCGAAGGTCTGCCGCGAGCCCGGCGGCAGCTCCATCTCCCACTGCGAGCCGTCGGCCTTCTCGCCGTAACCGTCGCCGGTGTAGCGGTGCCAGAACTGCCCGGTCGGGGTGGTGAACGAGATCTCCTTGTCCACCACGGCGAGGCTGTTCCGGATCACCGGGTCGTCCGGCGCGTGGATGCCGAGGCGCACCAGTTCGAGGAAGCCCGCGTCGGCGACCGCGCGCTGGTCGGCGTCGTAGCTGGAGTTGCCGAGGTTGTAGACGGTGCCGTTGTTCGCGTTGCCGTCCTTGGTCAGGCGCACGAAGTACGGGTCGTCCGAGAGCGGACCGTTCGTGGTCACCGTCCACTCGGTCAGCTTGCCCTTGAACTCGTCGGCCTTGGCCAGGTAGCGCTCGGCGGACGCCGCGTCGCCGTGCTCCTTCGCCAGCTCGGCCGCGCAGACCAGCCCGGCGATCACCGAGGCGATGGTGGACGGCGAATACCCGTCCTGCTCCTCCCAGCGCTCCTGCTGCGACCACGGCGACGCCTGGCCGTTCGGACCGCGGTAGTCGATCAGGAAGTCGGCCGCCCTGCGGACGTTCGGCCACAGCGCGTCGTCGATGCCGACCTGCTGCGCCAGCACGATCGGCAACGCGGTCTCGTCGAGCTGGATCGAGGTCCAGTACGGGGTGCCGTCGACGTCGGTGTTCTGCGCCAGGTGCCCGTCGGCCTGCTGTTGCTTGGTGAACATGTACTCGATGGACCGGTGCGCCGCGCCCTCGTCGCCGGCGGCCAGCATGCCGGTGGCGATCTGGTACAGGTCACGCGGCCAGACCAGGTGGTAGGTGCCAGATGGCAGCCAGCCGGGACCGTTGTCGCCGAACTGCCACGGCATGCTCGGTGACGCGATGAAGGCGCCGGGGTTCAGCTTGTCCTCGCTCGCGGCGAGCATCAGCATGGAGGCCTCGTACAGATCGCGTTTCCCGGCGACCGAGGACGGCGTTTTCTTGAGACCGTGCAGATAATCGCGCCAACCGGCCTCATTCGCCTTGCGCGCCGGGCCGAAGCCGGTTTTCAGCGAGGCCTTCGCGGTGTCGGCGGCCTTTTCTCCGAAGCCGAGCGAAAGGGTCGCTTTCCGGGATTTGACGCCGTCCGCGGCAAGTTGTCCCGTCTGCACGACGTTGCCCTTGCCCGCGCTTTCGTAGCTCTTCAGCTGGAACAACTTGAGCAACTGCGTCGCACCATCGGAGGTTCCGGAGAAACCGTTGCTGGTCTTGGTGAACGACGGATTCGCGGCGAGCGCCGAAGTGACTTTGCCGTCGGTGGCGACCAGGGTGTCACCGACGGTTTTCGCCGTGTCGTCGGTGCCGTTGTTGTCGAGATCCGGATCGAGCACGGCGTAGAGCTGATACGGCTTTCCGGTCAGCGAAGTGAAATCCACATCGACCAGTACGCTCGCCCGTTTCGGATCGGTCACGTAGGTCTTGCGCAGTTTCCAGCGCTTCTTCTCGTCGGTGATCGACTGCTCGTAGGTCAACCCGTCGGCGCGACGGACCTGTTCGAACTTCGCGCCGGCATCGGTGGCGGCGAAGCTCTCACCGTCGGTCACCACGAAGCTGAGCGAACGAATGCTCGGCGTGGACAGATCGGGGTAGTAAACGTCCGACAGCTGACCACTGTGGAGGGTGAACCAGACGTTGCTCGCCTGGTCCCGCGAGCCACCGAAGCCGGTTTTGCCCGCGGGGAGCCAAAGCGGGTGCGCGCCGGGGCCGCCTGGCGCCGCACCTCCGTCCGGCTCGGCCGCGGCTACCGCGGGTAACAACCCCGCGGCCAACATCCCGGTCATCGCGAGGATCAACGACCTTCGCATGCTCACCCCAATCTGCACCGTTACAGAAGCGGGCTCATTCTGCTCGTTGCCGACTGACCGCGCATGACCCATCCAGGTGAGTTTCCGACCACGCGAAAACCGGTCGCGTGGTCCGCGGCCGCTGGGCACACTGCCCGTATGACCTGGGGAAACCTTGCCGCCTTCCTGCTCAGTTCGTTCGTGCTGGCGCTGGTGCCGGGCCCGGCCACCGCGCTGCTGGTGCGCCAGTCGGTGCACGGCAAGCGCGCCGCGTTCGCCGTGGTGGCCGGGATCGAGGCCGGTGTGCTGGTGTGGGCGGTGGCCGCCGCGCTCGGCATTTCGGTGCTGCTCACCGCGTCCGAGATCGCCTACCAGACACTGCGGATCATCGGCGTTTGCGTGTTGCTGTGGCTGGGTTTCCAGGCGCTGCGCGGATCCGGGGTGGCCGCACCGGAGCCGCCGACCGCCGGTTCGGGCTTCCGGGCCGGCTTGCTGATCAATCTGGCCAATCCGAAGCTCGGCGTGTTCGCCATCTCGTTCCTGCCCCAGTTCGTGCCGGCCGGTCCCGGCCACCAGCGCGACCTCCTGCTGCTCGCCGCGTTGTTCGTGGTGGTCGACACGATCTGGTACTCGCTGATCGCGAGCGTGCTGAGCCGGTTCACCGCCTGGCTGCGCCGGGCCGAGATCCGGCGGCGGCTGGAGCGGCTCACCGGCGTGGTGCTGATCGGCCTCGGTGTCCGGCTCGCCTTCGACACCACCCGCTGACCCCCTTGTTCATCCGGCGGTCGGCATGGCATGGTCGGGGGACAACCGAACACCGCAACCGCGGGAGCTCGCGCCTTGGCGGGCTGAGAGGGTGGCTGGTGTCCTGTCCACGGGACCCGGTGCCGCCGACCGCATGAACCTGACCGGGTAATGCCGGCGTAGGGAGTGAATGTCGTTGACGACACTGGAAAATGACGCCACCGTCACGCCCACCGTGACCACCGGGCCGATCACCGGATCGCACAAGGTCTACCACCGCACCGAATCGGGGCTCCGCGTCCCGGCGCGGCGGATCGACCTGTCCACAGGGGACCACTTCGACGTCTACGACACCTCGGGGCCGTACACCGATCCCGACGCGGCCATCGACGTCCACAGTGGACTACACCGGCTGCGGGCGGGCTGGGCCGACGGGCGCGAGCACAAAACCCAGCTGGGCTGGGCCAAAGCGGGTGTGATCACCAGGGAGATGGAGTTCATCGCCGCCCGCGAGCGGGTGTCGCCGGAGTTCGTGCGGGACGAGGTGGCCCGCGGCCGCGCGGTGATCCCGGTCAACCGCAGGCACCCGGAGAGCGAGCCGATGATCATCGGCAAGAACTTCCTGGTGAAGATCAACGCGAACATGGGCAACTCGGCCGTCTGGTCCTCGGTCGAGGAGGAGGTGGACAAGATGGTCTGGGCCACCCGCTGGGGTGCCGACACGATCATGGACCTGTCCACCGGCAAGCGGATCCACGAGACGCGCGAGTGGATCCTGCGCAACTCCCCCGTCCCGGTCGGCACCGTGCCGATCTACCAGGCGCTGGAGAAGGTCGACGGGGAGCCGGAGAAGCTGTCCTGGGAGATCTACCGGGACACCGTGATCGAGCAGTGCGAGCAGGGCGTGGACTACATGACCGTGCACGCCGGGGTGCTGCTGCGGTACGTGCCGCTGACCGCCCGGCGGGTCACCGGCATCGTCTCGCGCGGTGGCTCGATCATGGCCGCCTGGTGCCTGGCTCACCACCAGGAATCCTTCCTGTACACGCATTTCGCCGAGCTGTGCGAGATCCTGCGCGAGTACGACGTGACCTTCTCCCTCGGTGACGGCCTGCGCCCGGGTTCCATCGCGGACGCCAACGACCGCGCGCAGTTCGCCGAGCTGGAAACCCTCGGCGAACTGACCCACATCGCCCGCGAGCACGACGTGCAGGTGATGATCGAGGGCCCCGGCCACGTGCCGATGCACAAGATCAAGGAGAACGTGGAGCTGGAGGAACAGCTCACCGGCGAGGCGCCGTTCTACACGCTCGGTCCACTCGCGACGGACATCGCACCCGGCTACGACCACATCACCTCGGCCATCGGCGCGGCCCAGATCGGCTGGTACGGCACGGCGATGCTCTGTTACGTCACACCGAAGGAGCACCTCGGCCTGCCCAACCGCGACGACGTGAAGACCGGGGTGATCACCTACAAGATCGCCGCGCACGCCGCCGACCTGGCCAAGGGGCATCCCTACGCCCAGGAGTGGGACGACGAGCTGTCCAAGGCCCGCTTCGAGTTCCGCTGGAACGACCAGTTCAACCTGGCGCTCGACCCGGACACCGCGCGCTCGTTCCACGACGAGACACTGCCCGCCGAACCGGCCAAGACCGCGCACTTCTGCTCCATGTGCGGGCCGAAGTTCTGCTCCATGCGGATCACCCAGGACGTGCGCAAGTACGCCGAAGAGCATGGACTGTCCACTGTGGAGGCCATCGAGGCCGGGATGCGGGAGAAGTCCGAGGAGTTCGGCGAGCAGGGCGGCAAGGTCTACCTCCCGGTGGTCGAGAAGCCATGACCGCCACACCGCGCACCGCGCTCACCATCGCCGGTTCCGACTCCGGTGGCGGGGCCGGTATCCAGGCCGATCTGCGCACCTTCTTCGCCAACGGGGTGCACGGCATGACCGCGATCACCGCGGTCACCGTGCAGAACTCCCTCGGTGTGCGGGGTTTCACCGAGATCCCGGCCGAGGTGGTCACCGCCCAGATCAAGGCGGTGGCCGGTGACATGGGCGTGGACGCGGCGAAGACCGGCATGCTGGCCACCGCCGAGATCATCCAGGAGGTGGCCAAGGCGCTCGACGAGGTCCACATCGGACGGCACGCGGAGATCCCGTTCGTGGTGGACCCCGTCGCCGCCTCCATGCACGGTGACGCCCTGCTGCGCGAGGAAGCACTCGAGGCCATCCGCACCGAGTTGTTCCCGCGCGCCAGCCTGGTCACCCCGAACCTGGACGAGGTGCGGTTGCTCACCGGCGTGGAGGTGACCGACCGCGAAAGCCAGCGGGCGGCGGCCGGTGCCCTGCTGGAGTTCGGTGCGCAATGGGTCCTGGTCAAGGGCGGTCACCTGTACGAAGACCCGGAATGCACCGACCTGCTCTCGGACGGTGTCCAGTTCATCGAACTGACCGGCCCCCGATACGACACCCCCCACACCCACGGCGGCGGAGACACCCTGGCGTCAGCGATCACCGCAGGCTTAGCCAAAGGCCTAGGCATGCCGGACGCCGTCGAGGCAGGCAAACGCTTCATCGAACGCTCGGTCGCCGAGGCCTACCCGCTCGGCCAGGGCGTCGGCCCAGTCTCCCCCTTCTGGCGCCTGGACCACTCCTAAAAATCGCGAACGAAACCGTAAACCGCCACCCGGCAACACAAACCCAACCACCCGCCCACCCATCCCCTCCCCATCCCCGGTCCACAGCCAAAACACGGCACACTAAAAAACCGGGGTGGCCCCCCAAAAGATCACCGCAACCCAGGACAACACCCAGACTCCGCCAACTCCCCCACCAACTTCCCACTGCACTCCAAAAACCCCGCCAGCTCCCCCGCATCCAAATGCTCCGCCAGCGTCTCCGACAACACGCGCAAGTACACCGCCCGCGCCTGCTCCAACACCCGCCCGCCCTCATCGGTAAGCACCGCATAGACCTCGCGCCGATTGCTCTCCGGCCGAACCCGCCGCACCCACCCTCGGTCCACGTGGCGATCAATGATCCGCGTCAGTCCACCCCGGGTGACGCCGAGCCGATCAGCCAGGTCGAGCATCTGCAACTGCCCGCGCTCACTGCAGCGCAACGCGGTCAGCAGGTCGTGATCGGCCAGCGAGCACCCCGCCTCCGCCTCGATCCGCTGGTCGAGCAGGCGCCGCACGGCGCCGTAGAGCTGCTGCAGGTTCCCCCAGGCCCGGGCCGCGTCGCTGTCCACCATCACCCGTCCAGTCTAGCCGGAGGTCAGTTGACGCGCTAACGATTGTAGCTACGATAGTTGTCATGGAAATCGTAACGACGAGAAACGGCACCCGCGGCGCCCGTGGCACCAAGGCGATGATGTGGGTGATGAAGCTGATGCGGCGGCGGCTGATCGACCAGCACCGCAAGCAGGGCGACACGTTCCGCGGCATGAAGGTGCTGTACCTGACCGCGATCGGCGCCAAGTCCGGCGAGCCGCGCACCACGCCACTGGCCTACTTCCCCGACGGCGACGGCTGGCTGGTCATCGCCTCCGCCGGCGGCTCCGCACGCAACCCGTCCTGGTACTACAACGTGGCAAAGCACCCCGACCGCGTCTCGATCGAGGTCGGCGGCGAGCAGATCCCGGTCACCGCCGAGCAGCTGGAAGGCGAGCGGCGCGCGGAGGTCTGGACCAGGGTGGTCGCCGAGGCCCCCGGCTTCGCCGAGTACGAGGCCAAAACCGACCGGGTGATCCCGGTCATCCGGCTCACCCGCACCCCCGCGGGCTGACCCCGGCGCGAGACACTGGGCGGTATGACGGAAGCTACGAGCCCGCCTGCCGCGTTGACCATCGCCGGCTCCGACTCCGGCGGTGCCGCCGGACTTCAGGCCGACCTGCGCACCTTCCTCACCTGCGGAGTGCACGGCCTGGTCGCGGTGACCGCGGTGACCGTGCAGAACACGCTCGGCGTGCACGACCGCACGGACATCCCACCGCACATCGTCGCCGGGCAGATCGAAGCGGTCGCCGCGGACATGCGGGTCGGGGCGGCCAAAACCGGCATGCTCGCGTCCGCGGAGATCATCGAAGCGGTGGCCGCGGCCTGCGACGCCGCCGAGATCGGCCGCGACCGGCGCATCCCGTTCGTGGTCGACCCGGTGGCCGCGTCCATGCACGGGCACCCGCTGTTCGACGCCGCCGGGCTCGACGCCCTGCGTGAACTGCTGCTCCCCCGCGCCACCGTGCTCACGCCCAATCTGGACGAGGTACGGCTGCTCACCGGTCTCGACGTGACCGACCGGCACGGCATGCGCGAGGCGGCCGTGGCCCTGCACGCGCTCGGCCCGCGCCACGTGCTGGTCAAGAGCGGGCACCTGGTCAGCGACCCGGAATGCGTCGACCTGCTCTTCGACGGCGAGGCTTTCATCGAACTGCCCGGCCCGCGCTTCTCCACCCCGCACACGCACGGCGCGGGCGACGCGATGGCCTCGGCGTTCACCGCGGGCCTCGCGCGCGGCATGCCGGTGGCCGAGGCCGCCAGGTTCGGCAAGTGGTTCGTCAGCAACGCGGTGGCGAACTCGTACCCGATGGGCGCCAAGGTGGGCCCGGTCTCGGCGTTCTGGCGACTGGCTCCGGAGGACCGCGCGTGACCCGAGAGCGGGTGGGGGCGGTCGTCGAGAGCAGGCGGTTCCAGAACTTCATCATCGCGGTGATCATCGCCAACGCGATCACGCTCGGGCTGGAAACCTCACCGCGGATGGTCGCCGACCACGGCACCCTCCTGCACACACTGGACTACCTCGCGCTGGGCATCTTCGTGCTCGAACTGGGCGCGAAGTTCTACGCCTTCCGCGGTGCCTTCTTCAAGGACCCGTGGAACCTGTTCGACCTGGCCGTGGTCGGCGTCGCGCTGGTGCCCGCCACCGGGCCGTTCGCCGTGCTGCGGGCGTTGCGGGTGCTCCGCGTGCTGCGGTTGATCTCCGTGGTGCCGTCGATGCGCAAGGTGGTCACCGGCCTGCTCGCCGCGGTACCGGGCATGGCCTCGATCGCCGCGCTGCTGGCGTTGATCATCTTCGTCGCCGGGGTGATGGCGACGAAGTTGTTCGGCGCGATCACCCCGGAGCACTTCGGCGATCTGGGCACCTCGCTGTTCACCCTGTTCCAGGTGATGACCGGCGAGGCGTGGCCGGACATCGCCGACGACGTGATGGCGCAGGCGCCCGCCGCCTGGATCTTCTTTGTCGTCTACATCCTGATCTCCAGCTTCGCCGTGCTGAACCTGTTCATCGCGGTGGTGGTCAGCGCGATGGAGGACGAACTGCGCGACGAGATGCGCGAAGAAGAGGACAAGCAGGCGGCCGCCCAGGCCGCGGCGAACCGGGAAATCCTGGACGAGCTGCGGGCCCTGCGCTCGGAAGTCGCGGAACTACGCGCCGAACGCGACCACCGCTAGTCTTCGTCGTCGGAGATCAGTGCCTCCAGTGCGGGCAGCGCGTCGACCAGCTGGCGGCGCTGCTCCGGGGAGAGCCGGTCGATCCGCCGGTTGAGTTCCTGCACCCTGGTCGACCGGACGCCGGAGACCATGCGCTCACCCTCTTCGGTGGCGGTGGCTAGCCAAGCCCGCCGGTCGACCGGATCGGACTCGCGGCGCACGTACCCGGCCTCGACCAGTGCGGCCACTATCCGTGACATGGTCGCGGCGGCCACCCCCTCCTTGGCCGCCAGATCACCGAGGCGCAACTGCCCGTAGTTCACCAGGGTGGCCAGCGCGGAGATCGCGCCGTGGCCGGGGCCCGGTGCGCCCGCCTGCCGCAACGAGCGGGAAAGCCTGCCCACAGCCAGGAAAAGCCGGCCGGACACGTCCTGAGACGGCGACGTGGTCACCTCACGCTCCTTACCGCGCACGTAAGGTGTGGCGCGGGTCAGCCCCGAGTGGTCGAAAGTGCCGTCAACCATACGTGCCGCCACCCCGGGTTCCGCGTGAACCCGCCGTGATTGTGATGGAGCACTTCCGCTCAGCGGGGAGGTGACGAGGCCTGCGCCCAGAACCGCTGCGGAATCCGCCCCGCACCACGGGCCAGCCGCCCGGCGGCGACCGCCGAGCGCATCGCCAGCGCCATGCGCTCCGGGTCCTGCGCGCGGGTCACCGCGGTGGACAGCAACACCGCGTCACAGCCCAGTTCCATCGCCAGCACGGCGTCCGACGCGGTGCCGATCCCGGCGTCCAGCACCACCGGCACGCGCGCCCTGGACACGATCAGCTCGATGTTGTGCGGGTTGCGGATGCCGAGGCCGGTGCCGATCGGCGCGCCCAGCGGCATCACCGCCGCGCAGCCGACCTCCTCGAGCCGCAGCGCCAGCACCGGGTCGTCGTTGGTGTACACCAGCACGGTGAAGCCGTCGGCGGCCAACTGCTCGGCGGCGTCGAGGGTTTCCAGCGGATCCGGCAGCAGCGTGCGGTCGTCGGCGTGCACCTCGAGCTTGATCAGGTCGGTTTCCAGTGCCTCGCGGGCCAGGCGCGCGGTGAGCACCGCCTCGGCCGCGCTGCGGCAGCCCGCGGTGTTCGGCAGGAGCTTGATGTTCAAGCGCCGCAACAACTCCAGCACGCCGGAGCCGCCCTCGGCGTCGGCCCGCCGCATCGCCACGGTGGTCAGCTCGGTGCCCGAGGCGACCAGCGCGCGTTCGAGCGCGGCCAGGCTGCTCGCGCCGCCGGTGCCGATGATCAGGCGGGAGTTCAGCTTGTGCTCGCCGATGAGCAACTGGTCGCCGGTTTCCGGTTCGGTCATGTTCAGCCTCCCTGCACGGCGGTGAGGATGTCGAGCGAGCTGCCGTCGGCGGGCACGAACCCGGCCCAGTCGCGGCGGGCGACCACGTCGGCGTTGACCGCCACCGCCACGCCCTTCTCCCCGATGCCGAGCGCTTCGAGCAGTTGCCGCACGGTGGTGCCGTCGGGGAACTGCCGTTCGTCGCCGTTGACCACGATCCGCATCAGACACTCTCCTTCTCACGAAGCCGGGCCGGATCGGCCGCGGCCACCCCGGGCGGCGGTGGTGCGCCATCGAGCGCGGCGAGCACCGCGTCGGCGGTGATCGGCGCCATCAGCAGGCCGTTGCGGTGGTGCCCGGTCGCGGCGAACACCCCGTCGGGCAGCCTGCCGATGAAAGGCAGGTTGTCCACGCTGGCCGCGCGCAGCCCGGCGGCGGTTTCGGCCAGCTCGTACTCGGCGATCGCCGGGAAGACCCGCTCGGCGCCTTCGAGCAGCTCACGCACACCGCGCGCGGTGACCACCTCGTCGAAACCCGCCTCGTACTGCGTCGCGCCGAGCACCAGCTCACCACCGGCTCGAGGCACGAGGTAGATGGGACGGCCTTCCGCGTACGCGCGCACGGTGTGCGCGGGCGGGTCGAGCGTGGTGCGGCGGGAGCGCAGGCGCAGGATCTCGCCCTTGAGCGGGCGGACCGCGCTTTCCAGCGCCGGGTGCAGGCGAGCGCTCCACGCACCGGCGGCGAGCACGACGAGATCGCCGGTCAGCGTGCGCCCGGTGGTCCGGACGGTCTCCGGGCCGAGTTCGACGACCTCTTCGCGGATCGGATCCAGGTCCTCGGCCATGGCCGTGAGCAGGGCCCGGTTGTCCACGGAGAGATCACCCGGCACGGACAGGCCACCGCGGATGGAGCCCGCGAGCCCGGGTTCCAGCCGCCTGAGTTGTCGACTTGTCAGCTTTTCGGCCTCGCGGCCCGCGTGGTGGAGGTAGGCCGCGAGCTGGTCGAGCACGCCCACGTCGGCGCTGTCCAGCGCGGCGACGAGCGTGCCCTTCTCGGACAACCCGCAGCCGCCGAGGTCACGGGCGAACTGGGGCCAGCGACGCAGCGACTCCTCGCCGAGGGTGAGCACTTCCTCTTCGCCCGGCCAGGCCTCGGTGACCGGGGCGAGCATGCCGCCGGCGACCCAGGACGCGCCGGTCAGCGGTCGCGGATCGACCAGCTGGACCTCGTGGCCGCGGGTTCGGGCGCGCCAGGCGACGGCGAGGCCGATGACTCCGCCGCCGACCACGGTGACGCGGTGTTTTCGCTTCATGGAAATCACGCTCCCTGCGCCGGCATGACCCGGATCAGGTTCCACGGTCGGAGCGGCAGCTCCCTCTCAGCCCGTGCCTCGGGCTCCCGTGCGGACAATTCCACCGTAACACCGCGGGGTACCGTCGCGAACATGCCTGGGCTGGATGGTGACGAGATCAGGAAGCGCCTCGACGAGGCACGGCTGTACCTGTGCGTGGACGCGCGGTCGGCGCGCGGGGACCTCGCGGAGTTCCTCGACGCCGCGCTGGCCGGTGGGGTCGACATCGTGCAGCTCCGCGACAAGACCGGCGGCGCGCCGCTGGAGGCGAAGCAGGAGCTGGCGGCGCTGGAGGTGTTCGCCGCCGCGTGCGCGCGGCACGGTGCGCTGCTGTCGGTGAACGACCGCGCGGACGTCGCGCTGGCCGCCGGTGCCGACGTGCTGCACCTGGGTCAGGACGACATCCCGGTCCCGCTGGCACGGCGCGTACTCGGCGACGACGTGGTGATCGGGCGTTCGACGCACTCAGGCGCCCAGGCCCGCGCGGCGGCGGCCGAGCCGGGGGTCGACTACTTCTGCACGGGTCCGTGCTGGCCCACCCCGACCAAACCGGGACGGGACGCTCCGGGCCTGGACCTGGTGCGGGAAACCGCCGCGCTGGGCACCACCCGCCCGTGGTTCGCCATCGGCGGCATCGACCAGGCGCGGTTGCCGGAAGTCCTCGAAGCGGGCGCCACGCGGATCGTGGTGGTACGGGCCATCACCGAAGCCGAAGATCCCGAGGCCGCGGCGGCCGCCCTGAAATCCGCACTGGTTTAACACTGGCAGCCAGAAAGTCACTACCAGTGGAAGTTCGGCATTCCGGTGCGACCATTCCCGCAACCAACGGGGCCAGATGGCCTAAAGCTGCTTTGAGCGCCGGTAGAACATTGGACAATTGCACCGGACCGCGTTCACCGAACTGCCGGTCAACCGCAATACCAGCGCGCTCCGGTCGGCCCGGACACGCCCCGGCCGACCGGACAGCAGCGCGTTCCGGAAGCCGACTCGCGACGAAAACCTTTGTCGCCGTGGGCTGAAACCACCATACTGGGCACCTGTACCTGTTCTGCGCACGCAGGGGAGAGCGCAAGTGCGACGGCGACGTACGTCCGCACCACCGCCCACCTCATCGCGTGACGGGCAAGGGCCCATTTTCACCCGGACAATGTACGAGGGCACCACCGCACAAGCGAGCCGGCATCACCACCGGCCCCCTGCGATCGTCCGGCCCTTCACCCAGGAAAACCCGTTGGCCCCCGGAACGAGTGAGGTGGGCCGCACTTGATCTTTTCACGCATGACACTGGGTCACTTGATAGCACAGAAGACTGGATTCTTCGCGTCACCGGAAGCGACGTCGACAACTCACACCCAGAGTGTAATAAAGACCACCCGAAAAAGTCGCAGCTCCGAATCTTTCGATGAAATTCAACCTGGTAGCCTCTGGGCCCCGTCAACAGAAACAATGTTGTGCCAATTGACCTCGAGGGGACAAGTCAGTGTCCGAGAAAAGTGGAAAAAAAGTGGTCATAGCCGTGGACGGCCCGGCCGCCGCCGGTAAAACCACGACCTGTCTCGCCCTGGCCGAAACGTTCGACCTGCGCTACCTGGAGAGCGGCCGCCCGTATCGCATCGTGGCCTACGAAGCGCTGCGCCGCGGGGTTGCCGTGGACGACGGACGTGCCGTGGTCGGTCTTTGCGACGACCTGATAGACGAAAGTCGCAGCACCAACCTGCTCGCATCCACCAGATATCAGCCACAGGAGCTGAGATCGGTTTCGGTCAACCGAACAGTTTCCGCGGTGGCCAGGATCGGTGAACTGCGTGGCCGCGTCACCGAACTCATCCACCTGTGGGCGAACGCGCAAGCCCGGTGCGTGGTGGAGGGACGAGACATCGGCACCGTGGTGTTCCCCTCGGCACCCGCGAAGTTCTACCTCACCGCACGACCGGAAACCAGGGCGAAGCGAAGGGTGCGACAAGAAGGACGAGGGTCCTATGAAGACGTGTTGAAGGACGTCATCCGTCGTGACGAGGCTGATATGTCCCGGACCGTCTCCCCGTTGAAACCCGCCTCGGACGCCGTGGAAATCGACACAACTTCACTCTCCGTCGACCAGGTGGTGGGCCGAATGGTTGACGTTTGCCGGACCCGAGGTGTAGCAATTCCATGATCGACGACGACATAACGGTGGAGTCGCCCTACGTCCGACGTCGCGGCGGCGACTCCCGGCGATCGGACGGTGACGACGTGACGGGCTGCCTGTTCTGCAAAACCGACGACCCGTCGCTGAACGGTGTCCTGATCGAAAAAGAGTTGTTCTACGTTCGCTGGGACAACTTCCCCGTCGCCGAGGGCCACGTCGAGATCGTGCCCAAACGGCACGTGGCGAGTTATTTCGACCTCACCAGGGAGGAAGCCGCCGAAGCGTACGAGATCATCGGGCAGGCGCGCGATCTGCTCGACAAGAAGTACCAGCCGGCCGGTTACACGATCGGCGTGAACGAGGGGCGAGCGGCCGGGCGCACGATCGACCATCTGCACATCCACCTGATCCCGCGTCATGAAGGCGACGTACCCGATCCGCGGGGCGGCGTGCGGGGAGTGCTACCGGGGCCGGACCCGGACGAGTGGAGTTCTAGGACTTGAGCGCTTCGGCGACGAACCAGTCGTCACGCGAACTGTGTGCGGACGAAGCGGAGGCGAACCCCACGGCCAGGAGGTCGGCTTCCACCGATTCCGACGTGCGCAGCGAGAACCACCGCTCGCAGGGCAGTCGCCTGCCTGTCTTCCAGTCCTCGTGGTCACCGGCCTGGAAACTGATCGCGGCAGTCCCTCCCGGCCGGAGCACACGCTTCATCTCGGAGAAGCTGCGGCGGTGGTCGCGACGCGGAACATGGAGCACGCTCGCGCACGCCCAGACACCCGCGAACACGGCGTCGCGGAACGGCAGATCCAGCAAATTCAGCTGCACGATGCCGGCCGTGGCGCAACGGGACCTGCTCATCTCCAGCATGCGCTCGCTGATGTCGCCCGAGATCACCACCAGTCCCTTGCCGAGCAGGTATTCGGTGTCCCGACCGGCCCCGCAGCCCAGGTCCAGCACCGGGCCACCCGGCAACTCGGCGGCGAACCGGTCCAGTTCCAGATCCAGCCCAGGGAACTGGTCCAGCGTCTTGGTCGCCCTCGCGAATTCGTCGGCGTACTCGTTGTAGGTGCTCCTGGTCACGCGCGCGATCTGCGCCGCGGACCGGGGATTCAGATGCACTCGAAGTCCTCCCGGCCGATGTAGATGCCCAGCTTGGTCATCTCCTCCAGCACCTCACGGCAGTTGAGCACCTGGTAGCCGTGGCTGGCATCGAGGCTGATGCAGCCGACGAACTTGCTCCGGCCGTTGCGGATGGGCGTCGCGAAGACCGCGGTGCGGTGCTTGACCCGTCCGAAAGCCTCCCAAGTGAGGTTCATCACCTTCTCCGGATCATCCGCCCGGACCCGGTCGAACGCATCTCGATCAGTCAGACCGGCGGCCAGCGGCGCCGCATCGAAGTGGTACTCGCGGTCGTACTTCCAGCACAGGCCCACCACCCCCACGCCCTTGACCGGCGTGAACATCCGGGTGGCCGGGTAGGTGGACATCCGGTAGGTCGCGAGTCGCTTGAGCACACCATTGATCGGATGGCGCAGCGTTCTCCGCTTCCGCCACACGTGCAACGCCAGGTCACCGGTCTCCAGCGGTGGCTCGATGGCTTGGCTGATCACCAGCAGCTTGCCGAAGCCGGAGAGGATGCTGCGCCGCATGATCACGTTGCGATCGGCCATCGCCCGCGCCTGCCAGGCCTCGAACGGGGTCAGCGCGCCGAAGACACCCGCGATGCCGAGCAGCACGAGCATGACGTACGGCCGGTTGCCGAGCAGCGCGTCCCAGAACGGCTTCGACGGCACGTGGTACGCCTTGCCCGCCAGGCCCAGCGTCGCGAGCAGCAGGAACGCCTTGTCCAGGAGCTTGGCCGTCGAGCGCTTCACGCTCCGACGTCAGCCGGGTCTCGAGGAGTGTGCCGCCACGCCTTGCCGGGCAGTTCGGCACGCGTGCCGTCCTCGCGGACCAGCACCACGTCCCGTCGCTCGGTGACCACGCCGACCTGGTGGAAGTCGAGCCGGCCCGCGAGCAGGCCGAGCTGATCCTCCGGTGCGGTGAACAGCAACTCGAAGTCGACCGAGTCGCCCAACACGACCGACAGCGGGTCAAGACCGAGGTGCGCCGCCACCGCGGACACCGCATCGGGTACCTGCAGAGCCTTCTCTTGAACCTCGACCCCGACGGCACCGGCCTGCGCCAGGCCGGCCAATGCCGCCTTGAGCCCGTCCGAGGTGTCCTGGCAGCTCGTCACCACCCCGCTGGCGCTGAGGGCGAGGCCGCTTTCGATCCTGGCCACCGGCCGGCGCCAGTAGGCGAGCATGGTTTCCAGGTGTGTCTCCTCGATCAGCGGGTGGGGATCGGCGGCGCGCAGGTAGGCCATGGCGGCTCCGGCGAAACCGGTGGCCGCGGTCAGGCAGATCGCGTCGCCCGGCTTCGCGCCGGTCCGGAACAGCGTTCCGCCGGCCGGGCACACACCGAGAGCCGACGCGGACAGAATGAGGCGCTCGGCACCACCGATGTCTCCCCCGACGTTCGGACACTCCCATGCCGCGCACGCGTCCCGGATGCCCTCCAGCACCCGTCGGAAGACCGCGTCGGTCATGTCCGGCGGGTAGCGGACCACTGACAGCAAGCCGATCGGCCTGGCCCCCATGGCGGCGATATCGCTCAGGTTCGCCGCCACCAGGTAGTAGCCGAGGTCGTACTCGTCCAGATGTCCCATTTCGTACAGCCGGAACTTGGGCCCGCGGACGTAGTCGGACCCGACCACCAGTTCGTGGTCGCCGCGGAAGCGGAACACCGCGCAATCGTCCTGCGCCTCGACCCCGGCCAGGAGGTCCACCCGGTTCCGGCCCGGCTGGCTCACCTGCTCGAAAGCGGCGTTCTGGGCGCGAAACAACGGTACGACCGTGTTCGCCAGCCTGGTCGGTTCGTCCGAGAACTCCCGGTCAGTCCGCATGCCGCCGTCCCTCCGGTTGGCTGCGGGTGCCGGACAGCCGGGCCGACCACGACCGGACTTCCCGCATGGTCGAACGGAGTACTTCCTTGCGCATGACCACGGCGTAATCCCATTCCGGGTCCTCGATCGAAAGCGTGGCGCCGACCACCGCTCGCAGGTACTGGCGGCGCTGCCTGGTCGGCAGGTAAACGCGGCAGCCTTGCCTGTGGAACCGCAGGAAATAGGCGGAATCCGGCCACGGCGGAAGGGAAAGTTCGGCCAGCGTACCCAGATCGCGATAAGTCAGTCCATCACCGATCATGATCCGGTCCACCGCGGCCGGGGAAACGGGGAGCAGGTGCAGGTGCGCGTGCGTGATACAGGCGTGGCTCACTTCTCCGCTGCTGGATCCGTGTTCGAGAAACAGCGGCTCCTGGAAAACCTCGCGGTAGAGTCCGGCCACGCGGCCGACCAGTTCCACCGCCTCCCGCCGGTGGACGGTCAGGACCTGCGCGAAGGAGAGGTAGTGTTGTTTGGGCAGCAGCAACAGGTGCCCAGCGGTCAGCGGCGACATGTCGGCCAGCAACTCGAAATTCTCTGTTGAATACACTCGCCTCGACGGCGGGTCACCTTCGTAGAAACGGCTGAACGAGGTATCGGCCGCACCAGAAATTTCCTCGCAGAAATCCGCCCCCGTGCACTGCACGGCAGTGATCATCTTTCCCCCCGACGTCGCGTCGCGATGCGGCCTGGTGTAGCGGCATTTTTCCGCATGAGCAGCGCAAACTCGAACCCTGACCGGAAGGTTAGCTCAAACGTCGCAATAGTCGACGGGAAAGGTAGACCGGCTGTTTGGAACTCCACTGAACAGCGGGATCATTACTCCGAACTGGCCTGCGGCACCCGCACGACATGTCCAGTTTTTGTCCGCACGCCGATTAACGACAACTCTTTCGTTTCCGGCGGCAAAATCGGACGCGCCGGGTGCGCGGTGGCCGCACGGGAACCGCCCGGCAGTGCTACCACTGCCGGGCGGTTCGTCCGGCTCTCAACCCGTGGCCGGGGCGCTCGGCTGGGTACTCGGTTCCGGCTTCTCGGTGGTGGTGACCGACGGTTTCGGGGCGCTGCTCGTCGGCGGGTCCGAAGGCTCGGCCGGGGCGGTGGTCGTGGGCGCGCTGGATTCGCTCGCCGGCGCCTCCGACGGTTCGCTCGCCGGGGCCTTGCGGGATTCCGAGGCGGGCGCCTGCTCGCGCGGCGCCTCGTGCTGACCGCCACCACCGCCGCTGACGATGTGGCCTATGGTGCTCCGGCCGTCCCCGGAGATGCTGCCGCCGGTGGCGAACTCGAAGCCGGTGATCAACAGGATGGCCAGCACAAAACCCACCACGCTGGTACCGATGACCAGCGGCCAGCGCAGCTTGCGCAGACGGCTGACCGGCTGCTCACCCGCGTCCCCAGCCACCGAAGACTCCGAAGACTCCGAGGTCTCTGAAGACACCGAGGACTTCGAAGGCTCGTCAGCGTCCGAAGCGGACCCCACCGGCGACTCCGAAGACTCCGACGACTCCGACGACTCCGAGGCGGACTCGACCGCCGTCGTCGAAGTCGTGGGTCGTGACGCGGGAGGCACCAGCGGTCGGGTGGTCAGCGTGCGGGCCTTCAGCGCCGCCGCCTTCGTGCGGTCCAGCGAGCGCAGGTACAACTCCCCGCCCACCGTGGTGATCACGCTGGCCAGCCCGGCGCCGAGCACCGTGCCCGCGACGCCAAGCGTCGAACCGAGCACCGCCGCCGTCACCGCGGCGAGCGCGGCCGCCGCCACCTGAATCGGTCTGATCCCTGATCTCTTTTCCGTCTCCTCTGACATGTCCCGTTTCTTCTCCACCCCTGCGACTCACTCCTTCTCCCAACGAATAAGTCGTCCGGGATGCTCCCCCGGTTGCCCGATGGTGAGCCCCGCCACGCCGTCTGTCCACAATGGACTACGCGCGATTCACCGATCCTTGACATACTCACCGTTATGCAGCTGATCTCCCTCGAGCACATCCGGACCGCCGCCGGCCGGATCGCCGGCGCCGCGATCCGCACCCCACTGCTGCCGCAGCACTGGGCGACCGGCGCCCCGCTCTGGCTGAAAGCCGAGAACCTGCAAGGGATCGGCGCGTTCAAGATCCGCGGCGCGTACAACGCGATCGCCGCGCTGAGTGAACCCCAGCGTCAACGCGGAGTAGTCGCCTACTCCAGCGGCAACCACGCGCAGGCGGTCGCGGTGGCGGCGAAGATGTTCGGCGTCCCGGCGGTGATCGTGGTGCCGGACAGCACCCCGCGCAACAAGGTGGAGGCCACCACCGCGCACGGCGCGAAGGTGGTCGAGGTGCCGATCGCGCAGCGCGAGCTGGCCGCCCAGACCCTCGCCGACCAGCGCGGGTTCAACCTCATCCCACCCTTCGACCACCCCGAGGTGATCGCCGGGCAGGGCACCATCGGCCTGGAGATCGCCGAGGACCTGCCCGGCACGCAGGTGGTGCTGGTGCCGGTCAGCGGCGGTGGGCTCGCCTCCGGCATCGGCACCGCGATCAAGTCGCTGCTGCCTTCGGCCAGGGTGTACGCGGTCGAGCCGGAACTGGCCGCCGACACCGCGGAGAGCCTGCTCGCCGGCACCAGGGTCGACTGGCCGGTCGAATGGCGGGCGCGCACCATCGCCGACGGCCTGCGCGCGCAGCCGTCCGAGCTGACCTTCGCGCACCTCAAGCGGGTGGTCGACGGCATCGTCACGGTCAGCGAGGACGAGATCCGCGCCGCCGTCCGGGTGCTGGCGACCAAGGCGCACCTGGTCGCCGAGCCCAGCGGCGCGGTGACCACGGCCGCCTACCTGTTCCGGCGGGACGAGCTGCCGGAGGGCCGCACGGTGGCCGTCGTCTCCGGCGGCAACATCGACGCGGCCCTGCTCGCCGAGCTACTCCGGGCGTGAGCGGGCGTAGGCCGACGGCGGCGCGTCCACCCCGCAGTGCAGGCACTCCCCCGGCTCGGGGTGCTCGTGCTCGGGTTCCGGCTCCCCGCTGAGCACGTCGTTGCGCACCCCGATGGCCACCAGCCCACCGGCCACAGCCAGTCCCGCGCACACCAGCAGTGCGGTCCGCCAGCTCGCGGTCAGCGCCACCGGATCGGCGTAGGCCGCCCCGGTCAGCCCCGCGACCGCGGGCAGCAGCGCGATGGCGAGCAGTCCGCCGGTCCTGGCGATGGCGTTGTTCACCCCGGACGCCACCCCGGCGTACTGGTCCGGCGCGGCGGCCAGCACGGTGGCCGTGACCGGCGCCACCACGGTGGCCAGCCCCAGCCCGAACACGGTCACCGCGGGCAGCACGGCACCCAGGTACGACGCACCCGGTTCGACCCGCAGCAACAGCAACATCCCGGCGGCGACCAGCATCGGCCCGACCACCAGCTGCAGCCGTGGACCGATCTTCTGCGCGAGCCGTCCCGAGTACCCGGAGAGCACCAGCATCACGATGGTGATCGGCAGCCCGGCCAGCCCCGCCGCGGTCGGCGAGTACCCCAGCGACACCTGGAGCTGCAGCACCATCAGCATCATCACGCCGCCGAGCGCGGCGTAAACGACCAGCGTGAGCGCGTTGGCCAGGGTGAACGTCCGGCTGGCGAACAACTGCGGCGGCACCAGCGGATCAGCCGACCGCCGCTGGAGCACCACAAAAACGACCAATCCGGCCAGCCCGGCGACCCCGGACCCGAGCACCAGCACGTCCGCCGCCCCGCGCACCGGCAGCTCGACCAGCGCCGCGGTGACTCCGGCCAGTCCCACCGCGCCGACCACCGAGGCCAGCACGTTCGGCTTGCCGGTGTGCTGCTGCTGGTCGCACGACTCCGGCACGTACTTGCGGGCCAGCCAGACGCAGACCACCGCGATCGGCAGGTTGATCAGGAAGGCCAGCCGCCACGACCACACCTGCACCAGCAGCCCGCCGACCAGCGGCCCGATCGCGGCCGCGATGCCGCCGAGCCCGGACCAGGCACCGATCGCCCTGGCCCGTTCGGCACGCGGGAACGCCGACTGCAGGATCGCCAGCGAGCCCGGGGTGAGCAGCGCGCCGCCGATGCCCTGGAGGATCCGGGTGGCCACCAGCATCTCGGTGGTCACCGCGAGCCCGCACAGCACCGACGCGACGCCGAACCAGACCACGCCGATGACAAACACCCGGCGCCGCCCGTACCGGTCCCCGAGCGAACCGGCGATCAGGATCAGCGACGCGAGCGCCAGCATGTAGCCGTCGAGGATCCACTGCAGACCGGAAACCGAGGCGTCGAGTTCGTCGCCGATCCGCGGCAGCGCGACGTTGACGATCGTGCCGTCGAGCATGGCCATGCCCGACCCCAGGATGGTGGTGGCGAGCACGCCGCGCGCCGCCGGTGTCCCCCAGCGAACGAGGTCGGGCGCGGTCACGGCCGGTTCAGCGTGGTGACGAACTTGTACCGGTCACCTCGGTAGATGGAGCGGACGAACTCCACCGGCTTGCCGTCGGCGGCGAACGAATGCCGCGACAGCAACAACATCGGCATGCCGACGTCGGCGCCGAGCAGTTCGGCCTCCTGCGGCCCGGCGAGCGCGGTCTCGATGGTCTCCTCCGCGCGCTCCATCTCCACGCCGAACTGTTCGCGCAGCACCGCGTACAGCGAACCGCCCGCGCTGACGTGCTTGCGCAGCCCGCGGAAGCGCCCGAGCGGCAGGTGCGTGGTCTCCAGCGCCATCGGCTCGGCGTCGGCCAGCCGCAGGCGGCGCATGCGCAGCACCTTCGCCCCGGCGCGGATGCCGAGCAGCTTGGCCAGCTCGCCCTCGGCGGGCAGCTCGTCGATCTCCAGCAGCTTCGACGACGGCTCGCGCCCGGACGCCCGCATGTCCTCGGTGTAGGAGGACAGCTGCAGGCGCTGGGCGAACTTCGGCTCGGCCGCGAAGGTGCCCTTGCCCTGCACGCGGTGCAGCCTGCCCTCCACGGTCAGGTCGGCCAGCGCCTGGCGGACGGTGGTCCGCGAGACGCCGAACTCGCCGGCCAGCGCCCGCTCGGTGGGGATGGACGACCCGGCGGGCAGTGCGTCCAGCAGGTCCAGCAGGTGTTGCTTCAGTGCCCAGTACTTCGGCTCGCGTTGCCCCCGGGTACCGGTGGCCGGGCCGGATTCCCCGGGCGGTGATGTCTCCAACATGAGCGGCTCCTTCACAACACGCGCGACTCCTCACGGAAAAAGTACTCTTCGACGGGACTGGGTCGACCGGCTAGCATTGGTCTAGACCAGACAAGAGGAGTGCACCATGACCGTAGAGGGTCAGCAGCCCGGCGCGCACATGGCCGCCGAAATCGCCGAACAGCCCGCCGTGCTGGCGGCCCTTCGGGAGCGGCAGCCGGAGATCGCCGGGGTGGCCGAAGCGATCGCGAAACGCCCGCCCCGCTTCGCTTTGCTGGCCGCGCGCGGGTCCAGCGACCACGCCGCGCTCTACGCCAAGTACCTGATCGAGGTGCTGCTGGGGTTGCCGGCCGGGCTGGTTTCGCCGTCCACCGTGACGCTCTACGGGGCCGCGCCGGACCTCCGGGATGTGCTCCTGGTGACGGTCAGCCAAAGTGGAGGTTCACCTGATCTGGTGGAATTCACCGAGTCGGCCCGCAAGCAGGGCGCACGCACCGTGGCGGTCAGCAACACTCCGTCATCGCCGCTGAGCGCCGCCGCGGAACTGGCCGTGGACATCGGCGCCGGGCGGGAGCAGGCGGTCGCCGCGACCAAGACCTACTCGGCCACGCTGCTCGCGCTTTACCTGCTCGTCGACGCGGTGCGCGGCGGCAAGGGCGCCGACGCCGACGGGCTCGGCGAACTGGCCCAGCAGACGCTCGACCGCTCGGCGGCGGGCGTGCAGCGCGCGGTCGACCGGTACCGCTTCGTCAACCGGGTGATCACCGCCGGTCGCGGTTACTCCTACGCCAGCGCGCTGGAGGCCGCGCTGAAGCTCGCCGAGACCAGCTACCTCGCCGCGCGCGCGTACAGCGGGGCGGACCTGCTCCACGGCCCGGTCGCGGCGATCGACGGTGACACCGCCGTGCTCGCGCTGACCAACCGCGGCAAGGGCGGCGAAGCCATGCGCGAGGTGCTCGACGCGGTCTCCGGCCGCGGTGCCGACGTGCTGGCCATCGGCTCGGCCGCCGCCGACGTCCCGGCCGCGCTGCGGATCGAGGTGCCGCCGGTGGCCGAGGAACTGGCACCCGTGCTCGACGTGCTCCCGGCGCAGCGCCTGGCACTCGGCCTGTCACTGGCCAGGGGCGGCGACCCGGACCGGCCGCGCGGGCTCAACAAGGTCACCAAAACCCGCTGATCTCTTCGCCGCTGTTCTCGCCACGATGGGTGACTGGTGACCTGATTCACGGCATAGTCACCCTCGTGTTGCGAGGAGGCCCCCAGTGAGTGACCCCAGCCGTCCCCGTGTCGTCGGTGTCGACGCGGGCGGAACGTCCACGCGCGCGCTCGCCGTCGACGCCGACGGCATCGTGCTCGGCAGCGGCCGCGCGGGCGGTGCCAATCCGAACGCGCACCCGCCGGAGCAGGCCGCGGCGAACATCGCCGCCGCCATCGGCGACGCGCTGCGTGACGCCGACCCCGGCTCGGTCAGAGCCTGCGTGGTCGGCATGGCCGGGGTCAGCAAGCTGACCGATCCCGCGATGGCGAAGGTGTTCGACGACGCGTGGACCGGTCTCCGGCTCGGCTGCGGTGTGCGCATGGTCGCCGACGCCGAGGCCGCGTTCGCCTCGGCCACCGACGCCCCGGACGGCACTGTGCTGGTGGCGGGCACCGGCTCGATCTCGGCGCGCATCCGCAAGCGCCACCTGGTCTCCACCACCGGCGGTTACGGCTGGCTGCTCGGCGACGAGGGCTCGGCGTTCTGGATCGGCCGGGAGGCGGTGCGGGCCACGCTGACCGCGCTGGGCCGCGGCGGCCCGTTCGACGGGTTGCCGCTGGCGGTCCTGCGCGAGGCACTGCACCTGTCCGATTTGGACGCATTGCGCGCGCAGACCGAAACCGACCGCCTGCTCACCTCGCGCCGGTTGATCACCACCTGCAACTTCGAGTCGCCGATCCGGTTGGCCAGGTTCGCCCCGCTGGTCAGCGCGGCCGCAGCCGAAGGTGACGCGACAGCACGGAAAATCACCGACCGGGCGGCGGAACTGCTGGTGGCCAACGCGCTCGAAGCACGCGAACCCGATGAGGACACGCCACTGGTCCTCGTCGGCAGCGTGCTGGTCGGGGACAGCCCGGTCGGCGCGAAGGTGCGGGAAACGCTCCGTGCACTGGAAATCCGTTCCGCCACCGATGGCGTACTCGGCGCCGCCTGGCTGGCGGCGGTGGACGCCTTCGGTGAGAACGCTCCGCGACCGGTGCTGGAAATCCAGTAGAGCGCGCCAAAGCGAACATCGACGATCCGCGGCTTCTGCGAGTACGGTGGTAACCGGCCCCCGGACCCTCCCCCCTCGCCGGGGGCCGTCTACTTCTCTCCGGCGTCCGCGCGTTCAGCGCTTTCGCCGGACAGTCGCGGGTGCCGCAGGCCGGGGTGCTCGGCGGGCAGCGAGCGGTAGAGCACCCAGCCGCTGACCGCCAGCGTCAGCGCCACCAGCGGCCAGGAGAGCACCGTGCGCGCGATGCCCAGTGCCACCACCTGGCCGCTCCACCACAGCGAGCCGTACACCAGCACCCGCAGCACGTACTGGCCGAACACCCAGATCCAGCTCGCCCGCGAGTACGCGCGCAGCAGCTCGGGATCGCGGCGCCAGCGGGTCTTCTGCCCGAGCGCGAAGCCGACCACCACGCCCAGCAGCGGCCAGCGCACCACGATGCTCGCCGCCCACAGCAGCGCACTGGCCACATTGGACAGCAGTTGGATCAGGAAGAAGTCCTCCGCGCGCCCGGTGTGCAGCGCGATCAGCGCCGCCGCGATGACCGCGGCCAGGCTGACCACCACCGCGCGCGCCTTGTCCCCGGTCGCCAGCCGGAAGGCGCCCAGCACCACGGCCACCCCGATCGCCACCCCGGCACCCCAGGCGATGGACGAGTCCGCGGCCAGCCAGCCGACCACGAAGGCGGCCGGCGGCACGCTCGCGTCCAGCGCGCCCTTGCGCCCGCCGAGCAGCTGGGCCAGTGACTCGCGCGATTCGGTCGAAGGGGACTCGCTCACCCCTACAGCCTGCCTCAAACCACCGAGGAAGGGCACCCTTACCTTTCGGGGAACCGCTAGATCATTCCGCAGGATGATGCCGGGCGCCGGATCGAAGGCGTCTAATTGCGGGTGCCAAGATGACGCTGGACGTACGACACTGTGACGTCCGAGCAAAACAGAGGTTGCGGCAATCGGGATTGTGGGGCGATCTTCGAGTGTTGAACCCGCTACCGGAGAGGTTTTCGCAGGGCACGGGGTGGAGGGAGACCCAGAGTGTTTGGCTTTGACAGCTACGTCGCCGTCGGCGACAGCTTCACCGAAGGGCTGAACGACGAGCTTCCGGACGGCAGTTTCCGGGGTTTCGCCGATCGGCTGGCCGAGATTCTGGCTGGGGGCCGGAGTGACTTCCGTTACGCCAACACGGCGCTGCGGGGCAAGATGCTCGCCGAGATCGTGGACGAGCAGATCCCGGTCGCGCTGGAGTTCAAGCCGGATCTGGTGACGCTGTGCGCCGGCGGCAACGACATCGTGGTGCCCGGGGTGGACGTGGACGCGGTCGCCGCGCGCTTCGAGGAGGCCGTGGTCGCGCTGCGCGCCGCCGGCATCACCGTGGCCGTGTACACCGGTCCCGACACCAAGGTGATGTCGGTGATGAACCGGCTGCGCGGCAAGGTGGCGATCTACAACGCCCACCTGCGCGCGATCGCCGACCGGCACGGCGCGCACGTGGTGGACCTGTGGTCGATGGACGCGCTGCACGACCTGCGGGCGTGGAGCGACGACCGGCTGCACTTCACCCCGGAGGGCCACCACCGGATCGCGTTGCGCACCGCCGAGGTGCTGGGCGTGCCGACCGACCAGGACTGGCGCGAGCCGTGGCCGGCCAGCCCGGAACCGACGTGGATCTCGCTGCGGCGGTCGGATCTGGAGTGGACGCGGACGCACCTGCTGCCGTGGATCCGCCGCCACCTGCGCGGTGAGTCGCTGGGCGACGGGCTCACGCCGAAGCGGCCGCGACTGGACCCGCTGCGTCCCTCGGACGGTGGACTGGTCGACTCCAAGCCCGCTCCCTGAGGGGTTTTCCGGACACGGACGTCAGGAGTGGACTATTGTCCGCTACCTGAAGTAACTGGGGGGAGGCGGTTTCGTCGTGTCCACATGGCAGCAGCCCGCTGACGTCGGCAAGTGGCTCAACACGGTCCCGTGGGTGATCACGGACTCGCAGCCGGGGGCGGCCGGTCCGCCGGCCGGCGGTTTCGCGATGAGCCGCAGCGAGATGATCAACGTGCTGACCGAGGCCAAACAGCTGCGGGTGCAGGTCGACACCCAGATCATGAGCACCGCGCCGCTCAGCCGGATCACACCGCCAGGGCGTGATCCGGCGAGCGAGCGCTACGTGGCCGCGGCCAACGCCACCGGCGTCAACTACATCAACCACCTGCGGTTGCAGTCGAAGTACCTCGGTGACCTGATCGGCAAGCTGAACAAGGCGCTGGGCAACGTCGAGGAGACCGACGCGAACTCGGCCGCCGCGGCACGGAAGGCCGGCGAGCACTGATGGGCTGGTTCCTCGGGGAAGCGGGCGGCCCGTGGGCCGGGCTCGACGAGTACCTGAAGAAGCTGGAGGAGGACGGCGCGTTCATCCCGCCGGGCGACCTGGTGCAGATGATCCGCGACGGTGCCGGTCCGGCCAGCCTGCAGGAAGCGCGGCAGCTGGGCCTCAACCAGCACGACGAGCAGCGCGAGCTGGAGGACGGCGCGCGGCGGCTGGTGGCCAAGCTCGAGTCCGCGTGGACCGGCAGCGCCTCGGACGTGGCCCGCGCCAACATCCAGCCGCTGGCCACCGTCGCCGAGGTCGCCGCGAAGACGCTCAAGGTGAATTCGGAGATCGTGCAGAACCAGGTGCACAGCTTCGACGCGCTCAAGGCGAACCTGCACCAGGTGTCGAACGACCCGCCGGAGAAGGGGTTCTGGGACAGCGCCACCCCGTGGGACACCGACACCGAGGACCAGATCAACCAGCGCGACCAGAAGGTCTCCGAGAACAGCGAGAAGTACTCGGTGTACGTGCAGACCAGTGACGACAACAAAGCGTCGATGGTCACCGATTACGGGCACGTGCCCGGCTACAGCGGAAACGATTTCGAAGTCGAACCGCGCAAACCGGGCGATCCGGGCGACGACAAAGGCGATTCGGACGGGAAGTACCAAATTCCCAAAAAAGACGATTCGACCAGTGTCAGCGGATTCACCGGGCATCCCACGACAAATCCGCCGCCGAACCTCCCGCCACCCGTGCAGCCGCCGAACCACCCGCCGGTGCAGCCGCCGAACCCGCCCATCCCGATCGGCACCACACCGTCCGGCTACCAGCCGCCGCGACCGGTCAAGCCGGCGTGGCCGGGCATTCCCGGCCTGCCCCAGGGCGGTCCCGGTGGCTTCGGGCCGCGTGGTGGTGGTGCCGGTGGTGACTTCGGCGCCGGTGCCTTCGGTCCCGGCGGCGGCATCCCGTCGGCCGGGGTCGGCGGCGGTGGCTCCGGTGCCGGTGGCGCCGGCGCGCCCGGTGCGGGCGCGAGGGTCGGCGCGGGCGGTCTGCCCGGTGCCGGCGGCCCCGCCGCACCCGGTGGCGCGCCGGGTGGTTCCGGCGCGGGCGCCCGCGGCGGCGGCATGGGCGGAGGCGGCGGTGGTGGTGGCGGCCGGGGTCAGGGCGGCGAGGACGGCGAGCACCGCCGCGCCTCCTACCTGGAGGAAGCCGATCCCGACGCGATCTTCGGCACCGACGAGCGGACGGCACCGCCGGTGATCGGGCAGTGAGCGTGCGACTGACCCAGCCGATCGTGCTGCCGCTGGCGGCGTTCCGGCAGGCGTGGAAGTGGCAGCGGCTGGGCCCGCTGCACCCGGTGATCGGCATCGAGGAGCGGTGGGCCGACACGGACACCCAGCGTGACCTGGAGAACCGCGTCCTCGACGGGCTCAACCGCGCCGGGCTGGCCCGCAACGGGGTGCTGAGCAGGCACTTCAAGGACGTGCTGAAGGTGCTGGCCGAAGCCGACCGCGAGTTCTACGGCTGGGTCGGCCTGGTCGACTCCGGCAACTCGGCCGGGGTGCTGGTGGCCACCGACGAGTTCGGCAGCGCGGTGCGGGTGTTCCGCGACGACACGCACATCCGGCTCGACAACGCCGAGTTCGGCGCTCCCGAGCGCTGCCTGGTGGACTCGCTGCCGCGGGTGCCACCGGCCAGGGTGCCGGAGCTGCGGGTGCCCAAGTCGGACACGGCCGCCGTCACCGAGCTGACCAGCTCGCGGCGCACCGGGGTGCACAAGCTGCACGCCGCCCGGCCCGACCGCGGCGGCTCCCGGCGGCGCAGTGCGCCGCTGACCGTGCTCGACCTCGCCGGACGCGGTCGGGTGATGACGTTCGTCACCGAGGACAAGGGTGCCGAACCGCAGGTCAACTGCGCTTCCGGCACGCCGGAGGCGATGGTGCGCCATTTGCACGCGGCGGATTCCGCCCTCCGGCCCTACTGAGAATTAGCACCTGGATGAACCCTCAAGTTATGGTCAGAAGATGTCCGGCCGCCTGTTGCTGATCCCGTTGGCACTGGTGGTGACCGCCGCGTTGGCGCTGGTCATCACCTGGACCGACGGTGCCCGGCTGGAGGCGGAGCTGGCGCAGCGGTCGGGCACCCCGGCCGCGGCACCGCCCGCCCAGCCGGCCGTCGCCGCCGAGGGCGGTGACGCCAAGGGTGAGCTGCAGACCGAGATCGACCAGCTGCTCGCGGCCGAGCCGATCACCTTCACCCCGGACACCGCCGAGCTGACCGCGGAGAGCGAGAAGACCGTCTCCCGCATCCGCGAGGTGCTGGCGAAGGCGCCCGCGGACGCCTCCTTCGAGGTGGGCGGGCACGTCGCGAAGACGCCGGGTGACGAGGAGGCCGGCCTGGAGCTGTCGCGGCAGCGCGCGGAAGCGGTGGCGAAGCTGGTCGCCGGTGACGCGGTACCCGCCGAGCGGATCACCGCGAAGGGGTACGGGGACACACGACCCAAGGCGGGCGGTGGGGACGACCGCCGGGTCGAGATCACGGTCAAGTAGGGGGATTCGACGATGCTGTGGTTGTTCGGCCAGATCTGGGTCTGGCTGCTGGTCGCCTTCGGGCTCGGTGTGCTGCTGACCTGGATGGTGCTGTCCGTGGTGCACCGCAAGGAGCTGGCCAGGGCCGAGGCCGAGGCGCTGCCGTCGAGGCCGTTCTACGAGGACGAGGACCCGCCCGCGGCGGCACCCGCCTACCCGGCACCCGCCTACCCGGCGGACGACTACGACGACGGCTTCACCTACGACGAGCGTCCTCGCAACGGCTACGCCCACCCCGAGCCCAGCGCGCACGGGCACGACAACGACTTCCCCCGGGAAGACCTGGACGACCCGTACCCCGGTCACGACCCGTACCCCCAGTCGTACCCGGGCAACCTGCACCCGGTCGACGCCTATCCCGACGACGGTTACCCCCAGGACGACTACCCGGAGGAGCCGGTGCGGGGCAGGCAGCCGCGCCAGGACGAGATCGACTGGCCGGCGGAGAACGCCCAACCGGCGTGGCCGACCGACGAGGACTGGCCGCCTGCGGAGCCCCGCCAGCGCAACTGGTAATTTCGGCTGTCCATTCGAGGAGGGTCGATGCCGCTGCCGCACTGGACCGCGGACGGGGTGCTCCCACCCGGCGCGCATCCGGCGGATCTGGCCGATATCTACGAGCGCCTGGTCTGCGACGCGCCTTACCAGAACGAACGCGAGATCCTGTTCGGCGCGCTGAGCAGCTATCTCGGCGTGGTGTGCCGGATCATCCCGTCGGGTCGCGCCTGGGTCGACGGCGGGCTGGCGCTGTGGTCGGAGGAGCCGCCGGGCACCGTCGACGTGGTGCTCATCCCGGACGAGTGGGGCAGCCTGAAGAAGCTCGACGGCGCCGCGCGCGCCGCGCTCTACGGCATGGTCACGCTGCGCGGCGCGATAATCGGCCAGCCCGCCATGTACCTGGACCAGGTGCAGCCGGTCGGCGGCCTGCTCGACGGCTACCTGTGCGTGCCGGGGCACGAGGAGGTCTGGGCGCAGACCTGGTCGTCGGTGCGCGGGCCGTACGGGCCGATCGAGGGGCTCGTCAAGGGGTACGCGGAGGTGCGCTGGTGAACAAGTTCCGCGAGCTGGCCGACGACATCCCCGGCGGTACCTGGCTGGACGACCTGGCGCGCGCGTCGGCGATGGCGGCGCACGCGAAGTTCGAGCGGACCTCGCGGTCGCCGTTGCTGCGGGTGTCGGTGATCGGGTCGTCGCAGCAGGACGCGTACACCTTCTCCGACATCGGCCGCGCCCTGCAGGACGCGACGGCGAAGATCGGCCGGATCATCCGCGATCCGCAGAGCGAGATCACCTACGTGCAGCCCGCCGATCGCGAGAAGGCGCCGCTGATCCAGCGCGGGCAGGCGGGCAACACGCTGTTCTTCGGCTTCCCGGAACCGGAACCGGCCGACGCGCTGATCCACGACGGCATCGAGACGTTGTCCGAGCGCGCGGTCAAGGAGCTGTGCGACTTCCTGCCCGCCAACGGTTCGGACGACGGCGCGCTGGACGCGGTGCTGCTGCAGCGCGACACCGTGCGGAACGCGGTCAGCGACATCGTGGCGGCGGTCAGCAAGAACGCCGGGATCGGCTTGCAGCTGACCACGACGGCCGGTGAGGACGTGCTGCGCAGCATGACCACCGAGCAGGCGCGCGTGCTGCGGGGCAGCCTGCGGGAGTCGCGCGAGGAGGTCGGGTACGAGACGGTTTCCGGCAGGCTCGACGGTGTGCGCACCCGGCGGCGGATCTTCTACCTGGAGCGCGAGTCGGGCGGCACGGTGCAGGGCGCGGTGGCGCCGGACCTGCTGGACGAGATCAAACTGAACCTGGACCGGCCGGTGACCGCGCGCCTGCGCGTCGTCCGCACCACCACCATCGACGGCCGCCGGGGCCGCCCGGTCTACGAACTACTCGAGATCACCCCGGAAACCAGCCTCTTCTAGAGAATCCGCCAGGCGCCGGACCCCAAACCAACCCCCAGAACCGCCACCCGGCAACGACAGCCGACCCCATACCCCACCCAGCCCCTCCCCATCCCCGCTCCACAGCCAAAAACACGGCGAAATCAAACAGCGGGGTGGCCCCCGACCAGCGCCGTGAAAGCAGTGCCGTGAAAGCCACATGGGCTGGACCATCAGCGGGCGATCGGCCGGCGCTCCCCCTCGGCGCGCCGGCCGACCGGCCGGTGGTGCGCCGGACCCTCCCCCTGGCCCGGTCCGGCGCGGTGGCTTCCGCTCGCGTCCCACCGCGGTACCCGGAAGCCGCGGTGATCGCCGGCTTCAGGCCCTCCCCGGCCGCCGAACGATCACCGCGTTTTGAACACTACGCGTGAGCGCCGCCACCCTGCTAAGAGTTCACTAAGTAGATATTTCACCTGTCCGCGAGGATCTTCCGCTCGATGGACTTCGGTGGTGACTTACCGCTATTCGTCCAATGCGGCGAGTTCCGCACCAAGCTCCGCCGGCCACGGCGCGCCCGCCTGGCGGAACCGTTCTTCGGCGAGTTCGAGCTGCTCACGGGCCTGCACCCGGTCACCGCGAGCCACCAGCACCCGGCCCAGCGCCGCCCGGGAAACGCCCTCCTGCAACAGGAATCCACGACTAGTGGTCAGCCCTATTGCCTGCCGCGCATAGCGTTCCGCCTCGCCCAATTCCCCGGTTTCCAGGTACAGCTCCGCCAGGTTGTTCAGCGATACCACAGCGTAACTGTCGTCCCCGAGTTCACGATCGATCGCCAGCGAGCCGAGCTGGTGCTCGATCGCCTCGGCGTACCGCCCGGACAGCTTCTCCGCCTCGGCGCAGTTGTTCAGCGCCTGCCCGCGCAACGCGAGATCGCCGGTCCGCTCGGTCTCCTCGATCGCGTGCCGCAGCCGCTCGATCGCCTCGTCGTACCGGCCGGAGCTGCTCAGCGCCGCGCCCACGTGGATGTTCGCCGACACCAGCAGGCGCTTGTCCCCGACCTCGGCGGCCAGTTCGAGCGCGTGCTCGGCGTCGGCGAGCCCACCGCCCTCGATGCCGAAGGTGAGCGCGATGGCGCACCGCGAGATGAGCATCCAGCAGTGCGCGAGCGGGTTCCCGGACGCCTTCGCCGCGGACAGGCCCAGCTCGACCAGCCCGGTCCACTCGTCCCGCAACGGCCGCACCACGCGATAGGTGTGCACCACGCGCGCGAGCCGCCAGGCGTCCTCGTACCGCCCGGCCCGGTAGGCGGCTTCGCAGGTTTCGAGCAGGTTCGGCCATTCCAGCGCGAACCAGTCCAGCGCGTCGTCGAAGCCGGCGAGCACGGGAAGTTCCGTGTCCACCGCGGCGAAGTCGAGCGAGTCGACGATGCGCAGCAGCCGCCGTCGCGCCCGGTCGGCCGCCGCCTGGTAGTACCGCACGGACCGCCGCAGCACCGCCTCGCGTTCGGTGGCGGCCAGTTCCGTCTCGGCGAGACCGCGCAGGTACAGCCGGATCAGGTCGTGCGGCGCGAACACGTCCCGGCCGACCTCGGTGAGCAGGTGGTACGCCGCGAGCGTGCGCAACAGTCGGCGCGCCTCGGCGACGTCGGTGCCGCCGAGCGCGGCGGCCAGGTGCGCCCCGATCGACGGCCCGGTGAACGCGCCGAGCAACCGGAACAACGCGCCGACCGGCTCCGGCAGCCCCCGGTGGGACACGTCCAGCGCGGCCCGCACGCTGGTCTCCGCCACATCCACCCCGGCCACGTCCAGCGCGGTCAGCCGGGTCCGCTCGTCGGCCAGCTCCGCCACCAGGTCGTCGACGGTCCACTGTGGACTCACCACCAGCCGGGCACCGGCGATGCGCAGCGCCAGCGGCAGGTACGCGCACAACTCGGCCAGCTTGCCGTAGTCACCCGGCCCGGCCAGCTCCTCGACCAGTCGCACCGCGTCGGCGGGCGGCATGGTCTCCAGCGCCTTGATGCGCGCCGCGCTGGACACCACCAGCCCGTCCAGCCGCGCGCGGCTGGTCACCACGGCGACCGAGCCCGGTGCGGGCGGCAGCAGCGGGCGGACCTGCTCGGCCGAGCGCGCGTCGTCGAGCACCACCAGCACCGTCGCGTCGGCCAGCAGCGAGCGGTACAGCGCGATGCGCTCGTGTGGTTTGTCCGGGAGTTCGGCGGGCCGGACGCCGAGCCCGAGCAGGAACTGGGTGACCACTTCACCGGGCGCGAGCGGCGAGTGCTCCGGGTCGAAGCCGCGCAACGTCGCGAACAGCACACCGTCGGGAAAGTCCCCCGCGGTGTGGTGCGCCCACGAGATCGCCAGCGCGCTCTTGCCGACGCCGGGCGCACCGGTGACCACGCCGACCAGGCTCGCACCGTGCCGCGCCTGCTCGACCAGCGCGTCCAGCCAGGCCAGCTCCTCCACGCGCCCGGCGAACCGGGGCACCGCGGGCGGCAGCTGGGCGGGGTTCACCCGGACCAGCCGGGGCGGTGGCCCCTTCGGCGCCGACGGGTCGGCGAGGTCGTCGCGCAGGATGCGGTCGTGCAGCTCGCGCAGTTCGGCGCCGGGATCGATGCCGAGCGTGCCGACCACGTGCCGGGCCGCGCGACGGTACACCGCGAGCGCGTCGGCGCGGCGCCCGGCGTGGTAGAGCGCCCGCATCAGCTGGCCGATCGTGCGTTCCGCCAACGGGTTCTCGCGGACCATGGTGGTCAGCTCGGAGATCAGCTCGGCGTGCCGCCCGAGTTCGAGGTCGGCGTCGACGCGGGCGCCGTGCACCGCGAGCCGGAGGTCCTCCAATTCGGGCGCGTGCACCGAATCGGGCACACCGGAGAGCACCGGGCCCTTCCACAGCGCGAGCGCCTCGGCGAGCACGCCGGCGCGGCGCTCGGCACCGGCCGAAGTGGCGTACTCGAGCAGGGCCCGCGCGCGGTGCACGTCGATCTGCGACGGGTCGACGGCCAGCTGGTAACCGGGCGGCCGGGTGTGGATCTGCGCGCCGTCCCCGCCGTCGCCCTGGATGGACCGCAGCACGCGGCGGAGGTGGGACACGTTGCCGTGCACGATGGTCCGCGCGGTGGCCGGTGGATCATGCCCCCACAACGCGTCGATGATGTCGTCCAGTGGAACGACTTTGTTGGCGTGCAAGGCCAGCAGCGCCAGCAGTCCGCGCACGCCCGGCCCGCCGACCGGAACCGGGCGCGAGCCCGCGAACAGTTGCACCGGGCCGAGCAGCTGGAACCAGGCTTGCCGGGACGCAAAATCCCCTTCGCTCACTACGCCTCCCCTGCGTCGTGGACGAGCAGGTGAAGACGTTACTCGCAAACCGGGCGAGAAGCGGGGCACGCCGGAAACAACACCGCCCTGCACCATCAGTCCCGATCTGATGGTGCAGGGCGGTGTTGCCGACTGCCACGGCCCGCGAGCGGACGATCTCACCCCGAGCAAGGAGTAACCGTCGCGTCACTGCGACCGTGACGGAGACAAACGTAACAGGCCACGAAGGGTTAGCGAAGAGCTACCCCTCGCGGCCTGATAACGATTATCGCCGGACCGGGGTGAAGTCGCGGGCGGCGATGAACTCCGGCCTCGCCTTGCCCGCCGCGAACGGCTCCACCACCGCGTTGTCCACGCTGTTGAACACCAGGAAGATGTTCGAGCGCGGGTACGGGGTGATGTTGTTCCCGGAGCCGTGCATGATGTTCGAGTCGAACCACAGCGCCGAACCCGCGGCGCCGGTGAACTGCTCGATCCCGTGCTCGGCGGCGAGCTTGGCGATCTCGTCCTCGGCGGGCACGCCCACCTTCTGCTCCTTGAGCGAGGACTTGTAGTTGTTCTCCGGGGTCCGCCCGGCGCACTGCACGAACGTGCGCTGGGAGCCCGGCATCAGCATCAGCCCGCCGTTGAACGGGTAGTTGTCGGTGAGCGCGATGGAGCAGCTGACCGCCCTCGGCACCGGCATGCCGTCCTCGGCGTGCCAGGTCTCGAAGTCGGAGTGCCAGTAGAAGCCGTTGCCGCGAAACCCGGGCATGTAGTTGACCCGGCTCTGATGGACGTACACGTCGGATCCGAGGATCTGGCGCGCCCGGTCGAGCACGCGCGGATCCCGGACCAGCTCGGCGATCAGTTCGCTGATCTTGTGCACCTCGAAGATCGAGCGGACCTCGCCACTGGTCTTCTCGGTCACCACCCGCTCGTCCGCCTTCAGCTCCTGGTCACCGGAGAGCCGGACGAGTTCCTGCCAGTAGGCCTGCACCTCGGCCGGGGAGAGCAGGCCCTCCACCACCGAGTAGCCCTTGGTGTCGTGCGAGGCCAGGGTGGCCGCATCGATCGGACCGTCCGCTTCGTTGCCCCACACCGTGGGATCAAGGCGGTCGATCGCCCCGGCCTCCCCCGCCGGGAGTCGGGTCGGGTAGGCGTCCCCGATCCGGGTGTCCATCAGAGTCAAACTGCTCGCCTCCTCGTGAATCGCGCTCTTTCCGATCAGGATTCTTCGGTCACCAGCGGGTACACGCCGTTCTCGTCGTGGACCTCGCGGCCGGTCACCGGCGGATTGAAGACGCAGACCGTCTTCATGTCGGTCTTGGGCAGCACCTGGTGCTTGTCGTGGTCGTTGAGCAGGTACAGCGAACCGGGCTTGAGCTGGTGGCGCTCACCGGTCGCCTTGTTGACCAGCTCGCCCTCGCCCTCGTAGACAAACACGGCCTCGATGTGGTTGGCGTACCAGAAGTCGTTGACCGTGCCCGCGTAGAGCGTGGTCTCGTGCACCGAGAAGCCGACCTTCTCCTTCGCCAGGATGATGCGCTTGCTGCGCCAGTTCGGCGTCTTGATGTCGGCGTCGGTGTCGGTGATCTCGTCGAGGGTGCGGACGATCAAAGTCGTGTCTCCTTAGCTTCCTACTTGGTCAGCACGGCGCGGATGGACTCGCCGATGATCTCCAGGCCCTGCTCCAGCTCGGCGTCGTTGATGGTCAGCGCGGGCAGCAGCTTCATCACCTCACCGTCGGGCCCGGAGGTCTCCATCAGCAGACCACGCTCGAAGGCATCCGCGCACACCGAACTCGCCAGCTCGCCGGTGGCGAACTCGATGCCGCGGGCCAGGCCGCGGCCCTTGGCCACCAGGTTCGCTTCGGGATAGGCCTGCACGATCTCGTCGAAGACCGAGCCGATGCGCTCGCCCTTGGCGCGGGTGGACTGCTCGAGCTTGTCGTCGCTCCAGTACACGCGCAGCGCTTCGGTGGCGGTGACGAACGCCGGGTTGATGCCGCGGAAGGTGCCGTTGTGCTCACCCGGCTCCCACACGTCCAGCTCCGGCTTGATCAGCGTCAGCGCGAGCGGCAGGCCGTAACCGCCGATCGACTTCGACAGGCAGACGATGTCCGGTTTGATGCCGGCGTCCTCGAAGCTGAAGAACGGGCCGGTGCGGCCGCAGCCCATCTGCACGTCGTCGAGGATGAGCAGGATGTTGTGCCGCTCGCACAGGTCGGACAGGCCCTTGAGCCACTCCAGCCTGGCCGCGTTGATGCCGCCCTCGCCCTGCAGCGCCTCGACGATCACCGCGGCCGGCTCGTTCAGCCCGCTGCCGGAGTCCTCGAGCAACCGCTCGAAGTACAGGAAGTCCGGGTAGGCGCCGTCGAAGTAGCGGTCGTACGGCATCGGGGTGGCGTGCACCAGCGGCACACCGGCGCCGCCGCGCTTCATCGAGTTGCCGGTGACCGACAGCGCGCCCAGCGTCATGCCGTGGAAGGCGTTGGTGAAGTTGATGACCGACTCCTTGCCGGTCACCTTGCGGGCCAGCTTGAGCGCGGCTTCGACGGCGTTCGCGCCACCGGGACCGGGGAAGACGACCTTGTAGTCCAGCTCGCGCGGACCGAGGATCTTCTCCTGCAGCGTCTCCAGGAAGTCGCGCTTGGCCACGGTGAACATGTCCAGCGCGTGGGTCACGCCGTCGCGCGCGATGTAGTCGATCAGCGCCTGCTTGAGCGCCGGGTTGTTGTGGCCGTAGTTCAGTGCGCCCGCGCCGGCGAAGAAGTCCAGATAGCCCTTGCCGGTCTCGTCGTAGAGCATGCTGCCCTGCGCCCGGTCGAAGACCACCGGCCAGCCGCGGCTGTAACTGCGCACCTCGGATTCGAGTTTCGAGAAAATTTCCATGTTCATCGCCAGTTCCGTCCGTCCCTGTGGAGTAACCCCGTGGCCATGTGCGAATTATCTGCGCGTCAACGGCCCGATTCGATAAAGGTGCTCGGGTTCGTGCACGCCGTCGTCATCCGGGAAATCGGCGGAACCGAAGAGTTCAGCGCTTTCCAGATCGGCTTCCCAGCGCTTCGCGAAGGACTCGAAGAGCTTGATGGAAGCTTGGTTGTCCGGGGTGATCGTGGTCTCGAGGTAGCGGACGCCCTGGCCGACCAGCCGGTCGAACAGGGCGTCGAGCAACGCTCCAGCCAGCCCTTTTCCCCGCTGCGACGCGTCGACGGCGACCTGCCAGACCAGCGCCGCCTCCGGGTCGGACGGCCTGCGGTAGCCGATCACGAAGCCGACCGCCGCGCCGTCGGATCGCGCGACCACCGAGGTGTCGGCGAAATCGCGGCACCACAGCAGATAGGCGTACGACGAGTTCAGATCGAGCTTCTGGGAATCGCGCGCGATACGCCAGAGCGCGGCACCATCTGCCTTGGTCGGGGATTCGATCAAGTGCTTTCCGGACATGTCAAACGAACTTAACAGAATCGCAAAGGGGCCTCAGCCCGCACGAACTAGTGCAGGTGGCCTACCAGCGCAGACACAGAAAACCCTGTGAGTATGGCAACAGTAACGTAGGTTTGCTGCTTTCCGTGGCCTATAATGCCGCAGCCCACCGATACCGCTTCGTGACGAAGCGGTCTCACTTCGGACACGGTAGTGGTCACGCTCACGAGATGCGACCCAAAGTGCACGTTTGGCCTAAGCATACGCTGGGTACCCCGGTACTTTACCCAGCCGGAGGGGCTTACTCCCCGACCTCGCCGTCGGCGAATTCACGCAGTACGTCGAGGTGCCCGACGTGCCTCGCGGTCTCCTGGACCAGGTGGGTGAGCACCCACCGAACGGTCTTGTCCTCGCCAGGTCGTCGCACCGCGTCATCGGCGGACATCCCGGCCAGCGCATCACGCGAGATCCGCCATTCCTCCTGGTAGGCGGCCACCAGCTCGGCGGGCGACTGCTCCTTGCCGAGGCGGAACAGGTGGTCGTGATCGCTGGTGTCGCCCCACAGGTCGGGCAGGTCGCTGCCGCCGCCGACGATGGTCAGCCACCACCGCTCGACCGCGGTCAGGTGCCGGATGATCCCGAGCGCGTTCATCTCCGGTGATGCCGGGAACGGGCAACCCGCGGCCTCGGCCCTGGTCAGCCCGGCGACCTTGTTGACCGCCGTCGCGCGCAGGAAGTCGAGGAAGCCCCAGAGCAGGGTCAGCTCGTCGCCGGCCCGGGTCTCCGGCCAGGACCGGTCGACCGATTCCGCCATTTCTCCCGAACTGGAGTTCGACATGCGGAAAATGTATCAGGCGGCGAAGTGCTCCAGCAGCAGGACCTGCGCCTCACCCACGGCGAAGCCGAGCAGCGCGCCGGTGGCGATCAGGATCCATTCGTCCTGCTGGAAGGCGGGCCGGAGCAGGCCCTCGAACTCGTCGGGCGGCAGCTCCTTCATCTTGCTGACCAGCAGGTTCCGGATGTCCATCGCGTCTTCGGCGTAGTCCTCGATGTAGGTCATCGTCTCCGGCAGCCGCGCCATGATCAGCTCGGAGATCCGCAGCTTCATCGACTGGTAGCGCCTGCTGCCCACCGCCATCACCACCAGCGGCCTGGCCAGGCTGGTGTGCTTGGCCAGCTCCGTGTCCACCTGCCGCTGGACCAGCGCCAGCACCTTGTCCGAGGCGGGCCCGCGCAGCACCGCCTCGATCACGTTGTGCGGGGTGATGATCTCCTTGGCGATCAGCGCGCCGTAGGCCTCGGACACCTCGGCGCGGCGCTTGAGGAACAGGCCCTGCCACTCGAACAGGCCGAGGTAGCGCTTCGGCTGCTGCGGCCGGAAGATCATCTTCAGCGCCAGCCAGTCGGTGAACCACCCGGTGAACAGGCCGAACAGCGGCATGATCACCGGGAGCTTGAACAGCATCCAGACCACCATCTGGACCACGCCGATGGCCCCGCCGAAGAAGATTCCGGAGCGGGCGATGAACTTGAACTCCTTGTCGCCCGCCTCCTGGAAGATCCGGTTGAGCAGCCGTTTGTCCTTGACCAGGCTGGTCACCACCATGTCCTTGAGGTCGAAGACGCTGTCCACGTCCTGTTTGACCCCGTCCATGATCGACGCGACCATGCGCGGCGACTCGGCCTGCACGCGGGTGATCACCAGCCGCTGCACCCGCGTCGGCAGCGATTCCCACAGCCCCGGCTGGTACTCGGCGGCCACCTCACGCACGATCTCCTCGACGCCGGCCAGCAGCGGCTTCTCGATCTCCTTGGCGATGCGCGCGGGGTCGAGCCGGTTGACCACGTCGCTCGGCTTGATCAGCTGCTGGGTCATCGTGTCGCAGGCGATGCCCGCCATCCGCGCCGCACGCTTGGGCACCACCCCCTGCCAGCCCAGGAACGGTTTGATGCCAACGAATTCCACCGGCTGGAACATCATCCGGATGGCCACCAGCTTGGTGGTGTACCCGATCAGCGCGGCGATCAGCGGAATGGAGCAGTAGAGCGGCCAGTTCCGCGCGAAGTCATCGACGATGCCGCTCATGGCTCATGATCACACGGGGGTCCACCTGGGACAATGATCAGCTTCGCGCCGGGTCGCAGGCCGCCCAGAAATCCTTGCCGAGCCGCGAGATGTGCACGGTCCGGCGAACGAACTTCACCCGTTTGACCGAGTTCTCCGCGGCCCGCACCGCGTCGTCGGTCAGCAGGATCTCGTACTGGGTCTCCAGTTCCGGCACTTCCTCGTCCAGTTCGGCCAGGCCGAGCCCGATCAGCCGGGTGACGTAGCTGGGCACGTGGTCGAGCAGGGTCACCCCGGCGGCTTTGCCCACAGTGGACGCGTTGCGCAGCACCACCCGCCCGGCACCACCGAGGCCGTTGCGCTCGGTGACGTCGATCAGCGGGAAGGGCGCACCGTCGGCCAGCGCGGACAGGATGCGTGCCTCGTCCGGGGTGAGCTGGCGCAGGATGATCGCGTAGAGGTACTCGCGGGCGCGCTCGCGGCCGAAGCCGATGGACCGGTTCAGCAGCTCGGCCATCGCCGCGCGCAGCGGTTCGATGGTCTCCGAGGACGGCATCACCACCACCGTGCCGCGGATCTCGCCGGCCAGTGGGGGCTGGATGTGCCGCCCGTTGCCGACGTTCATCGCCGACGCGGCGCTCAGCGCGGCGAGGTACGGGTCGTCGACCTCTTCGAGTCGCCGTCGCAGCTCGGTCAGCGCGAGCCGTTCGAGCGAGCGGAGCCCGCGCTCGGCGGCGTCGGCGCCGGGCAGGCGCTTGCCGAACGTGTACCCCGCGCGGGCGGCGATGCTCGCCAGCTTGCCCGCCCGCTCGGCGAAGTTCTCCGGAACACCCACGGCGCGCCCTCCCCTCGTGACGCCCCGGATACTACTTTTCAGTAGGTTCAGTAGGCCGAACGGACGCCGTTGCTTCCATCACACCACGAGCCAGGCCTTCGCGGCGGCCAGCCCTTCGAGGGTGATCTGGTGGCCACCGGCGTGCCGGTGCTCGGTGACCTCGGCCGAGCGTTCCCGCAGGAACTCCACGTACTGCTCGGTCGAGGCCAGCGGCGCCATCGGGTCGCGCTCGCCGTTGGACAGGAAGACGCGGGTGCCGCGCAGTTCCTTCGCGGGCGGGTCGGGGACCGGGGACATCGCGGCGAACAGCATCGCCTCGGTCAGCGCGTCCGGGCGCAGCAACACCGTCGCGGCGGCGATGTTGGCCCCGTTCGAGAAGCCGACCGCGACCAGGCGCCGATCTCCGAGGCCGTACAGCTCGCGTGCTTCGAGCACGAAGTCGGCGAGCTGGTTCGCCCGGAAAATGACGTCCTTGGTGTCGAAGACGCCCTCACGCAGGCGGCGGAACCACCGTGCGGCGCCGTGCTCGGAGACCGGACCGGCCGGCGCGAGCAGCGTCGCCTCCGGATTCAGCTCCCCGGCGAGGCCGACCAGGTCGTCCGGCCCGCCGCCGGTGCCGTGCAGCAGGAGCAGCACGGGCGCCGAGGGGTCACCTTCGACGAACTTGTGCTCGAACTGGAGGTCGGTCATTTCCGCTCCATGTCGTTTTCCGCGGGCAGCCGCAGCTTCGGCAGCGAGGCTTCGATCTGGTCGCGGGTCGGCTCCAGCCACGGCGGCAGCTTCAGCGCGCGGCCCAGCTCCAGCAGCGGCTCGTCGATCGCGAAGCCCGGCTCGTCGGTGGCCATCTCCAGCAGCGTGCCGCCGGGCTCGCGGAAGTAGATCGAGCGGAAGTACTGGCGGTCCAGGATCGAGGTGACGTTCACGCCGCGGTCGACCAGCTCCTCGCGCCAGGCCACCTGGGTCTGCTCGTCGGGCACCCGCCAGGCGACGTGGTGCACCGTGCCGGAGGCGACCAGCCCGCGTGGCGCGTCCGGCGTGACCAGCACGTCGACCAGCGCGCCGGGGCCACCCTCACCGGCGGCGAAGCGGAACCGGTTGCCGTCCTGCTCGGTGAAGCTCAGCCCGATGCCGTCGGTCAGCATCTCCGCCGTCGCGTCCTCTTTGGACACCGACAGGGTGACCGAGTGCAGGCCGCGGATGGCGTGCTCGGCGGGCACCAGCGGGGTGTCCCACGGGTCGCGGGGGTCGCCCTGCGGATGCGCGACCAGCGCGAGCTTGAGGCCGTCCGGGTCGGCGAAGGTGAGCACGTCCTCGTTGTCGCGGTTGGTCACCCGGCTGGTCCGCAGGCCGGTGGCCTCGAGGTGCTGCTTCCACCAGCCGATCGAGTTCTCCGGCACGGAGAACGAGGTGGTGGTCGCCTGGCCGGTGCCGTGCCGTCCGCCGGGCGCGTCCTTCCACGGGAAGAAGGTCATCAGCGTGCCGGGCCTGCCGGACTGGTCGCCGTAGTAGAGGTGGTAAGTGCCGGGGTCGTCGAAGTTGACCGTGGTCTTCACCAGCCGCAGGCCGAGGGTGCGGAGGTAGAAGTCGGCGTTGCGCTGGGGGTCGCCGCCGATGGCGGTGACGTGGTGCAGGCCGCTGGTCTTGATGGACATCGCTACTCCTCGGGAAGCGGGGTGAACTCAAGCTAACCCGGAAACCTCTCGCGCGCAAGATATATTCCGGCGAGAGAACTGCGGTACACTGGATCGCGTGACGCGACCGGATCCGTGTACCGACGACGACGAGATCGTGACCTGGTGGGGCCTGGTGATCGAGGGCTACCTGGCCACGCAGAACAAGCTGATGGGCGAGATCGCCGAGCGGTTCGGCCTGGCGCCCGCCTCGTTCGACATCCTGCTGCGACTGGTGCGCTCACCCGACAACCGCATGCCGATGACCCGCCTCGCCGGCGAGGCCGCCCTGTCCAGCGGTGGCTTCACGAAGGTGGCGGACCGCCTGGTGGCGGCCGACCTGATCTGCCGCGTCCCGTCCCCGGACGATCGGCGGGTCACCTACGCCGTGCTCACCGACCACGGCCTTTCGGTGGCGCTTGAGGCACGCCGGGCCTGCGCCGAGATCCTGCGCAAGATCGTCCTGGCGCCGCTCGGCACCGAGGCCTCCACCTCACTGGCCGACGCCATGCGCACGCTGCGCACGCACAACTCCTGATTCAGGCGCTGTCCTAGGCGCTCAGCGCCTCGGCGCGGGCGGCTTGCTCGGTGCGGATGCCGATCGCCACCCAGGTGACGAAGGCCCAGACAGCCAGCGAAGACAGCACATCGGTGAAGATCGTGGCGAACCAGAAGGCGGGGATGTCCGGCACCCCGAAGAAGAAGTGGCCCAGGCTCGCCAGCCCCGAGAGGGAGAAGACCAGCAGGTAGGCGTTCGCCGCCCAGTAGCGGCGACGGCCGTAGGCGAGGAACGCGAGCACCGCGAAGGTCGCGAAGACAAACCAGCCACCGCCGACGAGAATGCGGGTCGCCAGCAGGATCAGGCCTTCCACCGGCGGGTAGTCCTGGGCGCGGATGGTGTTGTGCGCGTAGTGCAGGCCTGTGGTGAGCAGGCTTCCCAGCAGGACCCAGCGCAGGATCTTCTGGCCCCGCTCGTGCTGGATGGCCATCGTCGTCTCCCCAGATTTGATAGATCGCTCTAGCGTGGAGAGTAGGCTGGGAGGGGCTTTCGGACAAGTGCTTTCGGAGGGGGACCCACCCCGGTTTTTCGGTGTGACTACGGCAAAGACCCCGATGTCAAGGCGGGAAAGATGCCTTGACATCGGGGTCTTTGCCGTGTTTTGGCTGTGGACCGGGGAGGGGAGGGGGCTGGGTGGTTCCCTGGTTTGGGCTCCCGGCTCACTTTTGGGTGGGCCTTAAGCCTGGGTGCTCGGCTCACGTTGGGTGGCGTGGTTGGTCCTTGAGCTTGGGTGCCCGGCCCACGTTGGGGGGCGTGGGCTTGGTTGGCGTGCCTCGCTCAGCGTTGGCGGCCGTAGAGGCGCATGGTGATCGGGCCGAAAACGGCGATCAGCACGGCGCACGAACCGAAAACCCACAGCAGGTCCGAGCCGGCGACCGTGCCGTGCATCAGGCCGCGGACCGAGCTGACCAGGTGCGTCACCGGGTTGATGTCGACCACCGCGCGCAGCCAGGACGGCATGGTGGCCGGGTCGACGTAGATGTTGCTGCCGAAGGTCAGCGGCATCAGCACCATCATGCTCCAGCCCATCACCGACTTCGACGTGGACAGCTTCAGCCCGAACATCGTCCACACCCACGACAGGCTGAACGAGAACACCAGCAGCATGGCCACCCCGGCGACCACGCCGACAAAGCCGCCTTCCGGGCGGAAACCGAGCAGCAGCCCCAGAAGAATGGTGATCGTGGCCCCGAGCAGGTATCGCACGGCGTCGCCGAACAACGCGCCGACGATCACCGACGGGCGCCAGATCGGCAGCGAGCGGAACCGGTCGAAGATGCCCTTCGAGATGTCCTCGTTGATGCCGACGCCGGTGTACATGGTGATCATCACGACGCTCTGCACCAGGATGCCCGGCAGGAAGAACTGCAGGTAGTTGTCGGTGGACCCGGCCAGCGCACCACCGAACAGGTAGGTGAACATCAGCGTCATCATGATCGGGAACGCGGTCACGTCGAACAGCTGGTCCGGCACGTGCTTGATCTTGAGCAGCGCGCGCCAGCCGAAGGTGAACGAGGTGGACAGCGCGCTCGGCTTCGGCGGCCGCTCCCTGGTCGCCAGCGCCTTGAGCAGCGCGTCGTCGACCACCTGGCTGGACGTTGCCTGCGCGGATGTGGTGGTCATGCCACGCTCCCCTCGAGTTCTTCTTCGGTCTCTTCGGCGGTGTGCCCGGTGAGCGCCAGGAACACCTCGTCCAGGCTCGGCTGGCCGAGCGAGTAGGCGGCCACCCGCACCCCGGCGGCGGGCAGTTCGGCCAGCGCCGCGGCCACCTTGTCCGGCTCGGGCACGCGCACGGTCAGCGCCACCGGATCGGAATCGAGTTCGACCGGCACGTCGAGCACCCGTCCGAGCACCCGGCCCGCTTCCTCGCGCATCTCCGGCTCGGCCACGCGGACGTGCAGCGCGCCGGTGCCGACCGACGCCTTGAGCTGGCCCGACGTGCCCTCGGCGATGATCTTGCCCCGGTCGATCACCGCGATCCGGTCGGCCAGCTGGTCGGCCTCCTCCAGGTACTGCGTGGTCAGCAGGACCGTGGTGCCGCCGGCGACCAGCGCGCGCACGATGTCCCAGACCTGGTTGCGGCTGCGCGGGTCGAGGCCGGTGGTCGGCTCGTCGAGGAACATCAGGTCCGGGGCGATGACGATGCTGGCGGCGATGTCGATCCGCCGCCGCATGCCACCCGAGTACGTCTTCACCAGCCGCTCGGCGGCCTCGTCCAGCCCGAACGCCTCGAGCAGCTCGGTCGCCCGCTGCTTCGCCGACGGCCGGGAGAAGCCCAGCAACCTGGCCAGCAGCACCAGGTTCTCCATGCCGGACAGGTCCTCGTCGACCGAGGCGAACTGGCCGGTCAGGCTGACCCGCCTGCGGACCGCGTCCGCCTCGGTGGCCAGGTCGTGCCCGAACACCCGCGCCGTGCCGCCGTCCGGTTTGAGCAGGGTGGCGAGCATGCGGATGGTCGTCGTCTTCCCCGCGCCGTTGGGCCCGAGAAAGCCGTAGACACGGCCCTCCGGCACGGCGAGGTCGACCCCGTCCACCGCTCTCGTTTTGCCGAACGTCTTCACCAGGCCGTCGGCCTCGATCGCCAAGTCCATCGAACCCCCATCGGGTAGATCATCGATCTTCAAGTTCCGCGGAGCAGGTCGGCGAACAACTGCTCGAGGCGCTCCTGCCAGGCGGAAAGGACGGTAGCGCGCACCCCCGACAGTTTCGCCGGGATTGTCTGGGTCAGCTCCACGTAGGTGGCGAGTTCGGGTTCGTGGACCAGACGCCAGCGCACCAGCCCGGCGTCCTCCCCGTCGTGCGACCACCGGTAGGTCAGGCCGCGCGGCGCGTCCACCGCGGTGACCTGGCCGGCGGGCACCGGGCCGATGGTGAACGGTAGCGGCGGCTTCTGCCCGATTTCAACCGTTTTCCCCCCGCTGAGCGCGGCCCACACGGTGTCGAACGGGCGCCACACCACGTCGAGCACGAAGCGCACCCCGTCCTCGGTGACCTCGCCGCGGGCCAGGTCGAATTCACGCAGGTAGGACACCATGAGCGGGCGGTGGTCGAGCGGCTCCTCGGTGCGCCCGTCGAGCTGCGCCAGCAGCGCGGCGAGGCAGGTGTCCCAGCCCGCGGCGGTGCGCGCCGCGGTGAAGTGCGCGCCCTCGTCGAGGGTGTGCGTGAACACCAGCACGCATCCGGCTTCCGCGGGCAAAAGCTCGAAGCGCAGCACGTCGGAGTTCCAGCGGAAGGCATACACCTTGGGTGAGTCGTATTCGAGGATCTCGCCGTAGCTGATCTCGTCCTCGCCGGGGAAGGTGAATTCCATCTTCGCGCCCGGCTTCGGCTCGGCGGTGATCAACGCCGGGAACCAGTTCGCCATTTCGGCGGGGTCGGTGATCGCGCGCCACACTTTCGCGGGCGGATGCCGGAGCGTGCGCTCGAACCGCAGCACGGGCTTGCCCCCGACGGTGTTCAGCTCGGCCTTCATGACGGGTCCTCCTCGTCGGGCATGGTTTCCAGGTGGCGCTCGAGCGCGTCGAGGCGCGCGTTCCACAGCGCGCGGTAGGGCGCGAGCCAGGCGTCGACCTCGGCGAGCGGCTCCGGGCACAGGCGGTACCACCGCCGCTGCGCGTCCTGGCGGACTTCGACGAGGCCCGCTTCGCGCAGCACCTTCAGATGCTTCGACACCGTTGGCTGGGTGAGCGTCAGCCGGTCGACCAGGTCCCCGACCGGCCGTTCACCGGTGCGGAGCAGGTCGAGGATCTCGCGGCGCCGGGGCTCGGCCAGCACTTCGAACGTAGTTGCCACTCCGGCAATATAGCCGGTTAGGCATTTACGTTGTCAAGGCGCGGCCCCGCAAGCTGGACTGCACAACCTGCGGGGCCTCGGCCGAGTTAGCGCCCGGGCACAAACCCAACCTGCCGAACCGAGTACCCGTGAGCCGATCCTCCACACCACGGACTCGCGGTCGGCTCCGGCGACGGACAGAATGGGGCGATGGCCGACCTGAAACCACGCAGCCGGGATGTCACCGACGGAATGGAACGAGCGGCCGCGCGCGGCATGCTCCGTGCCGTCGGCATGGGTGACGAGGACTTCGCGAAACCGCAGATCGGCATCGCGTCCTCGTGGAACGAGATCACCCCGTGCAACCTCTCGCTGCAACGGCTGGCGCAGGCGAGCAAGCAGGGCGTGCACGCCGGCGGTGGCTTCCCGATGGAGTTCGGCACCATCTCGGTGTCCGACGGGATCTCCATGGGGCACGAGGGAATGCACTTCTCGCTGGTGTCCCGCGAGGTGATCGCCGACTCGGTGGAGACGGTCATGCAGGCCGAGCGCCTCGACGGCTCGGTGCTGCTGGCCGGGTGCGACAAGAGCCTGCCGGGCATGCTGATGGCCGCCGCCCGGCTCGACGTGGCCTCGGTTTTCCTCTACGCGGGCTCGATCCTGCCCGGCACGGTGGACGGCCGCGAGGTCACCATCATCGACGCCTTCGAGGCGGTCGGCGCGTGCGCGCGCGGGCTGATCTCCCGGGAAGAAGTGGACAAGATCGAGCGGGCGATCTGCCCAGGCGAAGGCGCGTGCGGTGGCATGTACACCGCGAACACGATGGCGTGCGCGGCCGAGGCGCTGGGCATGTCGCTGCCGGGATCGGCCAGCCCGCCGTCGGTGGACCGCCGCCGCGACCGGTTCGCGCGCGAGAGCGGCGAAGCCGTGGTCGGGCTGCTCGGCGCGGGCATCACCGCGCGGCAGATCCTCACCCGCGAGGCCTTCGAGAACGCGATCGCCGTGGTGATGGCGCTCGGCGGGTCGACGAACGCGGTGCTGCACCTGCTGGCCATCGCGCACGAAGCCGAGGTCGAGCTGACCCTGGACGACTTCACCCGCATCGGCGACCGGGTGCCGCACCTGGCCGACGTGAAACCGTTCGGGCGGCACGTGATGACCGCGGTCGACCGGGTCGGCGGCGTGCCGGTGGTGATGAAGGCACTGCTGGACGCGGGCCTGCTGCACGGCGACTGCCTGACCGTCACCGGGAAGACGCTGGCCGAGAACCTGGCCGAGCTGGCACCGCCGGAACTGGACGGCGAGGTGGTGCGCAAGCTGTCCGACCCGATCCACCCGACCGGCGGGCTGACCATCCTGCACGGCAGCCTCGCGACCGACGGCGCGGTGGTGAAGAGCGCCGGCTTCGACTCGACGCGTTTCGAAGGCACCGCAAGGGTTTTCGACGGTGAGCAGGCGGCGATGGACGCGCTGCCGACGCTGCAGGCCGGTGACGTGGTGGTGATCCGGTACGAGGGTCCGCGCGGCGGGCCGGGCATGCGGGAGATGCTCGCGGTGACCGGCGCGATCAAGGGCGCCGGGCTGGGCAAGGACGTCCTGCTGCTCACCGACGGCCGGTTTTCCGGTGGTACCACGGGATTGTGCGTCGGGCACGTGGCGCCGGAAGCCGCGCACGGCGGGCCGATCGCCTTTGTCGACGACGGGGACCCGATCGTGCTGGACCTGACCACCCGGACGCTGGACGTGGTGGTGGACCCGGCCGAACTCGCGCGACGGCGGGAAGGCTGGACGGCGCCGGTCAGCCACCGGACCGGCGTGCTCGGCAAGTACGCGCGCCTGGTGGGCTCGGCCGCTCAGGGCGCCGTCTGTTCGTGACCGCCCGGGTGCTGTGAAGGTGGCTTCACGGCACCCGCTGGCTCAAGCTCCGTGCAGTTCCAGGATCCGGCTGACTTCGGCGGCCAGCCGGTCCCGTCCGGCGGCCAGGTACGCGCACGGGTCGTGCATCGACGGGTTCCGGTGGCGGTACTCCATCACCCCGTCCGCGAACACCCGCCGCACCAGGTCGGCGCAGGTCAGGCGCATCACCCCGGCCTGGACCGCGGCGGCCAGCTCATCGTCGGTGCCGACCGGGCAGTCGGCCAGCGCGAGCGGCACGCCGGTCCGCTGCCGCAGCCGGGAAATCAGGTCCAGGTCCGGCTGGCCGTCACGCGCGCCGACGGCCAGCGTGTCCACCCCGGTGGCCGCCGCGAACTCGCCCGCGTTCACCGGATCGACCCGTCCGCCGAGTCCGGCTTCCACCCAGACCCCGTTGCGGTGGCAGTACTCCACCACCTCCCGCGTCACCGCCAAGTCCGAAGTGGACACTCGGAACAGCACCGAGCCGAAGCCCAGTTCGACCACCTCGGTCATCCGCGACAACGAGTCCACGTGGTCGAAGTGCAGCGCCACCGGCACGGTCGCCGACTTCGCCGCGGCCAGCGCCGCGGCCGCGATCGGGGCCAGCGCGCCGTGGTAACGCACCGCGGCCCGGCTGATCTGCAGCAGCACCGGCGAGCGCACCGCCTGTGCCCCGTCGATCACCGCGCTCAGTTGCTCCAGCTGGATGACGTCGAACGCGACCCGCCCCGGCCGCAGGATTTCACGCACCGATACCAGCGGCATCCGTCACCTGCCAGGCGAGCAGTCCGGCGCCGAGGCAACCGGCGCGATCGGCGAGTTCGGCCATCCGCAGTTCCGGCGCCCGCTGGAAGGTCAGGTACTCCCCCAGCGCGCGGCGCACCGGGTCGAGCAGGAACTCCCCCGCGCTGAACAGCCCGCCGCCGAGCACCACCACCTCCGGCGCGATCACCGTGGTGAGCAGCCGGAGCCCGCGCGCGAGCGCGTCCACCGCCTCGTCGAAGATCACCTTCGCGTCCGGATCACCGGCTCGCGCCGCGTCGACCACCACGCGCGCGCCTTCGTCGGGGCGCCCGGTCCGCTCGGCGAACCGCCGCCCGATCGCCGATGCCGACGCGACCGCCTCCAGGCATCCGACCGCACCACACGGGCACGGCAGGCCGTGGCCGACATCGGCGTGCCCGATCTCCCCCGCGTAACCACCCGACGCGTACGGCTTCCCGTCGATCATGATCGCGACCGCGATTCCCGTGCCCACCGGGAGAAACGCGGAGTTGGCCACCCCTCGCGCGGCACCGACGGTGGCCTCCGCGAGACCGCCGGCACGTACGTCGTGGTCGAAGGCGACCGGCACGCCGAGCCGTTCGGCGAGGATCGCCTCGAACGGCACGTCACGCCAGCCAAGGTTGGACGAATAGAGCGCCACACCCCCGTCGACGATGCCCGGCACCACCACACCGACCCCGGCCGGCGCGCTCCCGCCGGTCAGCTCCGCGGTCAGCGACACCACCTGCTCGGCGACCGCCGCCGCGGTGGTGTGCCCGCCGAGCGCCCGCGCGGTCGGCTGCCGCAGCACCTTCAGCTCGGTCAGGTCGCGGTCGAGCAGTGCGGCTTTGATCGCCGTCCCGCCGATGTCCAGTGCCACCACCGCAGAATCCATGGGCCGATTCTGCCGTCTCGCGGATCATGCCGGGAGTGGGCGTCGGCCATCGAGCATGAGTGCCATCCCGTCGAGGATCCTGGCCAGGCCGAACTCGAAGGCCTGGTCGAAATCGGCGATGCCGGGCTGCGCCCCCATCAGCGCGGTGAGCTGGGGATGGGTCTCGGCGGCCACCACTTCGCGCGAGATGTCGCGGCCGGTGGTCTCCCACCAGTCGGCGAGTTCGACGCCGGAGGACTGCCGCGCCTTCAGGTCGTTGGCCATCAGCAGGCCGATGCCGCTGGTGTAGTTGGTCACGGTCAGCACCAGCTGGAACTTCTCCACCGGCGACAGGTCGAACCCGTCGAACGAGGCCAGCGCCCACTCCACCTCACTGGACATGTTCTGCAGCAACACCGTCCGCGGGCTGGTGAGGAACGTCAGCGCCCACGGGTACCGCTGGTAGAGCACCCAGTCGTTGCGCGCCATCGCGGTCATCCGCTCGCGCCAGCCGGTCAGCTCCGGTGTGCGCACCGACCCGCGCGCGATCACCTCTTCGACCATGTGCAGGAGCAGTTCGTCCTTGCCGGACACGTACCGGTAGAGCGACATCGTGCCCGCGCCGAGTTCGGCGGCAATCCGGCGCATCGACAGCGCGTCCGCGCCCTCGGCGTCGGCCACGTCGATCGCCGCCTGGACGATCATCGGCACGGTCAGCGACCGCTCCGGATCGGCGGGCTCGGCCCTGGTCACCGTCGCGCCGGCGGCCACCCGCGCTCGGTACGCCTTGGCCTGGCAGGACCGCGAGCAGTACCGCGGCCGGCGGCCCCTGGCCGGCACCTCCAGCGGCTCACCACATTCCACACAGCTCATTTCCGCACGCCCCAATCTCGTGACGAAAAGATACCACAGCCCCGTGACGAAAACACCCGCGTGACGTATCTACCAGCGTAAACGCCACTTGTGTGCTCATTTAAGTCGTGCGTATCTTGTACGCAACTCCACCGCGTACACCGTATTTCGAGGGGACCCCGAAATGACCGACAAAGCCAGCCGCAAGGACTGGTTCGGCCTGGCCGTACTCGTACTGGCCTGCCTGCTCGTGTCGATGGACATGAGCGTGCTGCTCTACGCGATCCCGTTCCTCAGCGAGGACCTGACGCCGACCAGCACCCAACTGCTGTGGATCATCGACATCTACGGCTTCCTGCTGGCCGGGCTGCTGATCACGATGGGCTCGCTCGGCGACCGGATCGGCCGCCGCTGGCTGCTGCTCTTCGGCGCGGCCCTGTTCGGGCTGGCCTCGGTGGCCGCCGCCTTCTCGACCAGCCCCGAACTGCTGATCGCCGCGCGTGCGCTGCTCGGCGTCGCGGGGGCGACGCTGGCACCGTCCACCCTGGCGCTGATCCGGAACATGTTCACCGATCCGGACCAGCGCCGGGCCGCGATCGGCATCTGGACCGGCGGGTTCGCCGGCGGCGTGATGATCGGCCCGATCGTCGGCGGGCTGCTGCTGGAGCACTTCTGGTGGGGCTCGGTGTTCCTGATCAACGTGCCGGTGATGGTGCTGTTGCTGGTGCTCGCCCCGCTGGTGCTGCCCGAGTTCACCGATCCGCGGCCGGGCCGGTTCGACCTGGTCGGCGCGGCCCTTTCACTGGCCACGGTGCTGCCGATCATCTACGGCATCAAGGAGGTCGCGGCCGGGACGAGCGGCTGGCAGGCGATCGCCTCACTGGTCGGCGGGCTGCTGGTCGGCGTGGTTTTTGTGCACCGGCAGCGCGCGCAGGAGGACCCGATGATCGACCTGCGCCTGTTCGCCGGACGCCGGTTCAGCACCGCCATCGGCACCACCACGGTGACCCAGTTCGCGATGATGGGCCTGGCCTACTTCAGCACCCAGTACCTGCAGTCGGTGCTCGGTTTCAGCCCGCTCGAAGCGGCTTTGTGGACCCTGCCGACGATGGTCGGCATGTTCATCGGGCTGGCACTCGGCGGTACACTGGCCACCCGGATCCGGCCGGCTTACCTGATGGGCGGCGGCCTGGCGATCAGCGCGTCGGGGTATGTGGTCTTCAGCTTCGCCACACCGGACAGCGGACTTCCGCTGCTGCTCGCGGGCGGCGGGCTGATGACGCTCGGCATGGGGGTCGTGACCGTGCTGGCCACCGAGGTGGTGCTGGCCACCGCCCCGCCGGAACGCGCCGGCGCCGCCTCGGCGCTGTCCGAGACCAGCACCGAATTCGGTGGTGCGCTGGGCATGGCGGTGCTCGGCACGATCGGCGCCGCGGTCTACCGGTCCTCTGTGGACATTCCGACCGGGCTGCCCGCCGACGCCGCGGCGGCCGCGCACGACACCCTCGGCGGCGCGGTCGCCGTCGCCGCCAACCTGCCGCCCGAGCTGGCGTCCGGCTTCCTGCGCAACGCCCACGAAGCGTTCACCGACAGCATGAGCGTGACCATGCTGATCGGCGCCGGGGTACTGCTGGCCGGGGCCGCGCTGGTCGCGGTGCTGCTGCGCCAGGTGGAGCTGTCACGAGTCGAAGTCAACGGTTAACGCGTCGGCCGCCGGGAAGGTCTGGCAGGTGAGCACGAAGCCCGCGTCCACTTCGGACACTTCGAGGGCGAAGTTGCGCCGCATGTCGGCCTTCCCGTCGGTCACCTTGGCCCGGCAGGTCCCGCACACCCCGCCCTTGCAGGCGAACGGCAGGTCCGGCCGCAGCCGCTGCGCACCATCCAGAATGGACTCCTCGCGGGAGAGCGGCACGGTGGTGGCCCGGCCGTCCAGCACGATGGTCACATCGCTGCTGGGCCCCTCGATGCTCGCGTCCGGGTGCCGGACCGGGGCCGGGGGCAGATCGTCCACGTAGAACAGTTCCTGGTGCACGCGCGCACGCGGCACGCCACGGCGTTCCAGCACGTCCTGCGCGTCGGTGACCATGCCGTACGGCCCGCACAGCCACCAGTGGTCCACCTGCTCGGCGACCATCAGCCGGTCGACCAGCGCGCTCAGCTTCTCGCCGTCCAGCCGTCCGGTGAACAGCTCCGCCTCACGCGGTTCCCTGGACAGCACGTGCACCAGTTCCAGCCGCTCGCGGTAGCGGTCCTTCAGGTCGGCCAGCTCGTCGGCGAACATCACCGTGTCACTGCGGCGGTTGCCGTAGAGCAGGGTCGCCGAGGACGCCGGATCGGCCAGCACCGAGGCCACGATGGACAGGATCGGGGTGATGCCGGAACCGGCCGCGATCAGCACGTGGTGCGCGGCCTGGTCCAGGTCGGGGGTGAAGTTCCCGGTCGGCGGCTGCACCTCGACGGTGTCCCCGGCGGCCACCTCGTGCACCAGCCAGCTGGAGAACATGCCGCCAGGCACCTCGCGCACGCCGATCCGCGGCTTCGCACCCGCCGCCGCGCAGATCGAGTACGACCGCCGCTCCTCGCGATCGCCGACGATCCGCCGCAGGGTCAGCGACTGCCCCGGCCGGAACTCGTACTCGTCGGCCAGTTCCGCCGGCACGTCGAAGGTGACCGCCACGGCGTCGGCGCACAGGCGCTCCACCCCGGCCACCCGCAGCGAGTGGAATTCCGAGCGCCGGCGGCTTTTCATCGTCGTCACTCAGATCTCCTTGAAGTGCTCGAAGGGCTCGGCGCAGGCGCGGCAGCGGTTCAGCGCCTTGCACGCGGTGCCGCTGAACTCCGAAATCCGCTCGGTGTCAGCGGAACCGCAGTGCGGGCAGGTGACCGACAACCGCGGTGCGCTCAGCGTCAGCGGGATCGGGCCGGACGCACGCTTCGGCGCGTCACCCGGCGGCGCGATGCCCGCCTCGGCTAGCTTGCGACGGCCGGACTCGCTGATCCAGTCGGTGGTCCACGCCGGGTGCAGCACCGTGCGCACCTCGACCTCCCGGTACCCGGCGCGCCGCAGCGCGTGTTCGAGGTCGTCGCGCATGGTGTCCATGGCCGGGCAGCCGGTGTAGGTGGGCGTGATCGCCACCGTCACCTTTCCGTCCTCTTCGGACACCTCGCGCAGCACACCCAGCTCGGCCAGCGTCACCATCGGAAGTTCGGGATCGGTGACGGTCTCGGCAACAGAACGCGCGTCCAGCATGGTCTTCACCACGTTGCTCCAGGGTGCGCACGGGCCACGCTCTGCATTTCGGCGAGCAGCGACTCCAGCTCGGCGGTGTGCGAACCTTCGCGGCCGCCGCCCTCGGCGTCCGGCACTTCCGGCCTTCGCAACGTGGCCGCGGAAAGCACCTGGGTGAGCACGTCGTCGAACTCCGCGCGCAGCTCGGACTCGGCTCCGGCGAACAACTCCGCGACGTACGGCCACACCGCGTCCAAACCGGACTGCATCTTCCGGTGCGACAGCTCGGTCCCGTCACCGAGGCGCACCGTCCACTGTGCCGCGTAGTCGCGGTGGTAGACCAGTTCCTTGATCGCCTTGGCCGCGATCGCCGCGAGCACCTGATCCGGCGACGAGGTCAGGCGCTGGAACAACGCCAGCCGCCAGGTGCTGAACACCAGCAGCCTGGCCACCGAGAACGCGAAGTCCCCATTGGACAGTTCGACCAGGCGCACGTTGCGGAACTCGTTGCTGTCGCGGAAGAACGCGAGTTCGTCCTCACCACGCCCACTGCCGTCGGCCTTGCCCGCGCGGGCCAGCAGCAACCGTGCCTGGCCGAGCAGGTCCAGCCCGATGTTCGCGAGCGCGACCTCATCCTCCAGCTCGGGCGCGTTCGTGCACCACTCCTGCAGCCGGTGCGACATGATCAGCGCGTCGTCCCCGAGCATCAGGCAGTGTGCGGCCAGCTCCCCGGCGTCCAGTCCGTCGGGCACCGTGGTGTCCACTCCGGACAGCGGGTCGTCGAAGCCGGTGCCGAACGCCCAGCGGGAGTCGTCCGACCCCTCGGTGAGCGCTTCGTAGGCGTTGTCAAAGGACATCAGGCACTCACATGTGGGGGACGTTGTCGGGAATGTCGTAGAAGGTCGGGTGCCGGTACACCTTGTCCCCGCTTGGCGCGAAGAACGGGTCCTTCTCGTCCGGGCTGGACGCGGTGATGTCGGCGGCCTTGACCACCCAGATGCTCACGCCCTCGTTGCGGCGGGTGTACAGGTCGCGCGCGTGCCGCACGGCCATCTCGTCGTCCGCGGCGTGCAGCGAGCCCACGTGCACGTGGTTGAGCCCGCGCTTGCCCCGAACAAAAACCTCGTACAGCGGCCAGTCGTGCTGCATCACGCCACCCCCTTCGCTTTCTTCGCCGCGTGCGCGGCGGCTGCCTCGCGCACCCAGGCGCCTTCCTCCTGCGCCCTGCGCCGCCGCTCGATCCGCTCGGCGTTGCACGGGCCGTCGCCCGAGATCACCCGCTTGAGTTCGGACCAGTCGATCTCGCCGAAGTCGTAGTGCCCGCGCTCGGCGTTCCACTTCAGGTCCGGGTCCGGGAAGGTGACCCCGAGTGCCTCGGCCTGCGGCACCGACATGTCCACGAACCGCTGGCGCAGCTCGTCGTTGGTGTGGCGCTTGATCTTCCAGGCCATCGACTGCGCGGTGTTCGGCGATTCGGCGTCCGGCGGGCCGAACATCATCAGCGACGGCCACCACCAGCGGTTCACCGCGTCCTGCACCATCTCGCGCTGCGCTTCGGTGCCGCGCATCATCGTCATCAGCAGTTCGTAGCCCTGGCGCTGGTGGAAGGACTCCTCCTTGCAGATCCGGATCATCGCCCGCGCGTACGGGCCGTAGGAACTGCGGCACAGCGGGACCTGGTTGCAGATCGCCGCGCCGTCGACCAGCCAGCCGATCACGCCGACGTCGGCGAAGGTCAGCGTCGGGTAGTTGAAGATCGAGGAGTACTTCTGCTTGCCGCTGATCAGCTTGTCGGTCAGCTCCGCGCGGTCGGCGCCCAGCGTGGTCGACGCCGAGTACAGGTACAGCCCGTGCCCGGCCTCGTCCTGCACCTTGGCCAGCAGGATCGCCTTGCGGCGCAGCGAAGGCGCCCTGGTGATCCAGTTGCCCTCCGGCTGCATGCCGATGATCTCCGAGTGCGCGTGCTGGGCGATCTGGCGGATCATCGTCTTCCGGTAGCCCTCGGGCATCCAGTCCCGTGGCTCGATCCGCTGGTCGCGCTCGATGGTGCGCTCGAAGTGGGCCTGGAGGTCCGCTTCGGACAGCTCGGCGGCGGTCGTCATTTCGCCTCCTTCTCCACCAGCGTGAGCACGTCGTACCTGGCCACCGACGTACCGTCCTGTTTGGTCACATCCGCATCCCACCGCACTTCGCCGTATTCGGCATTTTCGCGCGGGGTGATCTGCTTGGCGGTCAGCGTCACGGTGAGCGCGTCACCGGGGAACACCGGCGTCAGGAAACGCAGGTTCTCCAGGCCGTAGTTGGCCAGCACCGGACCCGGTTCCGGGGAGACGAACAATCCGGCCGCGAACGACACGATCAGGTACCCGTGCGCGACCCGCCCGCCGAAGAACGGGTTCGCCTTCGCGGCTTCCTCGTCCATGTGCGCGTAGAAGGTGTCACCGGTGAACTCGGCGAAGTGCTCGATGTCCTCCAGGGTCACGGTGCGCGGGCCGGCGGTCACCGAGTCGCCGATCTTCAGCTCCGCCAAGGACTTCCGGAACGGGTGCACCTCGGCGGCGGCGCGGTCGGCGCCCTCCACCCACCGGCCGGTCACCGCGGCCAGCACCTTCGGGCTGCCCTGCACGGCCGTGCGCTGCATGTGGTGCAGCACGCCGCGCATACCGCCCATCTCCTCGCCGCCACCCGCGCGACCGGGGCCGCCGTGCACCAGCTGAGGCATCGGCGAGCCGTGCCCGGTGGACTCCTTCGCATCGTCGGCGTCGAGCACCAGCAGCCTGCCGTGCCACGGCGCGACCCCGATGACCACCTCGCGGGCGAAGGCCGCGTCGCCGGTGACCACCGAACCGGCCAGGCTGCCCTGACCACGCGCGGCGAGGTCGATCAGCTGGTCGGTGGAGGTGAACGGGATCAGCGTGGACACCGGGCCGAACGCCTCGACCTCGTGCGGTTCGGCCCGGTCGGTGTCGTCGGCGCGCAGCAGCACCGGCGAGATGAACGCGCCGCGCTCGGCGTCCGCGTCCACCACGTCGACGCGCTCGGGGTCACCGAACACGATGCGACCGGCGTCGAGCAGGGACTTCAGCGAGCGGCGCACCTCTTCGCGCTGCTCCAGGCTGGCCAGCGCGCCCATCCGCACGCCTTCGCTGGTCGGGTTGCCGACGGTCACCTTCGCCAGCCGCTCGCTCGCGGCCTGCGCGACGTCGTCGATCAGCTCGGCCGGCACGAACGCGCGGCGGATCGCGGTGCACTTCTGCCCCGCCTTGACCGTCATCTCGGTGACCAGCTGCTTGACAAAAAGATCGAACTCGGTGGTGCCCGGCTTGGCGTCGGGACCGAGCACGGACAGGTTCAGCGAGTCGGCCTCGGCGTTGAACCGGACCGAGTTCCGCACGATCGCCGGGTGCGCGCGCAGGTGCTGCGCGGTGGAGGCCGACCCGGTGAACGAGACCAGGTCCTGCCCGGTGACGTGGTCGAGCAGGTCACCGGCGCTGCCCGCGACGAACTGCAGCGAGCCCTCCGGCAGCAGCCCGGACTCGATGATCAGCTCGACCAGCCGCGCGGTCAGGTACGCGGTCTGGCTGGCCGGCTTGACCAGGCTCGGCACCCCGGCGATGAACGCGGGCGCGAACTTCTCCAGCGGCCCCCACACCGGGAAGTTGAACGCGTTGATCTGCACCGCGACGCCCCGCAGCGGGGTGGCGATGTGCTGACCGGCGAACGTGCCGCCCTTGCTCAGCGGCTCGACCGCGCCGTCCACGTAGACCGTGTCGTTCGGCAGCTCGCGCTTGGCCTTGCTGGCGTAGCTGAGCAGTACGCCCATGCCGCCGTCGACGTCGAACTTCGAGTCACCGAGCGTGGCGCCGGTGCGCGCCGAGAGCGCGTACAGCTCGTCGCGGTGCTCGCGCAGGTGCAGGCCGAGCGCCTTGAGCAGGTTCGCGCGCTGGTGGAAGGTCAGCTCACGCAGTGCCGGGCCGCCGACGCGGCGCCCGTGCTCCAGCGCGGCCCCCATGTCCACCCCGGCCGAGGAGATCCGGGCGACCTCGTCCCCGGTGACCGCGTCGTGCAGCGGGACGCCTTCCGCGTCCGGCGTGTGCCAACCACCCGAGACGTAGCTGCGGAGCACTGCCATCGAGTCCGACCTCCCGGAATTACCAACCGTACGTTCAGTAAGTACTGTAACCGCGCGAGCCGGTGAACACCAGCGCTCACCAGCGGAGCGGCAGGTGCAGCACGCCGTTGATGAAGTTCGACGTCAGCCGCCGGACCGGCCCACCCAGCTCGACCTGCGGCAGCGCGCGCAGGAACTCGGTGAAGAAGATCCGCAGCTGCAGGCGCCCGAAATGCGCGCCGAGGCACAGGTGCGGGCCCTGCCCGAAGGCCAGGTGGTCGTTCGGGTCGCGCGTGAGGTCGAAGGTGAACGGGTCCGCGAACGCGCGTTCGTCGTAGTGCGCCGACGCGTGGTAGACCACCACCTTGTCGCCCTCGCGGATGAGCTGCCCGCCCAGTTCGACGTCCCGGCTCGCGGTGCGGCGGAAGCTGAGCACGGGCGGGTGCCAGCGCAGCATCTCCTCGATCGCGGTCGGCAGCAGTTCGGGGTTCGCCCGCAGCTTCGCGTACTGCTCGGGGTGTTCGACCAGTGCCAGCACCCCGCCGGGCAGCGCGCTGCGCACGGTGTCGTTGCCCGCGATCACCACCAGGAAAAAGAACATGTCCAGCTCGGCGCCGTCGAGATCGGCGCGCACGAGCGCGGTCATCAGGTCGTCGCCCGGTTCGGCCCGCTTGCGCTCGGCGAGCCGGCGCGCGTAGGCGAACATGTCCGCCAGCATCGCCGGCGACCGCGGGTTCAGCGGTTTGCCGTCGTCACCGAGGATCACCTCGGCGTGCTCCGGGTCCTGGTAGCCGATCACCCGGTTCGTCCAGTGCAGCAGCAGTTCGCGGTCCTCGGCAGGCACACCGAGCAGATCGGCCAGGTTGAGCAGCGGGAAGTCGTCGGTCACGTCGACCGGCAGATCGCACTCGCCCTTGTCCGCGACCGCGGCGATCAGGTTCCGCGCGCGTCCGGCGATCCGCTCGGCCGAGCGTTCGAGCCGCCTGCGGGTGAACACCGCGGCGACCACCTTGCGCAGCCGGTTGTGCTCCGGCGCGTCCATGTTCAGGATCATCCGGCGGATGAACGCCAGGTCGTCCGGCTCGGGATCGCGGATCTGCGTGGCCCCGAGCCAGGACGAGAACACCTCGGGTGTGCGCAGCACGTGCTTGACGTCGGCGTGCCTGGTCACCGCCCAGTAACCGGGACCGGCAGGCCAGCCGAGCACCTCCGGCTCGTCCTGCCAGGCGACCGGCGCGGTGTCGCGCAACTCGCGGAAGGCTTCGTGGGGCAGTCCGGCGGCGAACACCGTCGGATCGAACACATCCGGCATGGTTTCAGCTCCAGTCGTGGAAACCCTTGCCCGACTTGCGCCCCAGTTCGCCGTTGGCGACTTTTTCCCGCAGAAGCCGCGGTGGCTCGAAGCGGTCGCCGAGCGTGCTCGTCAAATATTCGGCGATGGCCAGGCGCACGTCCAGACCGACCAGATCGGTGGACCGCAGCGGGCCCATCGGGTGGCGGTAGCCCAGTTCCATCGCGCGGTCGATCGACTCCGCGTCGGCCACGCCCTCCTCCAGCATGCGGATGGCTTCGAGGCCGAGCATCACGCCGAGCCTGCTGGTCGCGAAGCCCGGCGAGTCCCGCACCACGACCTCGCTCTTGCCGAGCAGGCCGACCCAGTTGAGCACCTGGTCGCGCACCGCGGCCGCGGTCTCCGGGCCGAGCACCACCTCGACCAGCTTCGAGGCGGGCACCGGGTTGAAGAAGTGCATGCCGATGAACCGGTCCGGCCTGGTCAGCGCGGCGGCCAGCTCGGTGATGGACAGCGAACTGGTGTTGGTGGCCAGCACGGTGTCCGGCCCGACGGCGCGCTCGGCGGTGGTCAGCACCTCGAGCTTCAGCTCGATCGTCTCCGGCACGGCCTCGACCACCAGCGCCGCGTCGGCGGGCAACTCGTCGATCGCGGGACCGACCGTCACCCGTTCGATGACCTGTTCCGGCGTGCCGTCGAGCTTGCCGCGCTCGGCCGTGGCCCGCAGTCCGGCGAGCACTCGCTCGTGTGCCGCGTCGGCGGCCGCCGCGTCCCCTTCGGCGACGAACACCCGCGCCCCGGCCGCGGCGAAGACCTGCGCGATGCCCGCGCCCATCCGGCCCCCGCCGATCACTCCGATCGCTTCCACGCGCACCTCCATACTTGACACCCACCCCGGCCGGAAACAGTATTAACCGTCCATTCGGTCAGTTAGCAAGAGTAGGGAGCCGATGGATCCCAACGCCGCCCACCAGATGTTCGAGGCCGACGAGGCGTCCAGGGCACTGGGCATCGAACTCGTCGAAGCCGCCGACGGCCACGCCGTCGCGCGGATGAAGATCACCTCGGCGATGGTCAACGGGCACGACATCGCCCACGGCGGTTACCTCTTCCTGCTCGCCGACACCACTTTCGCCTGTGCCTGCAACAGCCACGGCCCGGTGACCGTGGCGGCGGGCGCGGAGATCGACTTCGTGGCCTCGGCCCGGCTCGGTGACGAACTCACCGCGACCGCGGCCGAGCGCACGCGCTACGGGCGCAACGGGATCTACGACGTGACCGTGTGCCGGGCGGACGGCGCGGTGATCGCGGAGTTCCGCGGCCGCAGCCGCGTGATCGGACAGAAGGACAAGTCGTGAACAAAGCCGAACTCCAGACCGTCCAATTAGAGCGTCTGCAGTGGACACTCGAGCACGCGTACCGCAACGTGCCGCTCTACACCAGGAAGTTCGACGAGGCCGGGATCAAGCCGCAGGACTGCCGGACACTGGCCGACCTGGCGAAGTTCCCCTTCACCACCAAGAACGACCTGCGGGACAACTACCCCTTCGGCATGTTCGCCGTGCCGCAGGACCAGGTCCGCCGCATCCACGCCTCCAGCGGCACCACCGGCAAGCCGACCGTGGTCGGCTACACCGAGCGCGACATCGACACCTGGGCCACGGTGATGGCCCGCTCGATCGAGGCGGCGGGCGGGCGGCCGGGGCACAAGGTGCACGTGGCCTACGGCTACGGCCTGTTCACCGGCGGCCTCGGCGCGCACTACGGCGCGGAGAAGCTCGGCTGCACGGTGATCCCGGCGTCCGGCGGCATGACCGCGCGCCAGGTGCAGCTGATCACCGACTTCCGGCCCGAGATCATCATGGTCACCCCGACCTATCTGCTCACCCTGCTCGACGAGTTCGAGCGCCAGGGCGTCGACCCGCGGTCCACTTCGCTCAAGGTGGGCATCTTCGGCGCCGAGCCGTGGACCGAGCAGATGCGCGCGGAGATCGAAGAGCGGATGAACATCGACGCGGTGGACATCTACGGGCTGTCCGAGGTGATGGGTCCCGGCGTGGCGCAGGAGTGCGTGGAGACCAAGGACGGGCTGCACATCTGGGAGGACCACTTCTATCCCGAGGTGATCGACCCGATCGACGAGGACGTGCTGGGCGAGGGCGAGCGCGGTGAGCTGCTGTTCACCTCGCTGACCAAGGAGGCGCTGCCGATCATCCGGTACCGCACGCGGGACCTGACCCGGCTGCTGCCGGGCACCGCGCGCCCGGAGTTCCGGCGGATGGAGAAGGTCACCGGGCGCACCGATGACATGATCATCCTGCGCGGGGTCAACCTGTTCCCCACCCAGATCGAGGAGATCGTGCTGCGCGCCGAGGCACTGGCACCGCACTTCCAGCTGGTGCTGACCCGGCCGGAGCGGATGGACCACCTGACCGTGCAGGTGGAGGCGCGGGAAGGTGCGACCACCGAGCAGCGCGCCGCGGCGGCCGCCGATCTGGTGCGCGAGGTGAAGGACCGAGTGGGGGTGACCGTCGGGGTGTCGGTGGTCGACCCCGACACGTTGGAGCGTTCGATGGGCAAGATGCGCCGCGTGGTCGACCGGCGAGAGCGGGCATGACCACGGCCAAGCCGGGACGCCGGGGCAGGCCGGGCTACGACCTGGAGTCGCTGCTGACCGTCGCGGTGAAGCTGTTCAACGAACGCGGGTACGACGGCACCAGCATGGAGGACCTGTCCAAGAAGCTGGGCATCACCAAGTCGGCGATCTACCACCACGTGCCGAGCAAGGAGGAGATGCTCCGGCTCGCCGTGGACCGCGCGCTCGACGGCCTGTTCGCGGTCGCCGACGAGGTGTCCGCCGAGAACGGCCGCGCGATCGACCGGCTGGAACGGCTGGTCCGCGGCAGCGTCGCGGTGCTGGTCGAGCAGCTGCCGTTTGTCACCCTGTTGCTGCGGGTGCGCGGCAACACGAAGGTGGAGCGGGCCGCGCTGGCCCGCCGCCGCGAGTTCGACCGGATCGTCACGGACCTGGTGAAGGAGGCCGAGGCCGAGGGGGACGTGCGCCCGGACGTGGATCCGGCGGTGACCAGCCGGCTGCTGTTCGGCATGGTCAACTCGCTGATCGAGTGGTACCGCCCCCGCGGCGGCGCCTCGGGTGAGGAGTTGGCGGACGCCATCTGCAAAATCGCCTTCACCGGGCTGCGACAGCCGTAGCCGGGTGCCGTGAACGCCACATCCACGGCGTCGGCGTTCGGGGCAGGCGCGGGGGATGATGTGCCGGTGGAGATAGCCGCCCAGATCGTCGGGCTCATCGTGGCCGTGCTCGTGGTGACCGCGATCGCGCGCCGGTTCGACTGGTCCGAACCGTTGTGCCTGGTGCTCGCGGGCGTCGGCGCCTCGTTCGTGCCCGGGGTGCCCGACTACGAACTGCACCCCGAAGTGGTCCTGCTCGGACTGCTGCCCCCGCTGCTCTACGCCACCGCGATCCGCACCTCGCTGGTCGACATCCGCCGCAACCGCGGCCCGATCGGGCTGCTCTCGGTCGGCCTGGTCGCGTTCACCACGATCGGCGTCGGCCTGGTCACCTGGCTGGTCATCCCGGACCTGCCGCTGGCCGCCGGGCTCGCGCTGGGCGCGGTGGTCGCGCCGCCGGACGCGGTCGCCGCCACCGCGGTCGCCCGCCGGGTCGGCATGCCACGCCGGATCGTGCGCATCCTCGAAGGCGAGAGCCTGCTCAACGACGCGTCGGCGCTGGTCGCGTTGCGCACCGCGATCGCGGCCATCGCCGGTTCGGTGTCACTGCTGGAGGTCGGCGGCGACTTCCTGCTCGCCGCGGGTGGTGGCGTGCTGGTCGGCCTGGTCGCCGGGAAGGTCGCCTACCTGCTGCGCACGCGGATGGACGACCCCGTGCTGGACACCGCGACCTCGCTGGTGGTCCCGTTCGCCGCGTACCTGGCCGCCGAGGAGATCCACGGCTCCGGGGTGCTGGCCGTGGTGATCGCCGGGCTGATGCTGGGCAACCACGAGCCGCGCATGCTGTCGGGCTCCTCGCGGCTGGCCAACCGGCTCAACTGGCGGACCGTGCAGTTCCTGCTGGAGAACCTGGTCTTCCTGCTGATCGGCCTGCAACTGCGTCGCATCCTGGAGGAGGCGGGCCGCTCCGACCTGGGCATCGGCGCGCTGGTCGGCGTCTGCGCGGCGGTGCTGGCGGCCACCGTGCTGACCCGCATCGCCTGGATGTTCGCCATCGGCGGCCTCCGTCGGCTTCTGCGGGGAAAAGCATGGCCGTGGTCGTACTCCGCGGTGATCTCGTGGGCGGGCATGCGCGGCGTGGTCACCCTGGCCGCCGCGTTCGTGCTGCCCGCCGACACCCCGCACCGGCCGGTGCTGGTGCTCGCCGCGTTCGTGGTGGTGGCGGGCACGCTGCTGCTCCAGGGCATGACCCTGCCCAGGCTGGTCCGGTGGCTCGGCCTGCCGCCGCCCGATCCCGCCGAGGACGCGCTCCAGGAAGCGGCCCTGATGCACGACATGACCCGCGCCGCGCTGGACGAGCTGGAGAAGGTGCGCCGCCCGGATGATCCGCCGGAGGTGGTCGAGCGGCTGCGCGACAGGTTGAGCCACCGCTCGGATTCGGCCTGGGAGCAGCTCGGCCGCCAGAGCGAGCTGACCGAGACCCCGAGCGACGTCTACACGCGACTGCGCCGCGAGATGCTGGAGGCCGAGCGCGGGGTGCTGCTCGAGGCGCGCTCGTCCGGCCGGGTCGACGACGACGTGCTGCGGCGTGTGCTGGAGGCGCTCGACATCGAGGAGTCGATGCTCGCCGAACCGGAGGACATCGACCTCGACGAGACGCGCGAGCTGAGCACGCCCGCCGCCACCGCGGGCCGGTGCAAGCACCTGGACAAGGCCCCGGCCGACACCGAACCCGAAACCCCGGAGGGCTGCGCCGAGTGCCTGCGCGACGGCGGTTCGTGGGTGCACCTGCGGCTGTGCCTGGAGTGCGGCCACGTCGGCTGCTGCGACTCGTCCGTCGGCAAGCACGCCAGCGCCCACTTCCACGACACGCGGCACCCGGTCATGCGCAGCTACGAACCCGGCGAGACCTGGCGCTGGTGCTTCGTCGACGCGAACCTGGGCTAGCTAGGCTGGACTCGGTGAAATCATGATCGATAGCCTCGCGACCGCCCTGATCATCGCCACCCTGGTGGGTGCCGTGTGGGCGCTGGTGCACGTGCTCCGCGACCGGCCGCCGAACCGGCCGCTCTACGGCGCGCTCGCGGTGATCGAGGTGGCGCTGCTGGTGCAGACCGTCGCCGGGATCATCAACTTCGCCAACACCGACCGGCCGGTGGACGGGCCGGAGTTCATCGCCTACCTGGTCGGCATCCTGGTCATCCTGCCGATCGCGGTGCTGTGGTCGATGACCGAGCGCACCCGCTGGGGCACCGGGGTGCTGATCGTGGCCTGCCTGGCGCTGCCGGTGATGATCGTGCGGATGCAGCAGATCTGGGAGTTGCGCGGTGCCTGAGACCAAGCCGACCACCAGCACCGGCCCGGGGCGCGTGCTGGTGGCGCTGTACGCGATCTTCGCCATCGGCGCGACCTCGCGCTCGGTCGTGCAGATCGCCACCCGGTTCGACGAGGCCCCGCTGGCCTACGCGCTATCGGCGGTGGCCGCGGTGGTCTACATCCTGGCGACCTTCGGCCTGGCCAGGGGCAGCCGGGGCGGGCGGAAGGTGGCCACCGCCTCGTGCCTGTTCGAACTGGCCGGGGTGCTCGCGATCGGCACGTTCAGCCTGGTCGACCCGGCCGCCTTCCCGCACGCCACCGTCTGGTCCGCGTACGGGAAGGGCTACCTGTTCATCCCCCTCGTGCTGCCGGTGCTGGGCCTGCTCTGGATCCGCCGCACCCGGCCCGCTGCCTGACCGGGCCTACGGGCGGGTGGGGTCCTGGCGGCGGTGGTCCGTGGGCTCCGCGCGTTCGGTTGTTCTCGGCTGCTCGGTGGCTTGCTGTTGCCGCGGCTGCTCCACCTGGTGGTGGTGCGCCTCCGCGACTTCGTAGTCATGCCGGCATCGGCGGCCGAACCGCCGGGCTCCGCCCGTCATGACCGCCGCCCCTTGTCCCAGGTGACCGTCCTCATGACGCCTCCTTCGCCGCGCCGATTTTACGCCTGGCCCGCTCGAATGCGCGCGTCGATTTCATGACCGCCGGAATTGACGGCCGCGCAGATCTGTTGAAGGAAACATGATCGAATTGGCCGAGCGCCTGCTCACCGAGCACCGCACCATCGCCGTGGTCGGGCTGAGCACCAATCCGGAGAAGGCGGCGCATTCCGTGCCCGCCGCGATGCGGGCCGCCGGGTTCCACGTGCTCGGTGTGCACCCCAGCGCGACCGAACTCCTCGGTGAGCCCGCCTATCGAACCCTGGCGGAAATCCCTGAGCCGATCGGCATCGTGAACGTGTTCCGCCCGGCCGCCGAGGCCCCGGAAATCGCCCGGCAGGCGGTGGCCATCGGCGCCAAGGCGTTGTGGCTGCAACAGGGCATCGTCTCGCCAGAAGCACGCCGGATCGCCGAAGAGGGCGGACTGGACTACGTCGAGGACCAGTGCATGGCCGTAGTCCGCGCCCTCTCCGGCGCCCGCAAGAACTAGGCCGTACTGGTAAGCGGCGGAGCCGCTTGCGGTGGGCCGCCGGCCCGCACCGCCACGCAAACCACTGTCAGAACACTGACTAGGCGACCCGCTTCGCCGCCGGGGGCTGGTGCCGGTCGGTCTTCGCGCGGCGGCGTGGGCGGGACGACTCGGCGTCCGCGGTGGCGGTGAAGGTCTCGGCGTCCTCCCGCACGTGGCTGCCCGGCTCGGGCGCCCGCCACCGGCCGAAGCCGAGCAGGATCGTGCACAGCACCCCGAGCAGCAGCGGCACGTGCCCGCTGAGCCGGTACCAGCCGACCTGCCCGCCCAGTACGTCCACAATGGACAGGAACACCAGCACCCCGGCGAAGCTGAGCAGCAGCGGCAGCTGCGTCCGCGCGCGGAACGGCCGTGCCGCCACGAACAGCAGCCCGACCGCGATCGCGAAGTTGAACGCCGCCGTCTCGTGCTGCAGATGACCGCCGTGCGCCTCCCCGGTGATGCCCGGCATCGGCATCAGCAACTGCGAGACCACCACCGAGAACTGGCACACCGCGACCAGCACCAGCGCCCACCGCAGCCGGTCCACCCCCGGTTTCGCGGCCACCCTCGCGTACACCCGCTCCGGCACCGCGGGCGGTTCGGTCACCGGCGCCAGCCTGGCCAGCCGCGTGATCCCCGCCGCCGCCTCCCACCAGGCGGCGCAGTCGGCGCACCCGTCGACGTGCGCCTCCAAGTCGGCCATCGGCACGCCCGGATCCTCACCGTCCAGCGTCGCCGAAATCCCCTCGCGAACGGTCGAACACTCCATAGCTGTTCAGTCGTCGGCCGAAGCCGGAAAGTTCCCGGATCGCGGCACGTCATGGCGAAATCGTTCCACCACCGCTTAGGGTGATCTCTTGTGGATGACGACGAAATCACCCGCCAGGCGTTCCGCGCGGCCGCCGGCGACCGGCACGCCGCCGAGCAGTTCGTCGCCGCCACCCGGCACCAGCTGCACCGGCTGCTGAGCTACCTGTCCGATCCCGGCTCCGCCGAGGACCTGGTGCAGGAGACCTATCTGCGTGCCTTCGCCGCGCTGCCGCGGTTCGCCGGCCGCTCCCCCGCGCGGATGTGGCTGCTGGCCATCGCGAAGCGGGTGGCCGCCGACCACCTGCGTGGCAACCGCCGCCGTCCGCGCACCACCCCGGTCGAGGAGTGGGTGGCCGAGGCCGAGCAGGTCAAGACCCCGGACCACGGCAGGCTGGTGGTGCTCCAGCAGCTGATCGGCGAGCTGGACGAGGACCGGCGCGAAGCGTTCGTGCTCACCCAGATCACCGGCCTGTCCTACGCCGAGGCCGCGGAGATCTGCGAGTGCGCGGTCGGCACCATCCGGTCCAGGGTGTTCCGCGCCAGGGACGAGCTGACCTCGGCGCTCGCGCAGGGCGAAGGCGGACGTCGATCGGCCACCAGCGGCTGGTGACCCGGGGTGATGTTCCGTTCACCCACATGTGGACAAAGCCTGTGGATAACTCCGGCGGCCGGTTGTGCACAGCTCAGGGTGCGCACAACACGATCGGGGTTTCCAGCGGTGGCCGGTCCAGCACCTCCACGGTGTGCCAGCCACGCGGGGGCCGCCCGTCCGCGAGCCCGCGTTCGACCTTCTCCGCCCGCCGGACGTGCCGCGTGAACGATCGCGCGGCGAGCACCCGGCCCCGCGCCAGCTGACCGGCCGCGGCCTCACCCGGCGTGGTGTGCACCCACAGCAGGTGACGGCTGCGCCCGGCGAGCACGGCCATCACGATCAGCATCGCGCGCGTGCTCGCCCTGGTCGCCGGCTCGTGGGCGACCACGCCCCGGCCGCGGCGCAGGGAGAACAGCAGGATCCGCGACCGGTGCCCCAGGTGCACCAGCGGCCGGTACCAGCGATAACGCACCCAGGACGGCAGCACGCGGCTGAACCAGGCCCGCACCTGGTCGGAGTCGAGCAGGTCGGCGCCCGCCTCGTTCTCCGCGCGGGCGAGCAGGGTGCTCTTCCCCGCACCCGGGATTCCGGCGACCACCACCAGCCCGCGGATCGGCACCGGCAGTTCCACTTTCGCCCGACGCATGCGCGGGCAACGAGCCGCCTGCCTGGATCGTTCCGTACGTCCGTGTCCAACCACGTGGAAAGTTTCCACCAAGCGTCGTGAACCGGTTACGCACCGGCGACCGCAGTGCAATGCGGATCGGTCACCGTCACAGGGCCCATCCACGTCCCCACCTGGAGGAACCGTGATCCGCTGGACCGTCCCGGCCGTCGCGTCCGCGCTGGCCGCCACCGCCCTCACCGTGACGATCACCACGCCGGCCGCCGCCACCCCGCCGAACATCCCGAGCAAGGCCACCGCGCAGGCGGAACTGAGCGCGCTGACCGTCGCCGCCGAGGGCAGCCTCACCGGCTATTCGCGCGACCTGTTCCCCCATTGGTCCACTGTGTCCGGCAGCTGCAACACCCGGGAGACGGTGCTCAAGCGGGACGGCAAGAACGTCGTGCAGGACTCGGCGTGCGCCGCGGTCTCGGGCAGCTGGTTCAGCCCGTACGACGGTGCGACCTGGACGAACGCGGCCGATGTGGACATCGACCACATCGTGCCGCTGGCCGAGGCGTGGCGCTCCGGCGCGAACTCGTGGACCACCAGCAAGCGCCAGCAGTTCGCGAACGACCTCACCCGCCCACAGCTGATCGCCGTCACCGACGACGTCAACCAGGCCAAGGGCGACAAGGACCCGTCGGCCTGGCAACCGTCCGTTTCGTCCTACCGCTGCACCTACGCCAAGATGTGGATCCGCTCCAAGCACTACTGGGGCCTGCGCGCGCAGTCGGCCGAGAAGACCTCGCTCCAGTCCATGTTGAACACCTGCTCCTCGTAAAGATGTGACATGCGTCACATGAAACTCGCGTGATGAGCGTCTGGTCCGTGCGTCACACACGTACCGGACCAGACGCGCTCGGGGGCGCGCCTGGCACGGGAAATCGTTTCCCGCAGCACGGGTGGAGGTGCCGGATGCACAGGTGGTACGGAAGTTCGAAGGTGCACCGGTGCCACCTGTCCGCCGCGCCGGAGGGCATCGCGTGGGCCGAGTTCGAGACCTCGGTGCAGGTGTCCACCGCCGGGCTGGCCGCGATCGAGCCCGCCACACCCGGCCAGGCCGACCGCACCGCCCGGCTCACCCTGGTCAGCTCGCCGACCAGCAAGATCACCCAGGCCGACCTGCCGCCGGTGCGGGTGTCCATTGAGGAGTCCGACGAGTTCGTCGGCTTCTACGTGCTGGAGCACTCACCGTGGTGGATCACCACCGGTGGGCGCGAGATCATGCACGCCCCCGGCGAGCTGCTGATCGCCGCGCCGGGACCACTGCGCGCGGTCAGCCGCGCCCGCGGCCTGGCCACCGGCCTGTGGGTGGCGGCGGACCGGCTCACCGTGTCCCGCCGCGAACTGGACCGGCTGCGCACCCGCCCGACCCCGCTGCCGCCCGCACTGCGGAACCTGCTCACCACGGCCGCCGACAGCATGGCCGAATACGGTGAGCTCGACGTGCTCGGCGCGGAGAACTACCTGACCGGACTCGGCGACCTGGTGGTGCGCTCGCTGCTCGGGAGGACCGCCGCGCCCGAGCCGCGGCAGGCCCGCAAGCAGCAGATCCGCCAGTACATCCACGACCGCCTCGACGATCCCCGGCTGGACGTGGATTCGATCGCCGCCGCCCACCACATCTCCCGCAGCGCGCTGTACCAGATCTTCGAAGACGAGGACGGGGTCGCCGGTTACGTCCGGCGACGCCGCCTCGTCCGGGCGAAGGAAATGCTGGCGGATCCGACCAGGACGAACGAAACCATCGGCGCGATCGCCCGTCAGGCCGGATTCACCAGCCACGCCCATTTCAGCCGCGTCTTCACCCGTACCTTCGGCGCGAAGCCGAGCGAATTCCGCGGCGGGTAAGCGTCCTTATCAGGCCGAGAACCGCACCGGTGGCAGCGCTTCCGGCTCCACGATCCCGAGCCGGAATGCGCGCCCGACGGCATCGCACCGGTTTCGCGCGGACAGCTTCTTCAGGATGGATTTCACGTGCGTGCGCACGGTTTCCACGGAAATGTTCAGCGTCTCGCCGATGGTCCGATTGTCCAATCCCTCGGCCATCAGCCGGAGCAGTTGTGATTCGCGCACGGTGAGCGGGCTGACGTGCGGGCGCTCGGTCGGTGCCGAGGTGGCGGCGGTGAAGCCCGGCCGCAGCCGCGGCGAGAGATAGTTCTGCCCGTGCACGGCCCGGCGCAGCCCGGTGGCCAGCACCTCGGCCGGACTGGCGCTGTCCAGCACCACGGTGGCGCCGGCGCGGATGGCCTCGCTGACCCGCACCGGAACGGGGCGGTCGCCGCCCGGGTCGAGCAGGACGACGATGCCGCGGGTGGACCGGCGCCGGGCGAAGACCTGCACGAAGCCCAGGTGCGGGTACGCCTTCTCGTGCACCCAGAACAGTCCGTCACCAACACGCTGGGCCAAACGGGTGGCGGCTTCCAGATCGGTGGCGGAATGCACTACAACGCGTCCGAATATTTGTTCCAGCGCCCTGGCCATTCCCTCGCGGATCAGCGGGACCGGGCTGACCACCACGGCCGCCGGCACCTCCATTCGCGGCGGCTGGCGCTCGTCGAAGACCGGAAAAGGACGCATTTGCGGCGAACGCCGAACCCCGGTGGCGACGTTGTGCCGGTGGTCGCTACTTCTGTCCGCCGGTTGCCCCTCGGTGACGTACGACATCTGATTCCTCCTCGGCGGCGGCGCGGAGAAAAATTTCCCCGGCGAGTTCCTGCCACTGTAGACACCCGTATATCGATTACTTTGCCCAGTTGTGCGGCACTATTGCGGGTTTGCGCAGTCGAGCGGCGTTTTTGCCCAGGGGTACAAAATGTTTGTCCATCCGTCCACTCCGGCCGGTTTCGGGCGGATCGCCCGCATAATGGCGGTGGGGTAGGGAGGTGGGAGATGACGCACCCCTCTTCCGGCGACGGCGCCCCGGTCAGCGCGGTCTACGCGCTCGAGTTCAACTCCGCCAAGGGAACGGCGGAGGGCGACGTCGAGCAGGTGGCCGCCCTGCTGATCGGCCGCGCCAAGGTGGACGGGGTGTTGTGGGGGCTCAGGCCGAGTTCGGCTCGGATGAGGGTGCGAGCCGGACTCGGCACGGCGATCGGCTCCGGCGACTACGACCTCGACCGCTGCATCTGGCACGTCAACCCGGACGACGAGGACGGCGAATGGCTGCTGCTGTCGCTGTGCGGCACCGCCGAGCGCACCGTGCTGGTCGACCGGCGGCGGCTGATCGTGCCCGCCGGGCAGCTGATGGTGAGCACCTCCTCGGTCGCCCACTCCATAGTCCACAATGGACGCAACGAGTGGTGGGCGATCCGGGTCGACGCCGCCGCGGTGCACCTGCCGCCCCGCGCGGTCGAGGAACTGCTGTTCCGGCCGCTGCCGGTCGGCGAGGTCCTCACCAGGCTGGTGGTCAACACCCTGCCGGAGCACCCGGCCGACGAACCGGACGACGAGATCGACGCGGCCGGGTTCGACCACTACCTGACCGGACTGGCCGAGCTGCTGCTGCGCTCGGTCGGTCCGCGTCACGGCACCGCCAGGAGCGGCGCCACCCGGCGGCACGAGGTGGAGCAGTTCATCCTGCGCCACCTCGCCGATCCCGGGCTGTCGGTGACCTCGGTGGCCAGCGCGCACGCGGTCTCCCGGCGGCGGCTCTACCAGCTGTTCGAGGACACCGGCGAGGGCGGCGGCATCGCCGAGTTCATCCGGCAGTCGCGGATGGAGCGAGCGCGGGAGCTGCTGGCCGATCCGGCGCACCGCGAGGATTCGATCGCGCAGATCGCCGCACGCTGCGGTTTTGTCAACGCGGCGCACTTCACCCGGCTGTTCCGCGACGCCACCGGCCTGCCTCCCGGCGAATACCGCCGCCGACGGCTCGCCGGTGACTAGCCCCGATCCGGTCTCGCGGCCGCTAAGCTCGCGCCGGTGGGCAAAACGCTACGTGACTTCGGTGCCGGCGCCGGCATGCTGGCCAGGGGCTTCGGCCTGATCTTCGGCAACGGCAAACTGTTCCTGCTCGGTGCCATCCCGGCGCTGCTGACCAGCCTGCTGCTCTTCGGCGGCATCCTGGCACTCGCGCTGAACGCGGACGCCCTGATCACCTGGGCCACCCCGTTCGCCGACGACTGGTCCCAGACCTGGCAGACGATCCTGCGGGTGGCCGCCGGGGTGTCCATCGTGGTCGCCGCGGTGGCGATCTCGCTGCTGCTGTTCTCCGGGCTGACGCTGATCCTCGGCGGCCCGTTCTACGAGGCGATCGCCGAGCACGTCGAGGACCACGAACTCGGCGGCGTGCCGGACGCGCACCAGGTCGGCTGGGGCCGGGCCGCCTGGATCGGCCTGCGCGACACCCTGCTGCTGGTGCTGCTGGCGATCCTGTTCGGCATCCCGCTGTTCCTGGCCGGCTTCATCCCGGTGCTCGGGCAGACCGTGGTCCCGGTGCTCGCCGCGCTGGTCGGGTCCTGGCTGCTGGCGCTGGAGCTGACCGCGATCCCGTTCACCCGGCGCGGGCTGAACCTCAAGGTGCGCCGCCGGACGCTCGGCGGCAAGCGCGCGATGACGCTCGGCTTCGCGACGCCCACCTACCTGCTCTGCCTGATCCCGCTGGCGGGCATCGTGGTGCTGCCCGCGGCGATGGCCGGCGGCACCCTGCTCGCCCACCGCGCGCGGCAGTTCAGCACCGGTTCAGCATCTCCGACAACGCCGTCTTCTCCCGTTCGGTGACCGTCAGCCCGTAGTGGTGCTTGACCTCGATCCAGTCACCGGCGTAGGTGCACCAGTAGGAGACCAGCGGCGGCTTCCACTCGTCCGGCGCCTTGTCGCTCTTCTGCTGGTTGACGTTGTCGGTGACGGTGAGCAGCTGCGGGCGCGTCATGTCGTTGGCGAACTCCTCGCGCCGCTCCTTGGTCCACGACCGCGCGCCGCTGACCCAGCTGTGCCCGAGCGGCACCATGTGGTCGATGTCCACATCGGACGCCTTGGTCCAGGTCTCGCCGTCGTACGGGCTGGTCCACGAACCCGAGCTGGGCGCGCAGTCCGAACCCGCCTTGACGTCCTTGCCGTCGCGCTTGAGCACCAGCTCGCGCGTGTTGCAGTTGTTCTCGTGCGCGGACCAGTGCGGGTACTGCTCGCGGTCGTACCCGTCCATGCTGCCGCGCTCGCCGATCACCAGCTGCTCGAGCAACTGACGCGGCGGCCCGGCGTCACCAGCCGGCTGAGCGGGCTCGGTCTGCACCGGGGCGGCGCACGCCGAGACGAAGGACAACAACACCAGCAGCACCCACCGCGACCTCATCACGGCTGGAGTATGCGGCCGGACCACGCCGTGGCGGTACCGACGCGCCGGGGTCAGATCCGCGCGGCGAGCAGGGTGCCCTGCTCGATCGCCCGTTTGGCGTCCAGCTCGGCGGCCACTTCGGCGCCGCCGATCAGGTGCACCGGTAGGCCGTTCAGCTGATCGGCCAGTTCCCGCACCGGTTCCTGCCCGGCGCAGACCACGACGGTGTCCACGTCGAGCACCCGCGACCGTTCGCGGTTCTTGCCGAAGGTGAGGTGCAGGCCCTCGTCGTCGATCCGCTCGTAGTTGACCCCGGTCAGCTGCTCGACACCCTTGGCCTTCAACGCCGCCCGGTGCACCCAGCCGCTGGTCTTGCCGAGTCCCTTGCCGATGCGTTCGGCCTTGCGCTGCAACAGGTACACCTTGCGCGGCGACGGCTCCGGGCGCGCTTCGGTGAGCCCGCCCTCGGCCACGCCCCACTCCGCCTGCCACTCGTCCAGGTTCAGCGCGGGCGAGGAGGCGTGCGTGAGGAACTCGCTGACGTCCACCCCGATGCCACCGGCGCCGATCACCGCGACCTTGTCCCCCACCGGTTTCCCGTACCGCACTACGTCCACATAGGACAGAACCTTGGGGTGGTCGATGCCGGGGATGGCGGGCACCCTCGGGGTCACCCCGGTGGCCAGTACGACCTCGTCGAACCCGGTCAACTCGGCGGCGGTGGCGCGGGTGCCCAGGTGCAGCTTCACCCCGGACAGCTCCAGCTGGCGCCGGTAGTACCGGATCGTCTCGGCGAACTCCTCCTTGCCGGGAATGAGCCGGGCGATGCCGAACTGGCCGCCGATCTCGGGCTCCGCCTCGAACAACTCGACCCGGTGACCGCGCTGGCCCAGGGTGACCGCGGCGGACAGCCCGGCCGGACCGGCGCCGACCACCGCCACGTTCTTGCCGCGCCGCGTGGGCAGCAGCACCAGCTCGGTCTCGCGCCCGGCCCGCGGATTGACCATGCACGAAACCTTCTTGTGCACGAAGGCGTGGTCGAGGCAGGCCTGGTTGCAGGCGATGCAGGTGTTGATCTCGTCGCTCAGCCCGGCTTCGGCCTTGCGCACCCACTCCGGGTCGGCGAGCAGCGGGCGGGCCATCGACACCAGGTCCGCGTCACCGCGCGCGAGCACCTCCTCGGCCACCTGCGGCATGTTGATCCGGTTCGACGTGATCACCGGGATCTCCACGTGCGGCTTGAACTTCGCGGTGATCTCGGTGAACGCGGCGCGCGGCACGGAAGTCACGATGGTCGGCACCCGCGCCTCGTGCCAGCCGATGCCGGTGTTGATGATGCTCGCCCCGGCCGCCTCGACCTCCTTGCCCAGCGCGACGATCTCGTCCCAGGTCTGCCCGCCCTCGACGAACTCGGCCATGGACAGCCGGTAGACGATGATGAAGTCCGGGCCGACCGCCTCCCGCACGCGGCGCACGATCTCCACCGCGATCCGGCGCCGGTTCTCCGCGGGGCCGCCCCAGCGATCGGTGCGCTTGTTGGTGCGCGGCGCGAGGAACTGGTTGATGAAGTAGCCCTCGGAGCCCATGATCTCGACGCCGTCGTACCCGGCTTCGCGGGCCAGCGCGGCGCAGCGGGCGAAGTCGTCGACCTGGCGCCGGATACCGCGATCGGAAAGCGCCCGCGGCCGGAACGGGTTGATCGGCGCCTTGATCGCCGAGGCCGACACGCTCAGCGGGTGGTAGGCGTACCGCCCCGCGTGCAGGATCTGCAGCGCGATCTTGCCACCGGCCTCGTGCACCGCGCCGGTGATCCGGCGGTGCCGCTTCGCCTCGGCGTGCGTGGTCAGCTTGGACGCGAAGGGCAGCAGCCAACCCTCGCGGTTCGGCGCGTAACCACCGGTGATCATCAGGCCGACCCCACCGCGGGCGCGTTCGGCGAAGTACTCGGCGAGCTTGCCGGCGTCGCGCGCCCGGTCCTCCAGCCCGGTGTGCATCGAGCCCATCACCACGCGGTTGCGCAGTGTGGTGAACCCGAGATCGAGCGGGGCCAGCAGGTTCGGGTACTCGCTCATCGGCCTTCCCTTTCCAACGCCTCGGCGACCTCGTCGCACCATTCGACGAACGACTGCTCGGCGCGCACGCCCCCGCGCAGCACCAGGTACTGGTGGAGGTCCTGGCCGGTGAGCCCGGCCGGGTCCGGGAAATCGCGCTTCTCGATCTCGCGGTAGACGTCGAGGCGTTCGGCGTGCCGGTCGCGGTGGCGGCGCACCTCGGCCAGCACGGCGGCGCCGTCGCCGAGGCTCGCGCCGCGGACCTTGACCGCCAGCTCGTCGCGCAGGATCGCCGGTTCACCCGGCTCGGCCAGCCATCGCCGCAGCTCGTCACGACCCTGTTCGCTGACGCGGTAGACCTTCTTGTCCGGCCTGCCGTCCTGCGGGACCAGCTCGTTCGACAGCCAGCCCGCCTCGGTCATGCGCTTGAGCACGCGGTAGATCTGCTGGTGGGTGGCGCCCCAGAAGAAGCCGATCGACCGGTCGAACCGGCGGGCCAGCTCGTAGCCGGAGCCGTCCCGTTCGGTCAGCGAAACCAGGATCGCGTGCTCGAGGGCCATGGTTTCGGATGCTAATATGCAACTGGGTGCAATGCAACTAGGTGCATAGTGTGGTGAGCAGCTCAGCCACCGCTTCGACGGCCGGTGACGCCCACTGGTCGCGGCGGCGCAACAGCCACAGGTGGTAGCGCTCGATCGGCGGCGGCCGCAGTTCGACGAGGCGGCCGGCTTCGAGTTCCGGCGCCACCGTGACGGTGGGCAGCAGGGCCAGGCCGAGACCGGCTTCCACACAGCGCTTGACCACCTCGACGCCGCCGTAGCGCGGTGGGGCGTCGGCGACCATTTCGGCGAGTTCGTCGTTGTAGCCGCAGCCGTGTTCGAGCAGGAGCACGCCCGCTTCGGTGAGTTCGGCCGCGGTGATCGCGCGGGTGCGCGGCAACGGCGTGTCCGGCGGCGCGACCAGCGACAGCCGTTGGCGTCCGAGATCGACGCTGTCCACTGTGGAGTATCGAATGCCGGGTTCGAGCGCGAGCGCGAGATCGGCCTGCCGCTCCCCCAGCGCCCGCACCGCCGCGCGCGTGGCCGCGGGCACGAGGGTGAGGCGGACGTCGGGCAGCTGCCGGGTGATCTCGCGCAGCACGGACGGCAGCCGGTAGGCGCAGACGGACTCGGGCGCGTACAGCCGCACGGGCCCGGCCGGTCGCCGTTCGGCGAGTTCGGCGAGCATGCGGTCCTCGAGGTCGAGCAGTTGCCTGGCGCGCTCGGCGAGGCGGCCGCCGGCGTGCGTCGGCGTGACCCCGGCGGCGTGCCGGTCCAGCAGGCGGGCGCCGGTCAGCCGCTCCAGCGCCTGGACGTGCGCGGTGACCGTGGACTGGGCGAAGGCCAGCTCACCGGCGGCGGCGGTGATGTTGCCGGTGCGCACCACGGCGAGAAAGCTGCGCAGGAGTCGGGTGTCCATCGGGCTCTCCGATCGTTCACATCGGAAGTCATCGTTGGACATGATGGCAGGTGTGGCCGCAGGCTGGACGCATGACAAACATCGAGCGGTACACGGCCTTCGACGTCGACGGCGAAGGCGGCAACCCGGCCGGGGTGGTGCTGGACGCCGACGGCCTCGGCGACGACCGGATGCTGGAGATCGCCGCGGAACTCGGGTACTCGGAGACCGCGTTCCTGTTCACCGGGAACCGCATCCGCTACTTCAGCCCGCTGGCCGAGGTCCCGTTCTGCGGGCACGCCACCATCGCGACCGCGGTCGCGCACGCCGAACGGTTCGGCGTCGGCTCGCTGGCGCTCCAGACCAAGGCCGGGGAGGTCGTGGTGGAGACGCGTTACGAGGACGACCGGCTGCTCGCGACGCTGACCAGCGTGCCTCCTTCGGTTCGGGACGCGCCTCCGTCGCTGGTCAGCGAGGCTCTGGCGGCCCTGCGCTGGACCGAGGCCGACCTGGACCCGGCGATGCCCCCGCGCGTCGCCTTCGCCGGTGCCCACCACCTGGTGCTCGTGGTTTCCGCCCGGGAACGCCTGGCCAAACTGGACTACGACTTCGAGGCGCTCGGCGCGCTGATGACGCGGGAGGACTGGACCACCGTGCAACTGGTCTGGCCGGGCCCGGACGGTTACCACGCCAGGGACCCGTTCCCGCCCGGCGGTGTCTACGAGGACCCGGCCACCGGCGCCGCCGCGGCCGCCTTCGGTGCCTACCTGCGAGAGCTGGGCGTCACCGGCCGCGTCACCATCCACCAGGGCGAGGACATGGGCAGGCCGAGCCGCCTGCTCGTGGACATCCCGGCGAGCGGCGGCATCTCGGTCAGCGGGACGGGAAATCGGCTCTAGCTCGCTCTGGACCTCCAGTGTGATCGAGGTTGCAGCATCGATGCCATGGACAGCACCGAGAACGCCTCCGGCACGGCGTTGAGGTCGCATTCCCCTTGGCAGTCGAAAGGAATCGTGCGATGAGCGAATGGCAACTGGAGGACCTGGACCTCGACGCGTACCTGGCGCGGATCGGGCACGCCCGCGTCCAGCCGTCGGCGGCGGCGTTGCGGTCGCTGCACGAGGCGCACGTGCGGTCCATCCCGTTCGAGAACCTCGACGTGCTGCTGGGGCCGCACCCCGGCCTGGAGTTGAAGGTGATCGCCGACAAGCTGGTCCACCGACGACGCGGCGGGTACTGCTACGAGCACGGCCTGCTGTTCTCCGCGGCGCTGGAACTGCTCGGGTTCGACGTGCGCCGCCGGATGGCGCGGGTGCAGCCGGACAAGAACGGTCCCCGCACCCACATGGTCGTGCTGGTGCGGGTGGCGGGCATCGACCACCTCGTCGACGTCGGCTTCGGCACCGGGCTGGTCACGCCGATGCCACTGGTCGACGGCCACGAGCAGGACCAGAACGGCTGGCTCCACCGGATCACCCGCGAAGGTCCACTGTGGATTCTCTGGCGCCACGAGGCCGACGGCTGGACGCGCCTGCACGCCACCGACGACCTGCCGCAGCACCAGATCGACTACGACGTGTCGAACCACTACATCTCGACGCACCCGAAGTCGCCGTTCAGCGGGCAGCTGGTGGTGATGACCCGCGGCGACCGCGTCAGCAACCGCCTGGTCGGCGACACCCTGACCACCGAGCACGCCACCGGCGAAACCACCAAGCGCACGGTGCCGCCGGCCGAACTGGACACCGTCCTGCGGTCGATGGGCGTGGAACTGACCAGCTCCGAACTGGCTACGCTGCGGGCATGACCACGGTCCTCCACGGCGAGGTGCACGTCCACTACGGGCAGATCTACGTGGAGGGCCGCGCGAGCGAGTTCGGCGGGGACATGTCGGCGACCTTCGCCGGGCAGTCGAACGGGCTGTGCGGTGCGGGTGTGCCCGGCATGTTGTTCCTGATCACCGGACTGCACACCGGGCAGGTCGGGTTCACCGTCGAAGTGCTCGACGAGGAGCCGCCGCCGGCGGACTCGTGGGAGGAAGTCGTCGAGGTCTCGTTCCGTGCGCCGACGCCGCACGTGGCACTCGTCGAATGGGGAGGCGGGGATTCGTACCCGCTGGGTCTCCAGGCCATCGACTACCGGGTGCGCTACTGCGGCGTCGGCATGGACGCGGCGCGCGACGCGGACACGGTGTTCGACGACGAGGAGCCGGTGGACCGGTACCTGCTGCAGTTCTGGCCGAGCCCGCCGCGCCCGGATGCCGTGCTGAAGGAGACCAGCGCGGCGGCGGCCTATTGGCACAAATACGCGCGAGAGCTACCGCCTCCGCCGACGCCGGAGGAACGAGCCGAAGCAGAACGTGTGCGCAAAGAGGAGGAACGCCGCGCGCTGGAACTCCGCGCGCGGCAGGCCGAGCTGAAGCGCTGGGGCGGCGCGCTGCCCAGCGAACGCCTGCGGCACCTGCGCGGCAACGCCTTCGCCGCCGCGACGCTGGACCGCGATCTCGCCGAGCTGATCGCCGCGTCGTCGCCGGAGCGCCAGCGCCAGGCCGCCCGCTGGATCGCCCGCCGCGCCTACACCCGCGCGAGCCTCGCGGACGTACCGTGGATCGCGCCCGCCCTGGCGGCGCTGGACCGCGGCGAGCCACTGCCGCCGCCGTTCGACGCACACCAAGCGGTGTGGGACCGGTTCTTCAACGACCCGGCCATGCCGTCCACCACGGTCACCTCACTGGACGGCAGGCACGACAACTTGCTGCAGCAGGCCGCCGCCATCCCGTCGATCTTCGAAGCCACCCACGACGATCCGCTGGAGGCCGCGCTGACTGCGTTGTACGCCGCCGCTGTCGCCTTCGGCCGGGACCACTACCGCACCCTGTTCGCCGAACTACGCGCCACTTTCGACTGACCACGAGGTCACCCGGGCAAAGCTGGAGCCGACAAGGGGACTCGAACCCCTGACCTGCTGTTTACAAGACAGCTGCTCTACCAACTGAGCTATGTCGGCCTGTGCTCCGGAGTATATAGATGTCACAGGCACTGCTCGTCCACGACGTCGCTCAGGCGGTCCCGCCTGCGGTAGGCGGCCAGTTGCCGGTCCGCTCCGCCCCCGGTGGATCTCAGGCGCGCCAGCTGCTCCGAGGCGAAATCCAGGTCGCCGGTCGCGGTCAGCGGCTCGCGCAGGATCGCCGCCAGTTCGTCCACGACCGTCCAAATCGGTACCAGCTCGCCGCTCTCCGGGTGCAGGCACGAACCGTTCAGTCCATCCCGCGCGCTCCGCCAGAGGCTCGCCCGCAGCACTTCGTCCGGTGTGGTCACCGGCGTCCGGTCGGCATCGATGTCACGCAGCGCCAGATTCACCAAACCCCGGACCAGCACCGCGGCGAGGGTGGCCTCCGCCGCCGACGCCGCCACGTCGCAGATCCGGAACTCCAGCGTCGGCTGCTTCTCGGACAGCCTGACGTCCCAGTACAGCATCCCCCGGTCCATCATCGCGCCGCTGCGCAGCATCGCGGCCACGCTGTTCTCGTAGTGCTCGAGCGAGACGAACATCGGCGGTGGCCCGGACGACGGCCAGCGCGACCACAGCACGTGCCGCCAGCTGTGGTACCCGGTGACCTCACCACCGTCGAACGGCGAGTTCGCGGTGAGCGCCAGCAGCACCGGCAGCCACGCCCTGGTGTGGTTGCTGACCCGGACCGCGGTCTCGCGGTCGGCGACACCGATGTGCACGTGGCACCCGCAGGTGGCACTCGATCGGGCGATCGCGCCGAACTGGTCGGCCATCCGCCGGTACCGCGGCTTCCGGGTGATCTCGTGCGTGGCCTCCGGCAGCAGCGGGGTGCCGCTCGGCAGCAGCCGCAGCCCGCGCCCGCCCGCGATGCCCGCCAGGTCGTCCCGGAGCTTGGTCAGGTTGCCGAGCAGCTCCTCGGCCGTCCGGCACACCACGGTGGCGGTCTCCACCTGGGAACTGATCAGCTCCTGCTGGAGCTCACCGCCGCGCTCGGTGGTCCCCCGCACCACCTCCGGCCCTCGCGGCACCAGCTGTCCGGACGCGTCGACCAGGAAGAACTCCTCCTCGACGCCGAAGCTCAGTTCCTCGCCGCCCAGGACCATCCAACGCTCCTTCACCCGATCACGGTGCCTCAGGCGGGAATACCCGGATCGGGTGATCCATAACCAAGGTGCGGAACGTGGTGGACGCCACTGTTCCGATCATGCAACGGTCAGACCTCGAACGTCGATGGTCCCCGGGAATGACCAGGGAGGTGGACGGGTAGATGAAGATCAACCAGCGTGGCCGGGCAGCCGATCGCAAACGCGGTTGGCAGCTTCTCGAAGCGCCGGCGACTGAGCGGCGGCGCAGATCCGGCCGCCGCATCGAACGCGGTTCCGAGCCCCGCAGCCGAGCCTGGCAGATCCTCGAGGCGGACACCGGCGAGCAGCCGGCGGCCGCCCAGGACAGTGCGATCGGGCCCGAGCTGCCGGACGATTCCAGGGTCAACTTCGTGCTCGACCTCGCCCTGCGCATCGGCGAGGTGCAGATGGCCAGCGGCGCCGGTGCCTCCGACGTCACCGCGACCATCCTGGCGCTGACCTCGGCGCTCGGCCTGCCGCACTGCGAGGTCGACGTCATCTTCACCTCGATCACGGTGACCTGCCACCGCGGCTCCGAGCGCTCGCCGGTGACCGCGCTGCGCGTGGTGCGCGCCCGCGGTCTCGACTACAGCCGCCTCAGCGACACCGAGCGGCTGGTGCAGCAGATCACCCGCGGCCGGGTCAGCGCCGAGGACGCCTACACCGAGCTGCAGCTGATCACCTCGCGGCCGCACCCGTACCCCCGCTGGGTCTCCACCCTGGCCTGGGGCGGCATGGCCGCGTTCATCTCCCTGCTGATCGGCGGCGACTGGGCGACCGCGCTGATCGCCTTCGTGATCAGCGCGGTGATCGACCGGGTCGGCCGGGTGCTCAACCGGTTCGCGCTGCCGTTCTTCTTCCAGCAGGTGGCCGGTGGCTTCATCGCGACGCTGGCCGCGGTGCTGGTGGTGAACACCAGCTGGCTGCCGATCGAGAGACCCACCATCGTGGTCGCCGCGGCGATCACCGTGCTGCTGTCCGGGCTGAGCACGGTGACCGCGGTGCAGGACGCGATCACCGGCTACAACGTCACCGCCGCCGGGCGCACCACCGAGGTGGCGATGATGTCCGCCGGGCTGATCACCGGGGTGGCGCTCGCGCTGAACACCGCGCCGCTTTTTGCCATCGTGCAGAAGACGCCGCCGCCCGCGGTGTACAACAGCACCGCGCTCGACCTGCCGATCATGGTGGTCGCCGGGGCCGGGGCGGCCGGCTGCTTCGCGCTGGCCAGCTACTCCCGGCTGCGGTCGCTGCTGATCGCCGCCGCGGCCGGTGCGGTCGGCAGCCTCGGTTACGGCGTGCTGGGCCTGTTCGGCGCGGACCAGATCACCGCCTCCGCGGTCGCCGCCACGCTGGTCGGCTTCTCCGGTGGCGTGCTGGCCCGGCGGTTGAAGGAGACCCCGCTGGTCATCGCGGTCTCCGGGATCACGCCGTTGCTGCCGGGGTTGTCCACCTACCGCGGGCTGTACGAGATGGGCGTGTCGCCGGGCGGTGAGCTGGGCACGCTGATGACCGCGGTGGCGGTCGGGCTGGCGCTGGCCGCGGGTGTGGTGCTCGGCGAGTACTTCGCGCAGCCGGTGCGCACCGGGCTCGGCAGGCTCGAGCGGAAGCTGGCCGGCCCCCGGATGGCGGGTCCCCTGCGGCCGAAGACCGGCCGCTTGGACTAACCGGCCACGGCACGAAACCGCGACCCGGGTGATCGGGCGGGACATGTCTCACGTTCTCGCCCGGTCCCGGCCGCGCGGGTCGCGATAGTCTGCGGTGCATGACCGAGCCTGTCAGCACGGCCGCCGAATTCGTCGTGGTGGCCAACCGGTTGCCGGTGGACCTCGACCGCTCCGCCGACGGGACCCAGCGCTGGACGGCGAGCCCCGGCGGGCTCGTGTCGGCGCTCGAGCCGTTCCTCCGTTCGCGCAAGGGTGCCTGGGTCGGCTGGCCGGGTGTGCCGGACGTGGAGGTCGACGAGTTCTCCGACGACGGTCTGGTGCTGCACCCGGTCACGCTCAGTTCCGACGAGGTGGCCGACTACTACGAGGGCTTCTCCAACGCCACGCTGTGGCCGCTCTACCACGACGTGGTAGAGCGGCCGGTCTTCGACCGGTCGTGGTGGGACAGCTACGTCCGCGTCAACCGCCGGTTCGCCGAGGCCAGCGCGAAGGTGGCCGGTGAGGGCGCGGTGGTCTGGGTGCAGGACTACCAGCTGCAACTGGTCCCCAGCATGCTCCGCGAACTCCGCCCCGACCTGCGGATCGGCTTTTTCCTGCACATCCCGTTCCCGCCGGTCGAGCTGTTCATGCAGCTGCCGTGGCGGGCGGAGATCGTGCGCGGGCTGATCGGCGCCGACCTGGTCGGGTTCCACCGGCCGGGTGGTGCGCAGAACTTCCTGTGGCTGGCCCGCCAGCTGATCGGCCTGGAGCCCAGCCGCGGCGCGGTCGGCGTGCGGTCGCGGCCCGGTGTGGTCCAGGTCGGCGACCGGACCGTGCGGGTCGGCGCGTTCCCGATCTCCATCGACGCGGCCGGGCTGGACAACCTGGCGCGCACCAAGAAGGTGGCCGAGCGCGCCGCGGAAATCCGGCGTGACCTGGGCAATCCCAAGACCGTGCTGCTCGGGGTGGACCGCCTCGACTACACCAAGGGCATCGATCTGCGCCTGCAGGCCTTCCACGAGCTGCTGCAGGAGGACCGCGTCAAGCCGGAGGACGTGGCGTTCATCCAGCTCGCCACGCCGAGCCGCGAGCGGGTCGAGCACTACCAGCGCATGCGCGGTGAGATCGAGCAGATGGTCGGCCGGATCAACGGCGAGTTCGCCAGGGTCGGTCACCCGGTCGTGCACTATCTGCACCAGTCGGTTGACCGTACGGAACTGGCCGCCTTCTTTTCCGCCGCCGACGTGATGGTGGTGACCCCATTGCGTGACGGCATGAACCTGGTCTGCAAGGAGTACGTGGCCTGCCGCCACGATCTCGGCGGCACGCTGGTGCTGTCCGAGTTCGCCGGCGCGGCGGCGGAGTTGAGCAGTGCCTTCCTGGTCAACCCGCACGATCTCGACGGGGTTAAGAGCGCCTTAGCGGCTGCCATTACGCTCGACCCGGCCGAGGGAAGACGGAGAATGCGCGCGCTTCGACGTCAGGTCCTCACGCACGACGTCGACCGCTGGGCGCGCTCGTTCCTGGAAGCACTCGGGTCCGAGCCCATCGCCTGAGAATCTCTCCCAACTCCCATACCCCACGTACCTGCTCCTAGGAGGAGTGTTGACCGCCGAGGCCCTGCCCGCCGAGCTGCGGCGTGCGATCGTGCAGATCGCGCGGACGCCGCGCTTGCTGGTCGCCTGCGACTACGACGGCACGCTGGCTCCGATCACGTCCAACCCGGACGAGGCCCGCCCACTTCCCGAATCGGTCGGTGCCCTGCGATCACTTGCCGGCCTGCACGAAACCACCACCGCGGTCATCTCCGGCCGCGCCCTGCGCGATCTCGCCACGCTGTCCCGCCTCCCGGCCGAAGTCCACCTGGTGGGCAGCCACGGTTCGGAGTTCGACATCGGTTTTGTGCACGCGCTGGACGCGAAGGCCCGAGAACTGCACCGCAGGCTGGAGACCGAGCTGGAACAGCTGGTGCTCGATGTTCCAGGTGTTTCACTAGAGGTGAAGCCGGCCAGCATCGCCGTGCACGTGCGCCGCGCCGAGTACGACGCCGGCCGCCGCGTGCTCGCTGATGTCCACAATGGACCTTGCACCTGGCCGGGGGTGACCACCACCGACGGCAAGGAGGTGGTCGAGCTGGCGGTGGTGCAGACGGACAAGGGCCGGGCCCTGGACACGCTGCGCCACCAGGTGAACGCCACCGCCGCGGTGTTCCTCGGCGACGACGTCACCGACGAGAAGGCCTTCGCCCGGCTGGCCGGCCCCGACCTCGGGGTCAAGGTCGGTGACGGGGAAAGCCTTGCCGCCTACCGGGTTCCGGACACCGTCGACGTGGCGACCGTGCTCGCCTTCCTGCTCGAAGAGCGGCGCCACTGGCTCTACGGCGAGCAGGCGCCGCCGATCGAGCGCATCTCCATGCTGGCCAGCGAGCGCTCGGTCGCGCTGCTCACGCCGGACGCGAAGCTGACCTGGCTGTGCCACCCCGGTCCGGACGCGCCCGCGGTGTTCGCCGACCTGCTCGGCGGTCCCGGTGCCGGGCACTTCTCGATCAAGCCGCACCGCAACGGCCTGCCGCTGGGCCAGCGCTACCTGCCGAACACGATGACCGTGGAGACGCGCTGGTCGCGGCTGCTGGTCACGGACTACCTGGAGCCGGACAGCCCGCAGCACCGCACCGACATCGTCCGGGTGATTTCCGGCGAGGCCGCGGCGCAGGTGGTCTTCGCGCCGCGTCCCGAATTCGGCGGTGTGCCGGTGCGCCTGGTCACCGAGGAGGACGGGCTGCGGGTGCTGGGCACCTCGGAGCCGATCGTGCTGCGCGCGCCGGGCGTGCGCTGGGAAATCAACTCCGACGGCATGCACGACACCGCGGTCGCACTGGTGGAACCGAAGCCGGAACGCCCGGTGGTCCTGGAACTGCGGTGCGGCACCACGGATCTCGGCCCGCACGAACAGTCCGAAGTGGACCGTCGTGCGCGGGCCGGTGCGTACTGGAGCGACTGGGCCGCCACCCTGAAGGTGCCGACCGTGCAGCCGGAACTGGTGTCGCGCTCGGCGCTGACCCTGCGCGGGCTGTGCAACACCGACAGCGGTGGCGTGCTGGCGGCGGCGACCACCTCGCTGCCGGAGGAGATCGGCGGCGTCCGCAACTGGGACTACCGCTACTGCTGGATCCGCGACGCCGCGATGACCGTGCGCGAGCTGGTCTCGCTCGGCTCGCTGGACGAGGCCGACGGGTACCTGCGCTGGCTGCACGGGGTGTTGGCCACGCTGGCCGGTCCGGAACGGCTCCACCCGCTGTACACCCTGTCCGGCAGCGTGATCGGCGCCGAAGCGGTGATCGAGTCGCTGCCCGGGTACGCGGGCTCGCGGCCGGTGCGCGTCGGCAACCTGGCGAACCACCAGGTGCAGCTGGACGTGTTCGGCCCGGTGGTGGAGCTGGTGGTCACCCTGGCCGAGACCCGCGGTGAGCTGCGCGACCAGGACTGGCAGATGGTGCGGGCGATGGCCGAGGCGGTCACGCGGCGCTGGAACGAGCCGGACCACGGCATCTGGGAGGAACGCCACGTGCCGCGGCACCGGGTGTACTCCCGGGTGATGGGCTGGGTGACCATCGACCGCGCGATCAAGCTCGGCGAGATCTACGACCGGGAGATCCCGGCGGGCTGGCCGGAGCTGCGCGACACCATCGCCGCCGACGTGCTCGAGCACGGCTGGAACGACGAGGTGCAGGCGTTCACCACCGCCTACGACGGCACCGACCTGGACGCGGCCTCGCTCTTTGTCGGGCTGAGCGGGCTGATCGACCCGGGCGACCACCGGTTCCAGTCGACCGTGACGGCGATCGAGGCCGAGCTGCGCAGCGGCTCCACGGTCTACCGCTACCACCGCGACGACGGCCTGCCCGGCAGCGAAGGCGGCTTCCACATCTGCGCCGCGTGGCTGATCGAGGCCTACCTGCTGACCGGCCGCCGCACCGAGGCGGAGGAACTGTTCGAGCAGCTGGTCGACGCCGCGGGCCCGACCGGGCTGCTGCCGGAGCAGTACGACCCGATCGCCGAGCGCTCGCTGGGGAACCACCCGCAGGCGTACTCGCACATCGGTCTCATCCGCTGCGCGAACCTCCTGGCCCAGTAGCGATCCGGGAGGGGGCGACCGGCCCCCTCCCGGTGCCGGGTCACCGCGACACGCGGTAGGTCACGTGTGTGACCGCGGTCGCGGCCCGCGACTCCACCTGTTCCAGCTTCAGCGCCGGGACGCCGTCGAACAGCCGGGTACCGGCACCGAGCGTGAACGGCACGATGTGCAGTCGCAGCTCGTCGACCAGGCCGGCGGTGAGGTACTGGTTGATGGTGGTCGCGCCGCCGAGGATCAGGACGTCACCGTCACCGGCCGCCTCGCGGGCCTGGGCCAGCGCCGACTCGATCCCGTCGGTGACGAAGTAGTACGTCGTGCCGCCCCGCATCGGCTGGGGTTCGCGCGCGTGCCGGGTGAGCACGTAGACCGGCGCGTGGAACGTCGGATCGTCACCCCACCAGCCGTTCCACGGCCGGTCCCACTCGCCGCGCACGGGGCCGAACATGTTGCGCCCCATGATGAACGCTCTGCCCGAGGCCAGCCTTTCGAGCTCCGCCCGGTTCTCGTCGGGGGTGTCGAACATCCAGGCGTGCAGCTTGTCACCCGTGCCGTCACCACCATCCGTGCCGAACGGGCGTTCCTCCGTCTGGTCGAGCCCGGCCGAGTAACCGTCGGCCGAGATGGTGATGTCGCAGATGACGCTGCCGGTCATGGTGCCCTCCTCGTGGCGACGAGCCTTGCCGCTCTTCCCAGGACAGACCGGGCCGGGCGGCAGAACTCATCGCTCGCTCAACCCCCGGCCACCGAAGGGATGATCATCAGTTCGGTGGCCGCGGAAAGCGGGGTGTCGGCGCCGGAGAGCCGACGGCACTCCTCACCGTCGACGTAGAAGTTGACGTACCGCCGCAGCGCGCCCGACTCGTCCCGGAGCCGTCGTTCCAGCGCCGGGTACCGGGCGCGCAGCTCGTCGAGCACCGCGGTGATGGTGGCGCCCCGGACCTCCAGCACGGTCTGGTCGTCGGCGATCGCCCGCAGCATCGAGGGCAGGTGGACCTTCGCCACCTAGATCACCGCGGCCCGCACGCAGAGCACGTCCGGCAGGTGCTCGACCACGCGCTGCCAGTTGTCCCCCTCGTCGGCGCTGGCCCACACCTCGCCCGAGCGGGAACCGAAGTACACACCGGCCGGGTCGGCGTCGTCCACGCACATCGCGTCCCGCAGCACCGCCGAGTAGAAGCCGCTGTCGGGCAGCCCGCCGGACAGCTCGGTCCAGCTGCCGCCGCCGTCCTCGCTGCGGTACACCCGGCAGCGCCCGTCCGGCGGGAAGCGGTGCACGTCGGCCTGGAGCGGGAAGTTGTAGATCACCTCGGGCTTGTGCGGGTGCACCACCATGGCGAAGCCGAAGTCCGACGGCAGCCCGTCGGCGATCGACTGCCAGCTCTTCGCGTGGTCGTCGCTGCGGTAGACGCCGTGGTGGTTCTGCGCGAAGAGGGTGTCCGGCCGGGCCGGGTGCCGGGCGACCTTGTGCACGCACTGGCCGAACTCCGGGTACTCCTCCGGCAGGAACTTGACGTGGATGCCCTGGTTGGCCGGCGCCCAGGTGGCCCCGCCGTCGGTGGTGTCGTAGACGCCGCCGGTGGACATCGCCACGGTGACCCGCTGGGGCTCGGTCGGGTGCGGCAGCACCGTGTGGATCGCCATGCCGCCGAACCCGGGCGTCCACTGTGGACGATGTGGGTGGTCCCAGAGGCCGCGGACCAGCTCGAAGGACCGGCCGCCGTCGGCCGAGCGGAACAGCGCCGACGGCTCCACCCCGGCGTAGACCACGTCCGGCTCCGGGGCGGGGGTGAGCTGCCAGACCCGCTCCAGCGCGGCGCCGGTGTCCTCCGGGAAGGCGATCGGCGCCTGCTCCGGCTCCTGCCAGGTGGCGCCGAGGTCGTCGCTGGTGGCCACCCCCGGCCCCCAGTGCTCGCTGGTCACCCCGGCGAGCAGGCGGGGCGAACCGGAGCGGGTGTCGATCGCCAGCGCGTAGACGTCGGTCATCGGCAGGTGCGGACCGGTGACCGTCCAGTCGGCGCGCGAGTTCGAGCTCCTGGCCAGCCAGAGCCCCTTGCGCGTGCCGATGGCGAGCAGCGCTTCCATCAGTTGCCTCCCTGTGTGGTTCGGATCACAGCGGGAGCTTACGCGCCGGGACCGACAGAAACCGGGCGCCGGAGTTGGCGGGATGCTAACCACGGCGCCCGGTCGTTGTCGAACAGTTTCAGGCGAGGCTGAAGCAGTTCTACGCGGAATACCCCTTTGGCGGAATGAGGGTGGCCAATTGGTTGAAGGTGAGCCAATAGACACCCTGGCTGAAACCGGCCGAGTCGGCGATCTTCACCGTCATGTTGTCACTGTTGTAACCGGTCACGGTGAAGTAGTGGTAAATGGTGTAGTTGGGGTAGCCGGGCGGGTGGTTGTTCGCCGGGGCGACGATGTTCGCGACGATCGGGTAATTGTTGTTGATGTCCAGCACGATGTCGCGCCAGAGCAGGTCGCGCTGGGCCGCGGTCGGCGGGTCGTTCGGCATCTCCTTGGTCTCGTACCAGCCGGTGCCCAGATTGTTGTTGAGCACCCTGGTGACCTGGCCGATGTGGTCGGTTCCGCCGGTGTGCGTGGGAAGTTGCTGCGCCAGGGCGGCCTGGGTCGGCGGATTGGCCATGCGCGCGGACAGCGCCATCCTGGTCGCCGCCGGGCCGCACCAGTAGCCGGTCTGCTGCCATTCGTGCCGCACGTTGAGTTCGACGACGGCGGGCAGCTTGGAAATGTCGACCTCGGCCGTTTCGGCCGGGCGGGCGGTCGGCGCCGCAGGGGCGGCATGAGCGAGCACGGGCGTGGTGCTGATTCCCGCGACCACGGCGGTGAGCACAGCGAGGAGCCGTCGTCTCAACATTTCGGATTTCCTTCCCCAGTGCGGTGGCGGTTGGTTTCCGTCACACGAGGGAAATAGTCCGGAAAATTGTGACGCCTGTCAATGTCCTTGGCGTCCTGGGCGCACCGGCGCTCCCGGCGGCATTTCCACCGGGAGCGCCGTTGTCGCGCGGGATCAGGCCGCGTAGCCCTTCGGCGGGATCAGCGAGGCCAGCTGGTCGAAGGACAGCCAGTAGATCTGGTTGCCGCCGAAGTTGGCCGAGTCCGCGATGTGCACGGTCATGTTGTCGCTGTTGTAGCCGATCACGGTGAAGTAGTGGTAGATCGTCTCGTTCGGGTAGCCCGGCGGGTGGTTGTCGGGCGGGGCGACGATGTTGGCCACCACGGCGTAGCCCGCGTCGACGTCGGTGACGATGTCCTGCCAGAGCAGGTCCTTCTGCGCCTGCGTCGGCGGATCGTTCGGCATCTCCTTGACCTCGTACCAGGTGGTGCCGAGATTGGCGTTGAGCGCGTTCGCGATCTGGCTGATGTGGTCGGTGCCGTTCTCCGTGGTGCCCATCTGGGCGGCCAGGTCGGCCTGGGACGGCAGGTTGCCGGTCCGCGCGGACATCGCGATCCGCGCCGCCGCCGGTCCGCACCAGTACCCGGTCTCCTGGACCTGGTACTGCACGTTGAGCGACTTGGCCCCGGCCACCTTGACGTCGGCGGGCGCCACCGGCGCGGGGTTCGCCGCCGACGCGAACGCGGCCCCCGGCAGGACGAGCGCACCGGCCGCGGCGACCCCGACGATCGCCCGGAAGAAACCTCTACGCTGCACTTGTTACTCCTTCCCCAGTTACTTCGTCGGTTATTTTCCGTCGAATAGCGGTCATCCTGGAGAAAGCGGGCAACTGGGCACAAGGGGTTTCAGTCAGGCCCGAAATACCTAGGCGCGTGCGTGCTCGGCGGCGGACAGCGCCACGCCGACATCGGCGACCTCGAGCACCCGGATGCCGGACGGGAGCTTGCCCGAGTCCGGTGGCACGAGGGCGTGGGTGAAGCCGAGGCGGGCTGCTTCGGCGATGCGCTTGCCGACGTTCGACACGCGCCGGATCTCCCCGGCCAGGCCGACCTCGCCGACCGCGACCAGCCGCGGCGAGAGCGCCACGTCGGCCACCGAGGACGCGATCGCCAGCACCAGCGCCAGGTCCACGGCGGGCTCGGTGATCTTCATGCCGCCGACCGTGGCCAGGAAGACGTCGCGCTTGGCCAGCGTCATACCCGCCCGGCGCTCCATCACCGCGAGCACCATCTGCACCCGCGACGCGTCGAGCCCGCTCACCGCGCGGCGCGGCTGCGGCAGGGTGGACTCGGCGACCAGCGACTGCACCTCGCTCATCAGCGGGCGCTTGCCCTCCATCGCCACGGTGATCGCGGTGCCGGAGACCGGCTCGGTGGTGCGGTTCATGAACAGCCCGGACGGGTCGGGCACACCGACGATGCCGTTCTCGCCCAGCTCGAAGCAGCCGATCTCGTCGGCGGCACCGAACCGGTTCTTCACCCCGCGCACCATGCGCAGCGTGGAATGGCGATCGCCCTCGAACTGGAGCACCACGTCCACCAGGTGCTCCAGCACACGGGGCCCGGCGATGGAGCCCTCTTTCGTGACGTGCCCCACGAGCACGATCGGCAGGCCGCGTTCCTTGGCCAGGGCGACCAGTCCGGCGGTGACGGCGCGGACCTGGGTGACCCCGCCGGGCGCGCCTTCGGCCTGCGGTGAGGACATGGTCTGGACCGAGTCGACGATCAGCACGCCCGGCTTCACGTCGTCGACGTGGCCGATGATGGCGCCGAGATCGCTTTCCGCGGCGAGGAACATCTGCTCGTGCACGTTCCCGGTGCGCTCGGCACGCAGGCGCACCTGCCCGGCGGACTCCTCACCGGTGACGTAAAGGGACGGGTGCTCGCCGGTCTTGCCCGCCGCCCACTGGTAGGCCACTTCGAGCAGCAGCGTCGACTTGCCGACCCCCGGTTCACCGGCGAGCAGGATCACCGCGCCGGGCACCAGTCCCCCGCCGAGCACCCGATCCAGCTCGGGCACACCGGTCTGGCGAGCCCTGGCGGCCTCGACGTCGACCTGGCCGATCGGCCGCGCGGGCGCACTGGGCGCCCCGGCGACCACCCGCGCGATCGCCGGGCGGGCGTCACCGCGTTCCTCGATGGTTCCCCAGGCCTGGCACTCCGGGCACTTGCCGACCCACTTGGCAGCCTCGTACCCGCACTCGCCGCAGCGGTACGAGATGCCGCTTTTCCTAGCCACGGGCGCTCACGCTAGTAAGCGGGTACGACAGTTTCGCGGCGACGCGCTCAGCCGCCGTGGTTGCCGTGGTCGCCTTCGATCGGACCGGCGTGGGAAGCGGGCGGGGCGCCGTGCTCCTGCGGGGCACCGGCGGGCGGCGCGGCCTGCTCGCCGTGTTCGCCGTGCCCACTGCCGTGCTCGCCTTCGCCGCCGTGCTCGAGGCGCGGCCGGGTGGAGCTGGCGATCGGCACGTCGACGACGACCGAACCCGCGTCGCGGAAGGTGAGGGTGAGCTTGAGGGTCTGGCCCGGGTACACCGGCGCCTTCAGGCCGAGCAGGTTGATCACCGCGTGGCCGACCGGGTGCTCCTCGACCGCGTCCGCCGGCGGCGGCGGGGCCTGAGAACCGGCGGGCGGCTGGTTCGCCCCGCTCGGCTGGTTCGGCGCGCTCGGCTGGTTCGAACCACTCGGCTGCTGCGCGCCGGACGGCTGCTGCGGCGCGGTCGGAGTGACGGGCTTCGGGGTGGCCGGCTCGTGCTCGTGCGGCAGGCTCGCCAGCGGGCTCACGGTCAGCTTGCTGCCGGCGACGACCGCCTTGAAGCCCTGGATCTCCGCGTCGGTCGCGCTTTCGGTGCTCACGTCGACAAGCTCGTCGTCGGCGGGACCGTTGTTCGCCACCACCAGTTCCACCGGCGCGTCGGCGCCGGCCGGGTAGTACGCGGCGTCGCCGGGGAAGGTCAGCTTCGCGTCCCGGACCGCGAGCTTGCCGAGGTCGGCGAAGCCACCGGTGACGGCGGGCAGCTGGGTGTCGGTCTGGGTGATCTGACCGGCGCCACAGCCCGCGAGCGCCAGTACCGCGCCAAGGCCGAGCGCGGCCACGCCGAGCACGCGTCGATTCTGCTGCCTCACGGTCTCGTGTCCCTCCTGCGCGTCCTGTTCCCCGCGAAGGGTAGCCCGGCCTCCCGCGCCCGCCGGAACCCGGTAGCCGTTGTGTGCGGCGGATTCGAAGATCAATGGTCCACAGTGGAATTCGCGGGGACCGCGCCGCGATTTGCGGCTCACCTGCATGAGCATGGGAAATGCACGTTTGTCAACCCCCGTCCGGCCCACGATCCGGCCGCTGACCTGCGACGACGGAACTCGGGGCGCTAGATGGTGCCAGTCGAGCCGTGCTAGGATGGTGGTAGCGAAAGGGGCAGAGGACACATGGTTTTCAAGGTCGGAGAGACCGTCGTCTACCCGCACCACGGTGCCGCACTCATCGAAGCGATCGAGACCCGTGTGATCAAGGGCGAGGAGAAGAAATACCTCGTCCTCAAGGTCGCGCAAGGGGACCTCACCGTTCGCGTGCCCGCAGACAACGCCGAGATCGTCGGTGTGCGGGACGTCGTCGGGCAGGACGGTCTGAATCGCGTGTTCGACGTGCTGCGTGCGCCGCACACCGAGGAGCCAACGAACTGGTCTCGTCGGTACAAGGCCAACCTCGAGAAGCTCGCCTCCGGCGATGTGAACAAGGTGGCCGAAGTGGTGCGCGACCTCTGGCGGCGAGAGAAGGACCGTGGCTTGTCCGCCGGCGAGAAGCGGATGCTGGCCAAGGCACGGCAGATTCTGGTGAGTGAACTGGCATTGGCCGAGGGCACCGACGAAGGCAAGGCCGAGGTCCTGCTCGACGAGGTTCTGGAAACCGCGGCGGTCTGAGCGGCGGAACCACCGGACAGATCACGGCGATGAAGCATGTCGCTCTGCTTGTCGCGGACACCAGCCAGGGCGCACTCGCGTCCCTCCGTGGCGAAGCACTGCTCACTCATGCGGTTCGTGGCCTGATCGATTCCGGCTGTGTGGATCTGACAATAGTTCTGGATTCGGACCGCCGGCTCGCCGAAAGCGAGTCGGCGGTTCGAGCCGTACCCGGTGCCGCCCAGCGCTACCGGGTTTTTTCCGGGTGCGCGGATCGTAGCGAGTCCCTTCGACGGGCCCTGCACGTGGTCACCCCAACACGCTCCGAAGTGCTCGTGGTGCACGAGGCCACTCGCGCGCGCACCCCGGCGTCGCTGGTCGAGGCGGTGGTGGCGGCCGTGCGGGACGGCGCGCCCGCCGCGGTCCCGGTGCTGCCGATGACCGACACCGTGAAGCTGGTCGACGGTGCCGCGCGGATCACCGGCACCAGCGATCGCACGCGCCTGCGCACCCTTCAGACCCCGATGGCCTTCCACGCCGACCTCCGCGAGGAGCTCGCCGAACACGGGCCCGAGCGGTTGCTCGACCGCCTCGGTGCCGCGGTCCGGTTGGTCGACGGTCATCCCGACGCCGGGCGGCTGGCGTCGGAGTTCGAACTCGCGCTCGCCGAGGCGGCGCTCGCCGAAGCCGGAGGTAAGCGGTGATCCCCAGGATCGGCCAGGGGGTAGACGTGCACCCGGTGGAAGCCGGTCGCGACTGCTGGGTCGCCGGACTGCTCTGGGAGGGCGTGGACGGCTGTGCCGGGCACTCCGACGGCGACGTCGCGGCCCACGCGCTCTGCGACGCACTGCTCTCCGCCGCGGGTCTCGGTGATCTCGGCGCGGTGTTCGGCACCGGCGATCCGCGCTGGGCCGGCGCCCACGGTGTGGAACTGCTCGAGGAAGCCCGCCGCCGCGTGGAAGCGGCGGGGTTCTCCGTCGGCAACGCGGCGGTGCAGGTGATCGGCAACGCGCCGCGCATCGGCAAGCGTCGCGACGAGGCCCAGCGGGTGCTCTCCGAGGCCGCGGGCGGGCCGGTCAGTGTGGCGGGCACCACCACCGACGGCCTCGGCCTCACCGGCCGCGGTGAGGGCATCGCGGCGATCGCCACCGCCCTGTTGATCCCGGTAGCCTGACGCCGTGACGATCACTGCGGCGATGTTCGACTTCTCGGGGACCGTTTTCCGGCTGGAGCAGGACGAGTCCTGGCTCACCGAACTCACCGACGACGGTGGCGCCCCGCTCGACCTCGAAGCCCAGACCGAGCTGATGCGGCGGATGACCGCCCCGGTCGGGCAGGTGGCCGAGTTCGACGACGAGCACCAGCACGCCTGGGAGAACCGCGACCTCGACGTCGAACTGCACCGCAAGGTCTACCTCGACGTCCTCCGCCAGTCCGGCGTGCCGAACCGGGAGCAGCGCGAGGCGCTGTACCGGCGGCTGATCGATCCCGCGATGTGGACGCCGTACCCGGACACCGAAGAGGCGCTGAAGGGCCTGGCCGGCCGCGGCATCAAGGTGGCCGTGATCAGCAACATCGCCTTCGACATCCGCCCGGCCTTCGCCGCCCGCGGCTGGGACGCCTACGTGGACGCCTTCGTGCTGTCCTTCGAGGTCGGAGCCATCAAACCGCAGCCGGAGATCTTCCAGGCCGCGCTCGACCAGCTGGGCGTCACCGGTCCGGAGGCGCTGATGATCGGCGACGCGGAGGAGGCCGACGGCGGCGCACGGGCGCTGGGCTGCGAGTTCGCACTGGTCGAACCGCTGCCGACGACCGAGCGCCCGGACGCGCTGCTGACCGCGCTGCGGGCGCACCAACTGCGCTGAAGCCGGATCGGTGCGGCCGACGTCACGGCGAGCCCGTACCATTTCCGCGTGGCCCTACACCTATACGACACGGCGTCCAGGAGTGCGCGGGAGTTCCAGCCCGCCCGCAGTGGAACGGCGTCGATCTACGTGTGTGGGGCGACCGTGCAGGGCATTCCGCACATCGGGCACGTCCGCGGCGCGCTGAACTACGACGTGCTGCGGCGCTGGCTTGTCCACAATGGACTCGACGTGCTGTTCGTGCGCAACGTCACCGACATCGACGACAAGATCCTCACCAAGGCCGCGGCGAACGGCAGGCCGTGGTGGGAGTGGGCGGCCACGCACGAGCGCGCCTTCGAGGACGCCTACACCGCGCTGGGCTGCCTGCCGCCGTCGATCGCGCCGCGGGCCACCGGCCACGTGACGCAGATGGTCGAGCTGATGCAGCGGCTGATCGAGCGCGGGCACGCCTACGCGGCCGGTGGTGACGTCTACTTCTCGGTGAAGTCCTTCGACGGCTACGGCGCGCTCTCCGGCCAGCAGCTCGACGACGTCCAGCAGGGCGAGAGCCTGGCCGAGGGCAAGCGCGACCCGCGCGACTTCACCCTGTGGAAGCGCGCGAAGCCCGGCGAGCCGTCGTGGCCGACGCCGTGGGGCGAGGGGCGGCCCGGCTGGCACCTCGAGTGCTCGGCGATGGCCACCGCCTATCTCGGCGGCGAGTTCGACATCCACGGCGGCGGCGTCGACCTGGTCTTCCCGCACCACGAGAACGAGCGCGCGCAGTCGAACGCGGCAGGCGACGGGTTCGCCCGGTTCTGGCTGCACAACGCCTGGGTGACCATGTCCGGCGAGAAGATGTCGAAGTCGCTGGGCAACGTGGTCGCCATTCCGGAGATGCTGCGCAACTACCGGGCCGTGGAGCTGCGCTACTACCTGGTGCAGCCGCACTACCGGTCGACCATCGAGTACTCCGACGCGGCGGTTTCCGAGGCCGCGCAGGGCTATCGCCGGATCGAGCAGTTCCTCCGGCGGGTGGCGGGCGCGGTCGGCGCGGTCGAGCCGGGGGCGCTGCCCGCGGAGTTCGCCGCGGCGCTCGACGACGACCTGTCCACCCCGCAGGCGTTCGCCGTGATGCACAACACCGTGCGCGACGGCAACGCGGCGCTGGACTCGGGCGATAACTCCCGGGCGCTCGAACTCGCCGCTTCGGTGCGCGGGATGACCGCGGTGCTCGGGCTCGACCCGCTCGACCCGCGCTGGGCGGCCGGTCAGGAGGGCCCGGCGAACCAGGCGCTGACCGAGCTGGTCGGCGGGCTGCTGGAGACCAGGCAGCAGGCGCGCAAGGAAAAGGACTTCACGCTCGCGGATTCGGTGCGCGCGTGGTTGCTCAACGCGGGTGTCACGGTGGAGGACACCCCCAACGGTCCACAGTGGACCCTTAAGGACTCGTAGCAGATGGCAGGCAACTCCCAGCGTCGCGGCGCGATTCGCAAGGAGGGCACCAAGAAGGGTGCCGTCAAGGGTTCGGGCGGCCAGCGGCGCAAGGGGCTCGAAGGCAAGGGCCCGACCCCCAAGGCCGAGATGCGGCCGGGGCACCCGAAGCAGCGGCGGGCCGCGGCGAACGCGCGCGCGGCGAAGAGCCGCGCCGAGAAGGCGGACGCCCCCGAGCTGATCGCCGGGCGCAACCCGGTGGTCGAGGCGCTGCGCGCGAACGTGCCGGCGACCGCGTTGTACGTGGCGCTCAACATCGACGCCGACGACCGCGTCACCGAGGCCGTGCGGCTGGCCGGTGACAGGGGCATCTCGATCCTGGAGATCCCGCGCGAGGAGCTGGACCGCAAGACCAACCGGGCCATGCACCAGGGCCTCGGGCTCCAGGTGCCGCCGTTCGAGTACGCGCACCCGGACGACCTGCTGGTCGCCGCCCGCGACTCGGGCGAGCCGCCGCTGCTGGTGGCGCTGGACGGGGTGACCGACCCGCGCAACCTGGGCGCGGTGATCCGCTCGGCGGCCGCGTTCGGCGCGCACGGCGTGGTGCTGCCGGGGCGGCGCAGCGCGGGCATGACCGCGGTGGCGTGGCGGACCAGTGCCGGTACGGCGGCGAAGCTGCCGGTGGCGATGGCCACGAACCTGACCCGGCAGCTGAAGTCGTGGGCCCAGGAGGGCCTGATGATCGTCGGGCTGGACGCCGACGGCTCGATGGACATCGACGAGCTGAACCTGGCCACCGATCCGCTGGTGATCGTGCTGGGCTCGGAGGGTCGCGGGCTGTCGCGGCTGGTGCGCGAGACCTGCGACGCGACGGTGTCGATCCCGATGGCGGCCGGGGTGGAATCGCTGAACGCCTCGGTGGCGGCCGGGGTGCTGCTGGCCGAGGTGGCGCGACTGCGGCGAGTGACCGGCCGGATCTGACGGCTGGCGCCGGTTCCCCTCGGCTAAGGTCACAGAACTGACACGTCACCAGGGGGAGCCGCTCGGCCATGTCGTTCGTTTCGCCACTGTTCCTGTGGTACTTCATGCCCGCGGTGCTGGTCGCCGTGCTGGTGTGCCCGCGGAGCTGGCGGAACGGCATCATCGCGGTCGGCAGCCTGATCTTCTACGCCAGCGGCGCCGGGGTGTTCACCCTGCTGCTGCTGGCGTGCATGGTGCTGAACTTCCTCGCCGGGCCGCATCTGGAGCCCAACGAGTGGGATCGCAGCGGGGACGCGCGCCGTCGGGTGCTGTTGCTCTGCGTGATCGGCTTCAACGTCGGCATGCTGGTGGTGTGGAAGTACGCCGGGTTCGCCACCGAGCAGATCGCCTGGTTCGCCCAGGCGCTCGGCGGTGACTTCCCGATCGTGCAGCTGGCGCTGCCGATCGGGATCTCGTTCTACACCTTCCACCACATCTCGTACGTGGTCGACATCTATCGCGGTGAGCGGCAGGCGCTGCGGAACCCGGTGTCGTTCGCCACCTACATCTCGATGTTCCCGCAGCTGGTCGCCGGGCCGATCGTGCGGTACCGGGAGATCGCCGACCAGCTGCCGCAGCACCGGTCGCACCGGCTCGACGACATCGCCGCCGGTTTCCCGCGGTTCGCGCTCGGGCTGTGCAAGAAGACGATCATCGCGGACTCGATCAGCCCGATGGTCGACGCGTGCTTCTCGACGCCGCCGGGCGACATGACCTTCGCGGTGGCGTGGCTGGGGGCGCTGGGGTACACACTGCAGTTGTTCTTCGACTTCTCCGGGTACTCGGACATGGCGATCGGGCTGGGGCGGATGCTCGGGTTCCGGTTGCCGGAGAACTTCGCGCGGCCGTACTCGTCGGTCACCATCACCGAGTTCTGGCGGCGGTGGCACATGTCGCTGTCGCGGTGGTTCCGGGATTACGTCTACATCCCGCTGGGCGGCAACCGGGGTGGCGCGGGGAAGACGTACCGCAACCTGTGCATCGTCTTCGTCCTGACCGGCTTCTGGCACGGCGCGGACTGGACTTTCCTGGTGTGGGGCGCGTTCCACGGGGCGTTGCTGATCATCGAACGCGCCTTCGGCTGGGACAAGACCCCGGCGGCGCGCCCGGCCATGATCGCGCGTCGTGCGCTGACCTTCGTGCTGGTCGTGTTCGGCTGGGTCTTCTTCAAGTCGGCCGATCTGACCAGGGCCCTGAACATGATCGGGCACATGCTGATGCCCGACTTCGATGGCCTTACGGACGTGGTGGAGTCAGCCCTGACAAACCAGCGGCTGGTGTTGTTGCTGATCGCGCTGGTCGTGGTCTTCCTGCCCGCACATCCCGTAACCGGTCCGCTGCTGGAGTCCTCACGGAGCAAACCGGCTACGGGGCTGCGAATCGCCGTGATGACGGTGGGGCTGGTGTACGCGTCGATCCTGGTGGCTACGGGGACCTTCAGTCCGTTCCTTTACTACCAGTTCTGACCATTCATTCAGCCTTTCGGAAATGTTCGACGAGGCGCGAGTAGCTGTCGTTGGCGTGGCCGGAGTCGATGGCCGCGGAGACCAGGCGTTGCGTGTAGGCCGGGAATTCCGAGTTGATACCGCGCGCCTCGCTTTCTCGGACCAGGTCGTTGACCGAGGGCAGATGGTGTTGCAGGGCACCGAATTCCAGGGCGAACGAGTCAGCGTCCACTTCGGACGCGAGTGACGGCAGGTACCCGAGCAGGGCCGACATCGAGGGGGACGCTTTGGCAAGGAAGTCCGAGACCTCGACGCCCGCATCCGTGAGCAGGGCCGCGGCGTGGAGGAAGCCGTTCAGGGTGCCCCACATGGTGTCGTGTACGGCCATGCCGAACAAGGTGGGGACGCCCGGGTCGCCGGAAATGTAGGTGCCTCGGCCGCCCAGCTGAGACAGCGCCGAGAATCCATTGTAGACCGAGGAAGCACCGCCGTAGAAGATCACCGCGTCCGGGTGGCCGATGCCGGGGGCGATGGTCATGATCTGGCCGTGCAGGTACTCCACGCCCGCCGACGAGGCCCACTCCGCGACCGAGCGGGCCTCGTCCGAAGTGCCGTCCGTCAGGTTCAGGACCGACCGTCCACGAAGGTCACCTGCCGACGACAACAGACTCCGCGCGACCTCGTTGCCCTTCACGCTGACCACGATCAACCCACCACCGGCCACCGCCTCGGCCGCTGTCGGGGCTTCCGAGGCGCCCGCCGGCGCCTTGCCGGGGGTGCGGTTCCACACGGTGGTCGGGTGACCACCGGCCACGAAGGCGGCGGCGATGGCGTGCCCCATCTCGCCGAGGCCGAGCACGACGATCGGTTCAGCAGTCATTTTCAATGTCCTCTCTTTGCTGTTCAGCGACCGTACGACCTCAACCAAACTCGAGGTAAAGGGCCAGTGTGGACCGGGGGCTGGTTGCCCGGTCCACACCGGGGTGAGAAGATCCGGGTCCCGCCTGTCGACCGGCACCGGAAAGGAATTCCCGAGTTATGCCCGACCGCGTCGACGACTCGCCCCCACTGGACTTCGCGCTCTACGGCCTGAGCGACTCCTGGCAGGGCGCCCGCTGGCTGTCCGCATTGGAAGGCAAGGTCGGCGCTCCACTGTGGGCAGCCTGGCTCGGCCACTTCTCCAACGACGCCGCGGTGTTCACCGGCTCGGCCGCCCGCGCCCGCCACGACGAACTCCACACCGCCCCCGGCGCGGACCGGCTCAGCCAGGTGGCCTTCACCGCCGCCTTCGCGATGTCCAACTTCACCCTGCCCAGCGCGGTCGACCAGCGCCCCGAGAACGTGCTGGACGCGGTGGTCGCCGAGGTCGAGCACGCGGCGGCCGACCACACCCGCTGGGAGAACGCCTCCTGGGAACTCGACGGTGAGATCCTCGCCGCGAAGGTCTGGCGGTTCGCCGGCGCCTGGTGCGCCTTCACCGACACGCTGACCGACGAGTACCTACTCGCCTACGGCATCGGCGTCGAACCGGACGACCTGGAGTTCGCGAAGGTCACCGACACCCAGCAGTACGGCTTCTCCCGCCGCCAGCGCCTCGGCCCGGCCGCGCTCGCCGAGATCAAGAAGCCGAATCTGCCGCGTCCGGCGCAACTGCACGAGGACCACCGGAAGCTCGTCTCCTGACCAGCCGCGCGACCACCATCACCGCCCCGGTCACCACGGCGAGCGCGCCGAGCCCGATGCCCGCGGCGACGGCCCAGGTGAGCGGGCCCGGCAACGCGTCCGGCTGACGCGGCTCGGCGAGTCCGGCCGTGACGAAGGCCGTCGCCTGCGGCAGGGCCCGGTCGTCACCGTCGGCACCACGCTCGGCGACCACCCGGCCACGCACCGCCGACAATGGCAGGGCCGCGCGTTCCGGGTTTTCGGCGAACGCGCGTGAATCGAACGCATTACCGCGGTTGTCCCCGAGCAGGAAAACCGAATTAGGCGGGATGGTCACCGTAAAGGGAAATGTGCCGAGATCCGGTCCGAGATAGTCCTCGTGCACCGGAATGCCGTTCACCAGCACCCTGTTCCGCTCGTCGCAGCAGACCACCGTGTCACCACCGAGCCCGATCACCCGGCTGACCAGCTGCCCCTCCCGCTGCCACGCGCCGGCGTCCACCACGACCACGTCGCCGCGGCGCACTTCGTCGGGTTCTCCCAGCAACAGCAGGCTTCCCGGGGTGTAGGCGGCGCCCATCGAACGGTCCTCGACGGCGGTTCGCACCGCCTGGTCCGAACCGTCCAGCGCGGCGGTGATGCGCGGGTGCAGAAAGCCGAACGCGACCAGGAAACCGCCGATGATGAGCAACGGCAGCAGGATGAACGGAGCGCCACGCCACCACCACGGTCGGACATCCCTTTCGGACAATTCTTCACCAACCACCGGCACCGAATTCACCCCGCTCGCAAGATCGCCAGCGAGAAAATATCGGCGTTCGGGAAAAAACAGCGTGGTCGCGACAGAACCGTAGCAAAAGTCTCAGGCGGTGCTCAGCAGGTTGACCACGCGGATGCGCAGCCGACGCGGGCGAAACCTGCGAGAATTGGGCGAAACGGCAAACGGCACGGTGAGTCCTCTGACCTCGATCACGATCGGCATCGGAATGACGACCCTCGGTGCGCCACGCGTGCACACCGTCGCGGTCACCGAAGACGGCCGGGTACGCGCGGCGGCGCTGGTACCACTGCCCGGCCCGGTCCACGAACGGACCGGACACAGCGAACACGACCCACGCACCTGGTGGCCCGCGGTGGAACGCGCGCTGTGCCAGGTCACCGCGGATCTTCCGCGCACGGAAATAGGCGCGGTGGCGGTGGCGGCCACCAGCGGCACGATCGTGCCGGTCGACCGGCACGGGCTCCCGGCCGGACCGGCGCTGCTGCCCGGCGACCGGCGTGGTGCGGAGTTCAACGGCCGCGCGGCCGAGATCGGCGCGCAGCGCTGGCGGTCGCTCGGCCTTCGTGTGCCGCCGACGGCCGCGCTGGGCCGGGTCGCATGGCTCGCCGAGCACGCACCCAGGGCAAGAGGCGTCCGACACGTGCCCGAGGTGATCGGCACGCAGCTGACCGGCAAGCGGGTCGCGGTGGATTCCGCGCACGCGCTGGGGACCGGTTACGACCCGCTCGCCGGTGAATGGGCGCGCGAGGTGCTCGACGCGTTCGGTGTACCGCCGAAGTGGCTGCCCGAGGTGGTGCCGCCCGCGGCCGTGCTCGGCACCGTCTCCCGCACCAGCGCCGCGTTGACCGGCCTGCCGAAGGGCTGTCCGGTGGTGGCCGGCATGACCGCCGACTGCGCGGCCGCGATCGCCGCGGGCGCGGTCTCCCCCGGCCGGTTCGCCGCGCGGCTGAACCGGTCGTATGTCCTCAAAGGAGTGACCGCGGCCCTGGTGCCGGATCCCGGTGGCGTGCTGCACAGCCACCGGTTCCCCGGCGGCTGGTGGATGCCGGGCGCGGTGTCGAACACCGGCGGCGAGGCGCTGCTGGACACCGAGCGGCTGGACGCGGCGGCCGCCGCACGCGGACCGGCCGGCGTTGTGGTGTACCGAATGCCCTTCGACACCACGGAAACGCGGGAGTTCACCAGCGCGGAACCGGTGGACGAGGTGGAACTGCACCGCGCGCGGCTGGAGGGCGCGGCCTTCGTCGAGCGGCTGGTGCTCGACCACCTGAGGCGGCTGGGCATCGCGCCCGCCGAACCGCTGCTGACCACCGGCCCGGGTACGGAAAGTCTACTGTGGACGCAGATCAGGGCGACCGTGACCGGCGCGGCGATTCGCCTGGCCCCACCCGGGGAACCGGCCTACGGCGCGGCGTTGCTGGCCGACGCCGGAGCACGGCGGGGAGCCCTGCGGGCGAGCGGCGGTGGCACGCTGGTCGAACCGGTGGCGGCCGAACAAGAAGCGCTTTCGGCCTCGTACCACCGGTTCTGCAGCGAACTACACGAGCGTGGCTGGATCGACGACGAACTTCACGCGGTCACGACGACGACGAGCTGATCGGCGAAGGCTTCGGTGACGGGGTTTTCGCCGGCGCCCCGGCGGTGTCGGCTGTGGCGGCTTGCTCCGGCTCGGCCGGTCCGAGCTGCTTGACCGCTTCGAGCACCGCGCTCTGGGCGGCGCTGATCCGCTCGGTGACCCGGCGGCGCAGGTCGAGTGCGAGCCTGCGGTCCTCGGTGGCGTCGGCGAGTTTCTTTTCCGCCTCGGCCAGCAGGTTCGCGGCACGCGCCTTGACCTCGGCCTCGTGCTTCTCCAGCGCGGCCTCGGCCTCGGACTTGCGGGCGAGCAGCTCCTCGGCGGCCTTCTGGTCGGCCTCGTCGCGGCGCGCCTGCGCCTCGGCGTCGAGCCGGCGGCGGTCTTCGGCGGCCGCCTCGTTGAGCTTTTCGATCTCCGCACGGCCGTCCGCGAGCAGCTGCTCGTGCTCGGCGGTGCGTTCCTTGGCCAGCTGCTCGGCGGCGCGGCGCGCGTCACGCGAGTACTTGTCGGCCTCTTCCCTGGTGGCGGCGGCGTCTTCGTCCGCCTTGGCCCGCAGCTCGGCGATCTCCTCCTCGGCGAGCTGCATCATCATGCGGACGCGCTCGGCCATCGCGGAGGCCCCGGTGGGGCTCGCGGTCAGCCTGGCGAGGCCGTCTTTCGCTTCAGCGAGTTCTTTTTGCGCGTAGCTGAGCGCCTTGGACAACTCGGCGACCGAGGCCAGCGCCTCATCACGTCCTCGCGACGCGGCTTTCAGGTCGGTGGACATGCGCGAAATGCGCTCGTCAACCTGACGCTGGTTGTATCCGCGGCGAGTCATCTCGAACTGGGCGGGGCCGGGAGCCGGAGCCGGGGCGGTCTTGTCGGCAGCAACCATTCGTGCACTGTAGTGATGGGAGGGCTCACAGCCCATACCGCCAAATGGGGTATCGGCTACTGTTGCCGGGCGGCCAACGAGCGGAGGGGTTCGTGCGCGCCATACTCGACGACATCGCCGCCCATTGGCACGTCTACGCGACGATGCCGATCATCGCGGCACTCATCGGATATGTCACCAAACGCGTGGCCATCAAGATGATGTTCAAACCGCTCGAATTCCGCGGGATCCGCCCATTTCTCGGCTGGCAGGGCGTCATCCCGGCGAACTCGCGGCGGATGGCCACCACCGCGGTCGAACTGCTCACCAGCCACCTGGTCGACCCGCGCGAGCTGTTCGCCAGGCTCGACCCGGACCGCATGGTCGCGGAGCTGGAGGAGCCGCTGCTGCGTGCGGTGGAGGACGTCACCCGCGAGGTGATGGAGCAGCACCAGCCTCGATTGTGGGAGCTGCTGCCCGCGCGGGCGCAGCGTCTGTTGCTGGACCGGATCCGCGCGCAGGCACCGAAGGTCGTCGCGCGACTGCTGCGCGAGGTCTCCGCGAACATCGACGACGTACTCGACGTCAACGACATGCTGATCGAGGCGATGGTCCGCGACAAGGCGCTCACCGTGCGGTTGATCGAGGAGGTGGCCCAGCCGGAGCTGCGGTTCATCGCCCGCTCGGGTGTCTACTTCGGATTTGTCATCGGCCTGGTGCAGTTCGTCGCCTGGGCGCTGACCAAGGAACCGTTGATCATGCCGCTGTTCGGCTTCCTCACCGGGTTCGTCACCGACTGGCTGGCGCTGAAGATGATCTTCCTGCCGCGCGAGGAGAAGCGGTTCCTGTTCTTCCGCTGGCAGGGTCTGTTCCAGAAGCGCCGCCAGCAGGTGGCACAGGACTACGGCACGCTGATCGCCGACGAGGTGCTGACCGTCTCGAACGTACTGGAGGCGGTGCTCACCGGCCCCAAGTCGGACCGGCTGTTCGCGCTCATCCAGCGCGAGGTGCAGCGCACCATCGACGAGCAGGCCAGCATCGCCAAGCCGCTCGTCGCGCTGACCGTCGGCGGCAAGGAGTACCAGGAGATCAAGCGCGCGGCCGCGGCGAAGGCGATCGAGCACCTGCCGGAAACCGTGCGGCACGTGGAGAAGTACGCCACCGAGGCACTCGACGTGCGCAACACGATCGTGGACAAGATGCGGCAGCTGAAACCGCTGGAGTTCGAGGGCATCCTGCGCCCGGCGTTCCGGCAGGACGAGTGGAAGCTGATCGCCGTCGGCGCGGTGATCGGCGGAATCGTCGGTGAACTGCAGGTGCTCCTGCTGCTGCACTGATCCCCGCCCGCTACCGTGCACCGCGAACCACGCCAATATCGGGAGGGGAACACGGGTGGACGCGGTGCTGGCCGATCTCGCCGAGCACTGGCCGCTGTACGCGCTGATCCCGTTCGTCGCCGCGCTGATCGGGTACGTGACCAAGCGCGTGGCGATCGAGATGATGTTCCGGCCGCTGGAGTTCGTCGGGATCCGGCCGTTCCTCGGCTGGCAGGGCGTGGTGCCCAAGCACGGCGGGCGGATGGCCTCGGTGGCCACCGACCTGCTCACCGCGAACCTGCTCGACCTCAAGGAGATCGTCGACCGCATCGACCCGGACCGGATCACCGGGGAGATCGAGCAGCCGCTGCTGCGCGCGGTCGACGAGATCGCGCGCGACGTGCTCGCCGAGTACCACCCGCGGATGTGGGAGGTCCTGCCCACGATGGCGCAGGAGCTGATCATCAAGCAGATGCAGGCGTCCTCCCCCCGGGTGGTGCGCGAGCTGATGCTGGAGATCCGCGAGAACCTCGACGAGTTCCTCGACGTCAAGCACATGACCGTGCAGCACCTGACCAGGGACAAGGCCCTGCTGGTGCGGTTGATCCGGGAGACCTCGCGCCCGGAGATGGCGTTCATCGCGCGCACCGGCATCTACTTCGGCTTCGGGCTCGGTGTGGTGCAGGCGATCGTGTGGGCGCTGACCAAGGAACCGTGGGTGCTGCCGATCTTCGGCGGTTGCATCGGGCTGTTCACCGACTGGCTGGCGATCAAGCTGATCTTCGTGCCGCGCGAGCCGGTGCGGGTGCTGCCCAGGGTGACCCTGCAGGGCAAGTTCCAGCGGCGCCGGGCGGAGGTGGCGCGCCAGTACGGCGAGCTGATCGCGCACGAGGTGCTGACCGTGCACAACCTGGTCGACGCGATCCTGCGCGGGCCGCGGTCGGACCGGCTGGTGGCGCTGGTGCAGCGGATGGTGGCCAAGGCCATCGACGAGCAGACCAGCATGGCCAGGCCGATGGTGGCGGTGACCATCGGACCGCGGCGGCTGAACGAGATGAAGCAGGCCGCGTCGCGGCGCGCGGTGCAGCGGCTGCCCGAGACCGTCCGGTACGCCGAGGGCTATCTGACCAAGGCGATGGACGTGGCGCACATGGTCGAGGAACGCATGCTCAACCTCACGCCGAAGGAGTACGAGAACCTGCTGCGGCCGGCGTTCCGCCAGGACGAGTGGAAGCTGATCGCGGTCGGCGGGGTGATCGGCTTCCTGGTCGGCGAACTCCAGGTCCTGCTCATGCTCCACTGAGTACGGTGGGGGCGTGTCCCGACGACCCCAGCAGCTGCCCGCGGTGCACGAAGCATGGCTGCCCCGCGAACACGCCCTCTACCGGCCGCGCCACAGCGGCCGCCAGCGGACGGCGCTGATCTGCGCGCTCGCGTTTTTTGTCACCCCGACGCTGCTCTGGGTGTTCGGCGCGCGGCCCGCCGAGATCGAGAACCACAGCCTCAAGTCCTTCCCCAGCTTCTCCGACGGCTGGGGCCTGGTCACCGACCTGCCCGAATGGGCCACCGACCAGTTGATCTTCCGCAGCGGCGCGATCCAGGCCGCGGACGGGATCAGCCGGGCGCTGTTCGGCGAATCGGCTCCGCTGGACCAGGGCGGCGCGCCGAAGTCCGGGCCGCTGCCGGGCAGCCCGCCGCCACCGGCCGGGGAGCAGCCGCCGGTCGGACCGGGCGGGCCGACCAACGGCGACGCCGGGTTCCGGCAGGTCGTGGAGGGTTCGGACGGCTGGCTGTACTACGGCTACGACGCCGAGGCGAAGTGCTCACCGACCAGGACCATCGGCGAGACCGCCGGCCAGCTGGCCAAGCTGCGTGACGCGGTGGAGAGCTCCGGGCGCCAGTTCGTGCTGGTGGTCGCGCCGGACAAGACCACGATGGTGCCGCAGCACCTGCCGTCGAGCTATCCCGGTAAGGACTGCGTCACCAGTGCGACGCCGGAGCTGTGGCGGCGGGTCGTCGGCGAGGCGGGCGCGATCGACCTGCAGCCGTACCTCCACGACGCACAGCGGAAGATGAACCGCCCGATCTATCCGCCGAACGACTCGCACTGGTCGGACGAGGGCGCGATCGTGCTGTCGCGGCAGGTCGCCGAGGCCATCCGGCCGGGCGTGACCCGGCTGTGGCAGACCCCGGTGGCGGGCCCGTACACCATCGACGCCGATCTCCCGCCGCTGCTGGGCAAGCGCGCGCCGAAGACGAACACCAAGTTCGAGCTGCGTCCCGACGGCGTCGACGACCGGGCGGGCGAATCGGTGGAGACCATGGAGCAGCCGCAGCGAAGCACGCAGCGCCCGCTGCCCGGCATGATCACCAAGAAGACGCTGCTCTACGGCGACTCGTTCATCAAGGTCAGCTCGCGGTACCTGAGCGCCGCGTTCAGCGACGTGACCATGCTCGCCTACCACAACCAGCGCAACGACACCGCGTCCGCGGTGAAGGCCTTCGCCGACTCCGAGGTGGTGGTGCTGGAGGTGGTCGAGCGCGGGGTGGCTGCCGGGAACCTGCCGTTCCTTCAGGACGGGTTCATCGACTCGGTGCGGACACAGCTGGCCGCTCGGCCGATTCGCTGACCACGCGCCGCGCCCGGCCGCGCGCGAACGAGATGATCCGGCAGACCAGGTAGATCAGGAACGAGATCGCGGTGACGAAGGCGCTGGCCGGGGCGCCGGGCGCGAGCGAGAGCACGATCCCGCCGAGCGCGGCCACCTCGGCGAACACGATGGCCAGCACGGTCGCGCGCAGCGGGCTGGCGGTCACCCGCGCGGCCGCCGCGGCCGGGGTCACCATCAGCGCGACCACCAGCAGCGCGCCGACGATCTGCACGCCGATCGCGGTGGCGATGCCGACCAGCACGGCGAAGACCACGGACAGCGTGTGCACCGGGACCCCGCGCGCGAGCGCGACCGGGCGGTCCACGCTGGCGAACAGCAGCGGCCGGTAGATCACCGCGAGCACGGCCAGCACCACCGCCGCGGCGATCACCAGCACGGTCGCGTCGACCGAGTCCACGGACATGATCTGCCCGGTCAGGATGCCCATCTTGTTCGCCGCGCGGCCGGGGTAGATCCACAGGAACAGCACACCGAGGCCGAGCCCGAAGGACAGGATGGCGCCGATCACCGAGTCGCGTTCGGACTCGCGGCCGCCGAGCAGGCCGAGCAGCAGTGCCGCGGCCACGGCTCCGGCGAGCGCGCCGTACTCCACCCCGACGCCGAGCAGCAGGGCGCCCGCCGCACCGGTGAAGGCCAGTTCCGCGGTGCCGTGCACGGCGAAGGACATCCGCCGCATCACGATCAGCGGGCCGAGCAGACCGGCGACCACGCCGAGCACGGCGGCGGCGAGCAGGCCGCTCTGCACGAACGGCAGGCCGAGCAGCCGCTCGGTGAGCGTGAAGTCGAACAGCTTGTCCATTCAGGACACCTGGTCGGTGAGGTGGTGGGGTTCGTCCTCGCAGAGCGCGCTCTGCGCACCGGCGACGTGGATCTGCCCGCCGACCCGCAGCACCTCGATGTGCGTGCGGTACAGCTCGGACAGCGTCGCCGAGCTCATCACCTCGTCCGGGGTGCCGATGCGGAACTGCCCGTTCACCAGGTACAGCACCCTGTCCACATAGGACAGGATGGGGTTGATCTCGTGCGTGACGAACAGAACTGCGGTGTCCGCCCGGCGTCGCCGCTCGTCGATCAGGCCGCTGACCACGCGCTGGTGCGCGAGGTCCAGCGAGAGCAGCGGCTCGTCGCAGAGCAGCACCTCGGGGTCGCCGATCAGCGCCTGCGCCACGCGGAGCCGCTGCTGCTCACCACCGGAAAGCCTGCCAACGGGCGAATTAGCGTACGACTCGGCGCCGACGGACTCGAGTGCTTCGGCGATCCGGCGGCGGCGCTTCGACAGTCCGAAGAGGCCGGTGCCCCAGCGGTGCCCGTCCAGGCCGAGGCCGACCAGGTCGGTACCGCGCAGGGTCAGGCCCTCGTCCAGCGCGCGCTGTTGCGGGATGTAGCCGATGTTCGGATTGCTGCCGCCCGGCGCGTGCCCGGCCACGCGGACCGTGCCCGCGGTCAGCCCCTGCTGGCCGAGCAGCACCCGCAGCAAGCTCGTTTTACCGGAACCGTTCGGGCCGAGCACGGCGAGGAACTCCCCCGGCCGCACGTCCAGGTCCAGTCCGGACCAGAGGGTGCGCTCGCCGAAGCTCAGCCGCGCCCCGGAAATCTCGACGGCGGACCGGCTCATTTGCCCAACGCCGCGGCCAGGTCGTTCACCTCTTGGGTCATCCAGGCAATGTAGTCGGTGACGCCGGCGGGCAGCGTCTCGGTCACGTCGACCACCGGCACCCCGGCGCCCTTCGCGGTGTTCACCAGCTGCTCGGTGACCGGGGTGGTGGTCTGCGCGTTGTTGATCACCGCGTTCACCTGCTTGCCGGTGACCAGCTGGTTCATCGCGTCCTGCGCGGCCGCGGGCACCTCGGACTCCTCCTCGATCGCCTTGGCGAACTCCGGCGGGGTGGCGTCGGCGACCTTCGCGGTGTCCAGCAGGTAGTGCGCGATCGGCTCGGTGGCGACCACCTTGCGGTCCGGGTGCGCGGTGCCGATCTGCTCGGCCTGCTTGGTCAGCTCGTCGAGCTGGCCCTTGAACCGGGTGGCGTTCGCGGTGAACGTGGCGGCGTCGGCGGGCTGCAGCTCACCGAGCTGGGTGGCCACCTGGTCGGCGACCTTGCTCACCGTCGGCAGGTCGTACCAGACGTGCTCGTTGACCTCGCCGTGCTCGTGGCTCTCGTGCCCGGGCTCCTGGTGCCCGGCCTCGCCTTCGTGACCCGGCTCGCCGTGCCCCGGCTCGGCGTGGCCGGACTCTTCGTGGCCCGGCTCGGCGGCGCTGGGCGCGGCGGGTTCGGCGTGGCCCGGCTCCTGACCGGCCTCGGCGGCGTGTCCGCTGACGTCGAAGGCGTTCACCTTGCGCGCGTCCGGGGCCTGGTCAGCCATCTGGGTGAAAAACTCGTCGTAGCCGCCGCCGTTGGCCACCAGCAGCTTGGCGGCGGTGACGTCGGCCGCGTCCTCGGGCGTGGACTGGTAGGAGTGCGGATCGCCGCTCGGGTCGTCGATGATCGCCTTCACCGACACCTTGTCCCCGCCGATCGCGTTCACCACGCTGCCCCAGACGTTTGTGGAGACCACCACCGGCACCTTGCCGTTCTCGGTAGCGGCCTGCTCGCCGTTCCCGCAGGCCACCGCCCCGAAGGCGAGCGCGGCGACGGCCGCGGTGGTGACGGCCAGGCGGTACGGGCGGCGAGAGGTCATGGCTGGTTCTCCTGAACGGGGCGGTCCGTGCACCGCCAGTAGCTAATGGAAACCGTTGTCGAATTCACTTTACCCCATCGGGTGAGACGGCCAGATCAACTGTGACCAGGACCCGCTTCACCATCGGGAACTGAACCGTTACGGTGACCGGATGGGTCGTCCAATTCGCACCAGGCGGCAGGCGACGCTGGCGTCACTGGCCGCCGAGTTGGGCGTGTCCAGGACCACGGTGTCCAACGCCTACAACCGGCCCGATCAGCTCTCCCCCGAGCTGCGCCGCCGCGTGCTGGAAACCGCGCGCCGGCTGGGTTATCCCGGTCCGGACCCGGTGGCGCGGTCGCTGCGCACGCGCAAGGCGGGCGCGGTCGGGCTGCTGCTCACCGAGAACCTCTCCTACGCCTTCCGCGACCCCGCCGCCATAGGAGTCCTCGAAGGGCTCGCGCTGGCCTGCGAGGACGCGGGCGTCGGCCTGCACCTGGTGCCCGCCAGCCCCGGCCGCGAGGACGTGGCGGCCGTGCACCGCGCCGGGGTCGACGGTTTTGTCGTCTACTCCGTGCCCGACGACGACCCGCACCTCGCCGCCGTGCTCCAGCGCCCGGTGCCCACGGTGATCGTCGACCAGCCGCGGGTGGAGGGCGTGGACCGGGTGGGCCCGGACGACGCCGCCGCCATCACCGGCATGGCCAACCACCTGGTCGAGCTGGGCCACCGCCAGATCGGCGTGCTGTGCATGCGGCTGGCCCGCGAGCGCAACGACGACTTCGCCTCGGTGCAGCGGCAGCGCGAGGCGCACTTCCACGTGCAGCGCACCCGGCTGGCCGCGCTGGCGAAGGCCTTCGAGGCGGTCGGCGTGGACTGGGCGAGCGTGCCGGTGGTCGAGCGCTTCGACCACACCGTGGACGACGGCGCCTCCGCCGCCCGGCAGCTGCTGGACGCGTATCCGCAGGTCACCGCCCTGGTCTGCACCTCGGACATTCTCGCGCTCGGCGCGCTCGCCGAAGCCGACCGCCGTGGCCTGCGGGTGCCCGCGGAGCTGACGGTGACCGGCTTCGACGGCATCGCCGAGGCCGAGCGGCACGGGCTGACCACCGTGCACCAGCCCGTGCTGGACAAGGGCAAGGCGGCCGGGAAGCTGCTGCTGGCCTCGGCCGAGCACGGGGCGCCGCGGGTGATCACGCTGCCGACGGAGCTGAAGGTCCGATCGACCTCCGCCCCGCCGCGCACCGCCGAGCAGATGTGGTTCGGGCCCTAGGCGGTCCGCCCCAGCTGGTTCATCAGGCGGGTGATTTCGTCGGCCTCGCGCGCGCTTTCGACCGCGGGCTCGAAAATGCCTTCGGTACCGGCGCCTCCGAACGGACGCACATACTCGTCCACTTTCCGCACCAGTTCCTGATCGAGCGCGGGTGGCACGCCGAGTGCGGTGGCCAGATCCCAGCTGTGCACCAGGATCTCGGTCAGGAAGAACGTGTCGAGCATGGTCGGCAACGGCACGCGGCCGACCGGCGCGGCGACTTCCGCGGTGGGATCGGCTTTCGCGAGCACCTCCTCGAACGCCTGACGCGCCTCGTGCCAGGCCGCCACGGGGTCGGCCTCGCGTGCCTGCTCGCCCGCAGCCGGGAAGTCCGCACCCAGCACGAGTTCACGGCCGAGCCGCACCACGGCGACGACGTGCGCGACCAGGTCGGCGATCGCCCACTTGTCGCAGGGCGTCGGCTGCTCCCAGCCGTCCGCGGGCACCTTGGTGAGCAGTTCCTCGAACCGGTCCAGCGCGATCTCGATGGTCATCTCGTCTCCTTCGTCCGACGGGCTTTCACCAGCCCGACGAACGGGGCGCCCCCAGACCGACATCCCACCCGCCACCCACCACCGCCCTCAACGGAGCGCTCCGCGCCGCTTAAACTTTCGGCAATGTCCATCGACTCCGACACCCTGATCGACTGGTTCGCCACCCACGCCCGCGACCTGCCGTGGCGGCACGCCGAGCGCACCGGCTGGGGCGTGCTGGTCAGCGAGATCATGCTGCAGCAGACCCCGGTGGCCAGGGTCGAACCGATCTGGCACGAGTGGATGGCGCGCTGGCCGCTGCCGTCCTCGCTGGCCGCCGCTTCGCAGGGTGAGGTGCTGCGGGCCTGGGGCAAGCTCGGCTACCCGCGTCGCGCGCTGCGGCTGCACGCCGCGGCCGGGGTGATCGCCACCGAGCACGGTGACGTCGTTCCGTCCGATGTGGACACTCTGCTGGCGCTGCCCGGCATCGGCGCCTACACCGCCCGCGCGGTGGCCACCTTCGCGTACGGCAAGCGCGCGCCGGTGGTCGACACCAACGTCCGGCGGGTGGTGGCCCGCGCGGTGCACGGGGCGGGCGACGCCGGTCCGCCGTCCAACACGCGGGACATGGCCGACGTCGAAGCCCTGCTGCCGCCGGAAGAAGATCGCGCGGCCAAGCTGTCCGCCGCGCTGATGGAACTGGGCGCGCTGATCTGCACGGCCCGTTCCCCGCGGTGCGCCGACTGCCCGGTGTACGCGGAATGCGCCTGGCAACTCGCGGGCCGCCCGGCCTACGCGGGCCCGGCGAAGGCGGTGCAGAAGTTCGCCGGCACCGACCGGCAGGTCCGCGGCCTGCTGCTGGACGTGCTGCGCGGCACCGAAGGACCGGTCGAGAAGGCCCGGCTGGACCTGGTCTGGTCGCAGGCCGGGCAGCGCGATCGCTGCCTGGATTCCCTGCTGGTGGACGGCCTGGTCGAGCAAACGGCCGACGGCTTGTTCGCGCTGCCCGGTGAACATTGATCTTTAGGGCAGGTTCTCACATTTCCAGACCAAAGTTGGTTATCTATTGTCTGTGCGTGGCCGGGCGGTTACGGTTCCGGAGCGCACCCTGCGATGAACACCTGCGCATAACCGAATGACCGCCAGAAACCGATCTGGGCCGGTGGGCCTCGCGTACCGCCGCGCCCTGTCCGAGGGAGATCGAATGGCCGGAAAACCGGGTTTCGACCGACGAACAGCGCTCAAGGGCGGGCTGACCGTGACCGCGGTCGGCGCGTTCGGCAGCTGGACGGCACACGCCGCCAACGCCGGACTGGCCGCGGGAGCCGCACCGGAACCGACGATCTACAGCACCGCCGCCTGGGGTGCCCGCCCGCCGAGCGGCGCGATCACCATCGAGAACCACAAGCCCACCTACATCGTGGTGCACCACACCGTCGATCCCGGCAACACCGACGACTTCTCCAAGGAACGCGCGTTCGCCATCTCCAAGGCGATCCAGAACTTCCACATGGACAGCCGGGGCTGGATCGACACCGGGCAGCAGTTCACGAACAGCCGCGGCGGCTACATCACCGAAGGCAGGCACGAAAGCTTGAAGACCCTGCGCGGCGGCACGAAGCACGTCCAGGGCGCCAACGTGGGCGGGCACAACAGCCAGGTCATCGGCATCGAGAACGAGGGCCTCTACGTCGACGTCGACGTGCCGAAGGCGCTGTGGGACTCGCTGGTGAAGCTGGTCGCGTACATGGCGAGCCAGTACGGCATCGGCACGGCGAACATCAAGGGGCACCGGGACTTCAACTCCACCGAGTGCCCCGGCGGCGTGCTCTACGGGCGGCTGCCCGAACTGCGCACGGCGGTGGGGAACGTGCTCGGCACGCAGATCGAGCAGCCCTTGGAGTGGCCGCTGCTCAAGCCGGGCGAGACCGGGCCCCGCGTGCTCGCCGCGCAGCACCTGCTCCGCGACTCCGGCGCCCGCAACGTGCCCACCGATGGCGTGTTCGGACAGTCCACAAAGGATGCTGTGACCGGACTGGTGGCGGCGCGCGGAATCGAAGCGCACCAGTGCACAGCTTCGGCGCACGCCGACGAAACCGGATTCTTCGGCGCGGACATCTGGCCGCTGCTGGCGCGCCCGGTGAAGCCGGGCACGGACAGCGAGGCGGCCCGCGCGGCCGCGGTGCTCACCGACGCGGCGGGCGCCCGCTCCGCCGGTGCCACCGAACTCTCCACGCAGGCCTGGAAAGAACTGCTCAACGGTTGAGCACTTCGGACAGGAACGCCTCGACCGCGCCCCGGTACGCCCGGGGCGCGGCGAGGTGCACCACGTGGTGCGCGCCCGGCACGAGCACGTGCCTGCCGTCCGCCGCGCGCGCCGCGACCTGCTCCTGCTGACCGGGCGGCATCGAACCCCGGCCGCCCTCGATCACCAGCAGTGGGCATTTCACAGCGTCCACAATGGACCAGTAATCGCGCACGCCCCATTCGGCCGCGATCTGGTACAGGTCCTCCAGGTCCGCGGCGAGGTGGAAACCGTCCTCGCGTTCGACCACGCATTCGGTGAAGTAGTCGCCGAGATCGCCGAAGAAGGCGCGCACGTGCGCGAGCGATTCGAACGGGACCGGCCAGGAATCGAAGTACGAGCGCCACTGGTCCACCGTTTTGCCGACCTGGTCCGGCGCCATGTCCTCGGAGACCACCGCGCGCACCAGCTCAGGCGCGGCCGCCGCGGCGCCCCAGGCGTGCAGCCCGCCCATCGAGTGTCCGATCAGGATCGCCGGCCCCTCGTCGAGGTGGCGGATGGTGTCCAGCACGTCGTCGACGAAGCGCTCCGTCCGCCACGGACCGGTCCTCGCGGCACGCCCGTGCCCGGCGGCGTCCAGCGCGACGACGTGACCGTACGGCTTGAGCCACTGCGCCACCGTCCACCAGGTCCGCGCGCGGCCCATCAGCCCGTGGAGCAGCAGGATCGGCGGGCCGTCGCCACCGAAGTCAACAACAGTGTCACGCTGGTCCATCTATGCTCCCGCCCATGCGCCGCCACCTCGTCCTCTGCGGTCTGGTGCCGCTCATTATCGGCTGCACCCCGAGCAGCCCGGGTGAGCCGGTGCCGGCTCCGGGCGTGGCCGCGCCCGGCGCGCCGGGGGCCGGTGACCCCGCCTACCCGAACGACGGCAACGGCGGGTACGACGCGCTCGGCTACGACGTCTCGATCACCTACGACCCGCCGGCCAAGCGGCTCGAGGGGGACACGACCATCACCGCGACGGCCACGCAGAACCTGAGCCGGTTCAACCTGGACCTGCGCGGACTGGACGTGGCCTCGGTGGAGGTCGACGGGCGAAGTGCGGAGTTCACCCGCGAGGGCGACTTCGAGCTGGTGATCACCCCGGCGCAAACGCTTGCAGCTGGGCAGACGTTCATAACTCGGGTTCGGTACTCCGGTGAGCCGAGCAGTGGTGAGGAAGGGCTCGGGGCCGGTGGCTGGCACCCGTCGCCGTCCGGTGGCGCGTACGTCGTCGGGCAGCCGCATTCGGCCGCGTACTGGTACCCGGTGAACGAGACGCCGCGGGACAAGGCCACCTTCCGGGTGACCGCGCGCGTGCCGGAAGGCTGGTCGGTGGTGTCGGGCGGGGTCGAGGAGAGCACCACGACGGCCAACGGCCAGACCACCTCGACCTGGCGCGACGACACCCCGGCCGCGAGTTATCTGACCACCGTCGCGATCGACCGCTTCACCTTCGACCGGAGCACGCTGCCAGACGGAAAACCGCTGGTGAACGCGTTTGCGCCGGGTGCGGAGAACAAGCGGTCGGTGGCCGCGCGCACCGCGGAGGCGGTCGAGTTCCTGGCGTCGCGCTTCGGCCCGTACCCGCAGACCGCGACCGGTGGGATCTATACGAACGACCGGATCGGCTATTCGCTGGAGACGCAGGGGCGGCCGACCTACGCGAACTGGGCCGACCTGGAGACGGTCGTGCACGAGCTGGCGCACCAGTGGTACGGGAATTCGGTCTCGGTGCGGGACTGGTCGGACGTCTGCCTGAACGAATGCGTGGCGAGCTACAGCCAGTGGCTCTGGGCGGAGGCGAAGGAGGGCGAGAACCTGGACGACCGGTACCGCTCGACGATCGACCGGACGCGGGAAAGCACGCGGCTGTGGTCGTCGAAACTGCACGAAGCCACCGCGGGCGCCGAGTTCGACGGGGTTTACGACAAGGGCATCCTCGCCATGCACGCCCTGCGGCGGACCATCGGCGACGAGCCCTTCGCCGCGGCGCTCCGGGAATGGCCCACCCTGCACAAGGACGGGAACGCCACCTGGCGGGAGTTCGAACAGTTCATCAGCACGAAGGCGGGCCGGAGCGACCTGGGCCCGTTCTTCGACGCCTGGTTCCGAGGCACCGAACTCCCCTCCGATGACCACCTCTACCCCGGCTCCCTCCGCCCGTAGACCGTCGACCCGATGCCACTCACGCGAGCCGGGCCAGAGAACAGGACCACCCACACTGCCCCTTCCCCACCCCGGTCCACAGCCAAAAACACGGCGGCATGAAAAGCCGGGGTGGCCGCTAAACACGTACGCTATGCCCCATGGCAGTGGTGAAGATCAACGCAATCGAGGTTCCAGAGGGCGCCGGGCCCGAGTTGGAGAAGCGGTTCATGGCGCGCCTCCACGCGGTCGACGGGCAGCCCGGCTTCATCTCGTTCGAGTTGCTGCGGCCGGTCGCCGGGGACAACCGGTACTTCGTCTACTCCAAGTGGGAGTCCGAGGAGCACTTCCGCGCGTGGGCCGACGGACCGGCCAAGGAGGCGCACGGCGGTCAGCGCAAGCCGGTGGCCAGTGGCGCGAGCCTGCTCGAGTTCGAGGTTGTGCTGAGCACAGTCGAACGGTGACCGACCCGATCGACCGCGCCGCCGAGTGGATCGGCGGCGCGGAAGCTGTGCTGGTCTGCGCGGGTGCGGGCATGGGCGTCGACTCCGGGTTGCCCGACTACCGCGGCGACGAAGGCTTCTGGCGTGCCTACCCGCCGTACGCCCGGCTCGGCCTGAGCTTCGCCGAGCTGGCCGACCCCGGCCACTTCGGCGCGGATCCCGAGCTGGCCTGGGGTTTCTTCGGCCATCGCCTCGACCTGTACCGGAAGACCGTGCCGCATCGGGGTTTCGGGCTGTTGCGTGCGTGGAACCGGAACACCAGGGTGTTCACCTCCAATGTGGACGGTCAGTTCCAGCAGGCGGGCTGGCCGGAGGACCACGTCGGCGAGGTGCACGGCTCGATCCACCACCTGCAGTGCTTCACCCACTGCACCGACCGGATCTGGTCCGCCGAGAACGTCGAAGTCACCGTCGGCCCGGAGACCATGCGCGCGCACCCGCCGCTGCCCGCCTGCCCCGAGTGCGGCGGCCTCGCCCGCCCGAACATCCTGATGTTCGACGACTTCGGCTGGCTCCCCCACCGCAGCGACGGCCCGCTCGAAGCGCTCACCGCCTGGCGCCGCGAGCACCGCGACCTGGTGGTCGTCGAACTGGGCGCCGGGCAGGCCGTGCCGACCGTGCGCCGCTACGCCGAACTGGCCAGCGCGGCCACCGGCAAGCTGATCCGGATCAACCCGCGCGAAGCCGAAGTGCGGCACGGGCGCGGCATCTCGCTCCCGCTCACCTCGCTGGAAGCGTTGTCCCGCATCGATTCCGCGCTCACACCGGCACGGTGAGCCTGGCGTAGACCGCGTCGTGGTCGCTGGCCGCGACGTCGAACACCTGGAAGTCGCGCACGGCCACCCGGTCGTCGACCAGGATGTGGTCGATGGTCACCGGCGGCGGGAACAGCTTGCCCGGCCAGGTCGGCCGGAACCCCTTCCCCAACTCGGCCGCGGCGTCGGCGTACCCGGCGTCGATCAGCTCGCGGAACGACGCGTGGTCGAAGGTGGCGTTGAAGTCACCGGCCAGGATGCGCACCGGCAGGTCGGCCGTCGGCTCGGGCAGTCCGGCCAGCTCCGCCTTCCAGTCCACAGGGGACTCCACCGGCGGCATCGGGTGCACCGCGACGATCTCCACCCCGCTGCCGTCCCCGAACTCGACCCGCGCGCTCGGCTGACGCAACTTCGACGGCCCGGCCAGCTGCGCCTCGGTCAGCGGGTACTTCGACACCAGTCCCGACCCGGCACCACCGCGGAGCGGGTGGAGCACCCGGTGCGGCAGCAGGGTGAACAACCCGGCGCGGTCGAGGTCGTCCACCATCGCCGGGCTCAGTTCCAGCAGGCTCAGCACCTCGACCTGGTTGGCCCGCACCAGCTCCACAATGGACTGTGCCTCGGCCCGGCCGACGAACAGGTTCGACGCCATCACCCGCAGTTCCCGCCCGGTCACCGCGGGCTGCTCCTCGGCGACCATGCGCGGCACCAGCACCGAAACCAGGGCGGCGACCAGCAGCAGCACCACCGCGCCGACCTTCCACCGCCGCAGCGCCAGCGCCAGCAACCCGAACAGCAGGCCCGCCGCGGTCAGGTAGGGCGTCAGCGCGAGCGCGGCCGTGGTGTAGGCGTTGCCGTCGATGCCGAACAGGCGCATCACAACGAGCACCACGAGCGGCACCGTGGCCAGCCACAGCAGTCCGGTCACCACACGCGCACCCGGGCTCACCTTGCGTGGCGGCGCCTCCTGCTGATCGATCATGCCGCCAGTATGCCCAAATCCGCTGACAGCCCGTGACAGCGCGCTGTGCGCGGTCTGCCAGCTCCCCCGGACATCGTGATCAGCGAACGCGACACGTGAAGGAGGAGAACATGTCGCACGCGATCCGGGCCGAGGGCCTGGTGAAGACCTATGGGGAGACAAAGGCGCTGGCGGGGGTGGACCTGGAGGTGCCGACCGGCAAGGTGGTCGGTGTGCTCGGGCCCAACGGCGCGGGCAAGACGACCGCGGTCCGCATTCTCGCCACGCTGATCCAGCCCGACGCCGGTTACGCCGAAGTCGGCGGGTACGACGTGGTGAAGGACCCGGTGCGGGTCCGCGGGCTGATCGGGCTGACCGGGCAGTACGCCTCGGTGGACGAGGACCTGTCCGGCACCGAGAACCTGGTGCTGATCGGGCGCCTGCTCGAGTTGAGCCGTGCCGACGCCAGGGCACGCGCCAAGGAGCTGCTGGAGCAGTTCGAGCTGACCGACGCCGCGTCCCGGCCGATCCGGACCTACTCCGGCGGCATGCGGCGGCGGCTCGACCTGGCCGCCAGCCTGGTCGGCCGGCCCAAGGTGCTGTACCTGGACGAGCCGACCACCGGACTCGACCCGCACGCCCGCAACGAGGTGTGGGGCGTGGTCCGGGGCCTGATCGCCGACGGCGCCACGGTGCTGCTGACCACGCAGTACCTGGAGGAGGCCGACCAGCTGGCCGACACGATCACCGTGTTCGACCACGGCCGGGTGGTGGCGAACGGCCGGTCCGACGAGCTGAAGCGGCGCGTCGGCGGCCAGACGCTGCAGGTGCGGCCGACCGCGGCCGCCGACCTGGACCTGGTCGAGCGCATCCTCGGCGAGCTGACCGGCGCCCGTCCGCACCGCGAAACCGCCACCGGCCTGCTCACCGCGCCGGTGGCCGACCCGATGCTGCTGTCCACTTTGGTCCGCAGGCTCGACGAAGCCGGCGTGACCGCCGACGAACTGGCGCTGCGCCTGCCCAGCCTGGACGAGGTGTTCCTGGCGCTGACCGGGCACACCGCCGAGGAGAACACCGAACGAGAAGGGAGCCTGGTGTGACCACGATGACCGCACCGGCCACGGCCGCACCACCGCGGCACGTCAGTCCGGCCAGGACCTTGCGCCACGGGTTCACCCTGGCCTGGCGCGGCGTGCTGAAGGTGCGCAAGAACCCCGAGCAGCTGGCCGACGTGGTGCTGATGCCGATCGTCTTCCTGGCCATGTTCGTCTACCTGTTCGGCGGAGCCATCTCCGGCGACACCGGCGCCTACCTGACCATGGTGGTGCCCGGGGTGATGGTGATGAACATCATGCAGGTGTCGCTGACCATCGGCGTGCACATGAACACCGACGTGTCCAAGGGCCTCTACGACCGGTTCCGCAGCATGCCGATCGCGCGGTCCGCCCCGCTGTTCGGCGCGGTGCTGGCCGACGTGGTGCGTTACCTGGTCTGCCTGGTGGTGCTGCTGGTGGTGGCCACCCTGATGGGTTACCGGGTCAGCACCGATCCGGCGTCACTGCTGGTCGCCTCCGCGCTGGTGGTGCTGTTCGGGCTGTGCTTCTGCTGGACCTCGGTCTTCGTCGGCATGGTGATGCGCACCCCCGGCGCGGTGCAGGGGCTGATGTTCGTCTTCATCATGCCGCTGACCTTCGGCAGCAACGTTTTTGTGCCGTCGGAGACCATGCCCGGCTGGTTGCGGGCGTGGACCGACATCAGCCCGGTGAGCCTGCTCTCCGACGCGCTGCGCGGCCTGCTCAACGGCGGCGCGGTGGCCGGACCGCTGCTCGGCGCGCTGGCCTGGATGGCCGGGGTGCTGGCGGTGTTCTTCCCGCTGGCCATGCGCGCCTACCGCAAGCGCGTCACCTGACCACTGTTTGAAAGTGTTTTGCGCGGCGGTGCGGGTAGCGGACCTCAGGGGTCTTCTCGCTCCGGGAGCTCCGCCGCTTTGTGAAAACTAGGCCTCGGCCTGGTCGGAAATGCCTACCTGCGCGAACAACTCCGCCGTCGCGTCCTCTTTGGACAGACGCGAGCCGCGCAGGTAGGCGTCCTGGTAGGCGGACTCGCCGAGCACCGCGGTCAGGCTCTCGACCGCCTCGATCAGATCGGGGTCGCCGAGGTCGAAGATCCCGCGCAGGGCTTCGCTGAGGCCGAGCATGGTCGCCGCGCTGGTGGCGTCGCCTTCGCGGTGCCGCACCAGCGCCAGCACCTCGGCGTTGCGGGCCAGGTCGGCCATGTCACGACGGGTGGTCGTGGCCCGCGCCGAGATGGCGAGCTGCTTGCGCGCCTCGTCGAACCGCCCTTCGGACAGGGCGAGCGCGGCGAGGCCGCGGCTGGTCCACTCGACCGTGGTGCTCGGCGGGAACGGACCGTCCATCGGCCACTCCGCCAACTCGGCCAGCGTCTCGCGGCAGAGCGCGAAATCGCCGCTGCGGCGGGCCAGCTCGGCCTTGCCGTACAACTTGAAGATGGCCAGTTCGTCGTGCGCGTGGTCGGCCTGGAGCCGCTCCAGCTCGGCCATGTCCGCCCACGCGCCGACGAGGTCGCCCGCCCTGGCGCGCTCCAGCGCCAGCCGCCAGACCTGCTGGCCCATCTCCTCGAACAGGTCCAGTTCGCGCGCCATCTCGTAACCGCGCCGGAAGGCCTCGATCGCGCCTTCGTGGTCACCGCGCAGCGAACGGTCTTCGGCCACCATGCCCCAGGCCATGCTCATGCCCCAGCGGTCCCCGAGCGCTTCGAACTCGCTCAGCGCCCCGGCCCTGGCGACGTTGGCGCCCTCCCGATCGCCCCGATCACCCAGCACGAACCCGTGCACCCACTGCCCGGAGGCACGGGCCCACTTGTCCCCGCTGTTGCGGGCCCTGGCTATCTCGCGGTCCGCCAGCTCCCGGTCGCCGATCATGAAGGAGACCATCGGCAGCGCGATCGCCAGCATCGGGAACCGTTCCGCGGCACCGCTTTCCACGCAGTCGTCGACCAGTTCCCGGAAGTCGGGGACGCCTTCGCCGCCCCGCAGGACCGCGTCGGTCATGCCGTGGACCAGCCGGAAGGTGGCGGTGGCGTAGCGCGGGATTTCGGCACCGAAGGCGATCATCTCGCCGGCGATCTCGACGGCCTGCGGGTGCTGGCCGCGCACCATCCAGATCCACAGCATGGCCAGCGCCAGCCGGTGCGCCGGTTCGGGCTCGTGCTCGCGGATCGCCCAGCGCAGCGCCGTCATCATGTTGTCGTACTCGGCGTCGAAGACGGCGATCGCTTCGAGCTGCTCCGGGGTGCGGGTGCGCGGTTCCTGCCGCTCGGCCAGTTCGACGTAGTAGTCCACGTACCGGCGCGTGTAGGTCTTCCGCTCGCCCGCCTCGGCCAGCCGCTCGTCGGCGTAGGCGCGGATGGTCTCCAGCATCCGGTAGCGCGGCTGCCCGCCCTCGTCCGGTCGCGCGTCCACAATGGACTTCTCGACCAGCGAGCCGAGCACGTAGAGCACGTCGGCGTCGCAGACCCGTTCGATGGCTTCGATGGTGGCACCGGCGGAGAACACCGACAGCCGCCTGGCGAGCACGCGTTCCGGCTCGTCGAGCAGGTCCCAGCTCCACTCGACCACCGCGCGCAGCGTGCGCTGGCGCGGCAGGGCGCTGCGGCTGCCCGAGGTGAGCAGGCGGAACCGGTCGTCGAGGCGCTGGGCGATCTGCGTCGCGGTCATCGAGCGCAGGCGCGCGGCGGCCAGTTCGAGTGCCAGCGGCATGCCGTCGAGGCGGTGGCAGATCTCCACCACGGCGGCGGTGCTCGACTCGTCGAGGGTGAACGTGGGACTGACCGCGGTGGCGCGATCGGTGAACAGGCGCACGGCCGCGGCCTGCTCGGCGGGCACTTCACGGCTCGGCAGGCCCAGCGGGCCGAGCGGGCACAGCACCTCGCCGGTGATCGCCAGCGCTTCGCGGCTGGTGGTCAGCACACGCAGGCCGGGGATGCGGGCCAGCAGGTCGCTGGTGAAGTCGGCGACCGCCTCGATCACGTGCTCGCAGTTGTCGAGCAGCAGCAGGCAGGGGCGGTGCCCGAGCACCTCGGCGACCTGGTCGAGCACGTCGGGCCTGGTCAGGTCGAGCGAGGTGCTGTCGATCACGCGGCGTTCGCGGATGCCCAGCGCGGCGGAGACGGCGGCGGGCACGTCGGCCGCGTTGCGCACACCGGCCAGCGGCACGAACCAGGCGCGGCCTTGTTCCGCCTCGGGATGCCGGACCGCGGCTTCGGTGGCGAGCCTCGTCTTGCCGGCGCCGCCCGGCCCGACCAGCGTGACCAGGCGGTGTTCGGCCAGGCGCGCGGCGATGGTCGCCAGCTCTTCGTCGCGGCCGACGAAGCTGGTCAGGCGGGCGGGGAAGGCGGCGGGATGGGCGGCCGCCGCGGCCTTGACCGGCTTCGGCAGCTCACCGCGCAACACGGCCAGATGCGTTTCGGTCAGCTCGGGTGACGGGTCCACGCCCAGCTCGTCGGCCAGTGTCTGGCGCACGTTCTCGAAAACGGCGAGCGCCTCGGACTGCCGACCGGCCATCGACAACGCGCGCATGCGCAACGCGGCGAGGCGCTCGCGGAGCGGATGTCGGTCGGCGGCGGCTTCCAGGTCGGCGAGGACCTCGGCGTGCCTGCCGATGGCGAGTTCCGCGTCGAACCAGTCCTCGTGGGCGGCGGTGCGCAGGTCGTCGAGGCGGGCGGCGGGGGCGTGCGCGAATCCGGCGTCGAGTATGTCGGCGAGCGCGGGGCCCTGCCAGAGCGCGAGGGCCTCGCTGAGCTGCGCGGCGGCCTTCTCCGGACGGCCCGCCTTGAGTTCGGCGCGCCCCTGGGCGGCGAGGGTCTCGAAGCGGGCGGCGTCGACGTCGGCGGCCAGCTGGTAACCACCGCCCGCCGAGGTGAGCACGCCGGTCTCGGGCAGGGCCTTGCGGAGGCGGGACACCAGCGACTGGAGCGCGTTGGCCGCGTCGGCGGGCGGCTCACCACCCCAGAGGTCGGCGGCCAGCGCCTCCGCCGTGACCACCCGCCCGGCGGCGAGCGCGAGCCTGGCCAGGAGCATGCGGAGGCGCGCACCGCCGAGCGTGATCGGCGGGCCTTGGTCCGCGTGCACGCGGACCGGGCCGAGAAGAACTACGCGCACTCCCCCAGCCTTCCAGACGAGCCGTGGTACGCGCCGCCGCATTCCCGGCTCCGGACGCGAAGACGCCCCCGGAGCGGGAGGCTCCGGGGGCGTCGTTCGGTATGCGACTGCTACTCGCCGTCGGTTTCCTGGTGGTCGTCACCGGCAGCCGAGGCGCCGATGCTCACCGGCGGGGAGTCCGGCACGCTGGACGGCCGGACCTCGCCGCGGAAGACGAACTTGGCCTGGTCGTCCTTCTCGCCGTCTTCGCCGTTCCAGCCCTCGACGTCGACCACGATGATCTGACCGGCCTGGACCTCGCCGAACAGGATCTTCTCGGACAGCTGGTCCTCGATCTCCCGCTGGATGGTGCGACGCAGCGGCCGGGCACCGAGCACCGGGTCGAAGCCGCGCTTGGCCAGCAGCGCCTTCGCCTTCTCGGTCAGCTCGATGTCCATGTCCTTGGACTTCAGCTGCGTCTCGACCCGCGCGATCATCAGGTCGACCATCTGGATGATCTGGTCCTTGGTCAACTGGTGGAAGACGATGATGTCGTCGATCCGGTTCAGGAACTCCGGCCGGAAGTGCTTCTTCATCTCCTCGTTGACCTTCTGCTTCATCTTCTCGTACTTCGACGAAACGTCGTTTCCGGATTGGAAGCCGAGGCTCACGGACTTCGAGATGTCCTGGGTCCCGAGGTTGGAGGTGAAGATCAGCACGGTGTTCTTGAAGTCGACGGTACGACCCTGGCCGTCGGTCAGGCGGCCGTCCTCCAGCACCTGCAGAAGGGTGTTGTAGATCTCCTGGTGGGCCTTCTCGATCTCGTCGAACAGCACCACCGAGAACGGCTTGCGCCGCACCTTCTCGGTCAGCTGGCCACCCTCTTCGTAGCCGACGTAGCCCGGAGGGGCGCCGAACAGCCGCGAAGCGGTGTAGCGGTCGTGGAACTCACCCATGTCGATCTGGATGAGCGCGTCGTCCTCGCCGAACAGGAAGTTCGCCAGCGCCTTGGACAGCTCGGTCTTACCGACACCGGACGGACCGGCGAAGATGAACGAACCGGACGGGCGCTTCGGGTCCTTCAGGCCGGCGCGGGTGCGGCGGATCGCCTGGGACACGGCCTTGACCGCGTCCTCCTGGCCGATGATCCGCTTGTGCAGCTCCTCCTCCATGCGGAGCAGACGCGTGGTCTCCTCCTCGGTGAGCTTGAACACCGGGATGCCGGTCCAGTTGGCGAGTACCTCGGCGATCTGCTCGTCGTCGACCTCCGCGACGACGTCCAGGTCACCGTCCTTCCACTGCTTCTCCCGCTCGGACTTCTGGCCGAGCAGGGTCTTCTCCTCGTCGCGCAGGCGCGCGGCGCGCTCGAAGTCCTGCGCGTCGATGGCCGATTCCTTGTCCCGGCGGACGTCGGCGATCTTCTCGTCGAACTCGCGCAGGTCCGGCGGCGCGGTCATCCGGCGGATGCGCATCCGGGCGCCGGCCTCGTCGATCAGGTCGATCGCCTTGTCCGGCAGGAACCGGTCGTTGATGTACCGGTCGGCCAGCGTGGAGGCGGCGACCAGCGCCGAGTCGGTGATCGAGACGCGGTGGTGCGCCTCGTACCGGTCGCGCAGGCCCTTGAGGATCTCGATGGTGTGCTCGAGCGAGGGCTCGCCGACCTGGATCGGCTGGAAGCGGCGCTCCAGCGCCGGGTCCTTCTCGACGTACTTGCGGTACTCCTCGAGCGTGGTGGCACCGATGGTCTGCAGCTCACCACGGGCCAGCATCGGCTTGAGGATGGACGCCGCGTCGATCGCGCCCTCGGCGGCACCCGCACCGACCAGGGTGTGGATCTCGTCGATGAACAGGATGATGTCGCCGCGGGTCTTGATCTCCTTGAGCACCTTCTTCAGGCGCTCTTCGAAGTCACCGCGGTACCGCGAACCGGCCACCAGCGAACCGAGGTCGAGGGTGTAGAGCTGCTTGTCCTTCAGCGTCTCCGGGACCTCGCCCTTGACGATGTTCTGGGCCAGGCCCTCGACCACCGCGGTCTTGCCGACGCCGGGCTCACCGATCAGCACCGGGTTGTTCTTGGTGCGGCGGGAGAGCACCTGCATGACCCGCTCGATCTCCTTGCCGCGCCCGATCACCGGGTCCAGCTTGCCCTCGCGGGCGGAGGAGGTCAGGTTGCGGCCGAACTGGTCGAGCACCAGCGAGGACGACGGAGTGCCCTCGCCGCGGCCGCCACCGGCCTCGGCGGGCTCCTTGCCCTGGTAACCCGACAGCAGCTGCAGTACCTGCTGGCGCACCCGGTTGAGGTCCGCGCCGAGCTTGACCAGCACCTGCGCGGCCACGCCCTCGCCCTCGCGGATCAGGCCGAGCAGGATGTGCTCCGTGCCGATGTAGTTGTGGCCGAGTTGCAGCGCCTCGCGCAGCGAGAGCTCCAGCACCTTCTTCGCCCGGGGCGTGAAGGGGATGTGCCCGCTGGGCGCCTGCTGCCCCTGGCCGATGATTTCCTCGACTTGCTGGCGAACGCCCTCCAGGGCGATTCCCAGTGACTCGAGCGCCTTGGCGGCGACACCCTCACCCTCGTGGATGAGACCCAGGAGGATGTGCTCGGTGCCGATGTAGTTGTGGTTGAGCATCCTGGCCTCTTCTTGGGCCAGGACGACCACCCGCCTCGCGCGGTCGGTGAACCTCTCGAACATTCCCACTCCCTCGACTGCTGCGCCGGCGGTGAGTACCCACCGATTCCTTCCACGATGAGTTCAGCACCGTAAGACCACTGTAGTAGCCATGCGGTCGCGCTGGCGTACCACTACGTCAGTTCATGCCTCAGTCAGTCGGCATACCCGGCCGCCATCGGGCCGGGCTCGAATTCAGACGTTTCCGCTGATGGTTGACGTGTGGTCCAACGTCGCAGGTCGCCGGGGGATTCCGGGCGCGCCGCGCTGTCCGCTCAACGCGAACAACCCGAAGACGGTGGTTCGTCCCACTTTCGGGGAACGGGGCTGGCGCGAATCGGGACCGCCTGTAAGGTAAGGCACGCCTAATCACCCGATCAGCCCAGGCAGGAGGCTCGATGTCGTTGCGCGGCCCCGGCGACCTGACCCGGGCGGCGGTCGGCGGACTGGCGGAGTCGCTGCGCCGCGTCGACGGGCTCCAGGACCGGGCCGGTATCCGGTTCGACCTGCCGGCCGGGCCGAGCCGCGGGCAGTGGCAGCGTTGCGAGGAACTGCTCGAAGAGCCCTCGCTGTTCACCGGCTGGCACGACCTGCTCGGCGACTGGCTGCGCGCGCGGCACGGCGAAGCGCCGAAGCGCACGGCGGCCGGGTACGTGATGTCGTGGTACCTGCACGTCCCCGCGTACGCCGCCGCGCTCCTGCTGCACCACGAGCGCCGGGTGCCCTCGCTGCGCGCGAGCGAGCTGGCCTTCAAGCTCTCCGGCGACCGGCCGCACCCGGACGGCATCGCGGTGCTCGGCACCGAGTTCTACTGCCTGCCCAGCGACCCCGGCTCGGTGCTGCCGGAGGCCACCGTGGTCGCCGACGAGCACGAGCTGGTCGCCGTGCTGCGCGCCCGCTACATCGCGCACGCCGCGCGGTTCGTCCGCGCCTATCGCCAGGTCAGCCCGCTCGGCCCGCGCATGCTGTGGGCCGCGGCCACCGACGCGCTGGACAACTCGCTGTGGTGGGCGGGCAGGCACGGCGGTGACGAGGGCGCGGGCGTCGCCGACGCGGCGCTGGTGCTCGACGCCACCTACGCGCCGCTGACGTCGGCTTCGACCCTGCGGATGACCGAGCAGCGCGAATGGGCGAGGCGGCGGGAGAGCTGCTGCTTCTCCTACCTCCTGCCGGCCGAAGCCGAATGCGACGGCTGCCCGCGCACCTGCGCCCGTCCGTCGTAGTGGTTCCGATCGTGACCACTGAACGGTCGTTATGAGCCCGGAGGCGTCCAGGACGGGTCGCGGCCGGTGAGACCGAGCAGGCGGTCCAGCATCGGCGCCGAAGCGGGCACGGGCACCTCCGGGCCGTACACCTTCATCTGCCGCGCGGTCTCCGCGTTCGCCGCGATGTCCTCGTACAACGCGGCCGCCACCTCGGGCTCCACGTCGAACGGGCGGCCGGTGGCGCGGGCCAGGTCCCAGCCGTGGACCACCAACTCGCCGAAAACCATGCCGTAGAGCATCGGCGCGGGCAGCTCCGAGCTGCCGAAGGCGGCCATGCCCTCCCGCGCGCCGGGACGGCCGAACGCTTCGACGAGGTCAGCGGTCTGCGCCTCCAGGCGGGCCGCCCAGTCTTCGCCCAGTTCGACCCCGGCCTCGCCATCACCGGCCTCGGGCGGGGTCGACCGGCGGGCACCGGCCAGCAGGAATGGTCCCCAGTACAAAAGGTGCCCCAGCAGCGCCCGTACGTCGTAGTCGGCACAGGGCGTCGGCGCGCCCAGTTCGCCCGGTTCGATAGCGCGGACGATCCCGGTGAACCGATCGGCCGCGAGCGGAAGTAGTTCTGACATGCGCCGATTAGCTCACACCCGGTGATCGCTGTCTTGAACAAACGCGACAACCCGGCCGTTCGAGTTGACCACCCATCAAGGCGGAATACCCCAGCCGGAGATTCTCGATCCAAAAGCGGCACAACCAGCGAATTGAGCGAGCCGCCGGTGACCACTAAGTGGCGCAACGCACTCGGCCGAGCCGGTGAAGTGAGGTGAATTCCGCGCCTACGACATGGGACAGGGGCACCGGCGTTCGCCGATGCCCCTGCTGCAGGAAGAGCCGGGTAATGCTCAGTTCTTCTTGTGGTAGGCCTCGACAACCTCGGACGGGATGCGACCGCGGTCGGAAACCTGATAGCCGTTCTTCCGCGCCCAGGCCCGGATGGCCTGGTTCTGCTCGCGGTCGACGGTGGCCGGGCGGGCAACTGCCTTGGTGGCCGGACGGCCACCGGAACGCTTGCGGCCACCGGCGCGCCGGGCGTGCTCGACGTACTGGGCAAGCGCGTCGCGCAGTTCCTCGGCATTGTCGGCCGACAGATCGATCTGGTAGCTCACACCGTCCAGACCGAACTCGACGGTCTCTTCGGCCTCCGAACCGTCCAGGTCGTCCACAAGTGAGACAAGGACCTTCTGCGCCATTGGGTTTCCTCCTGCTTAGGGCTAGCTCGCAACTTGGTCAGGAAAGATCGGGTGTGGGGCCACAAGCCCCTTGACAGGAGCTGTCGGTTAAGACATTAATACTCGCTCTCGCGAGTAAACGCAAATCTCGATTGGGTTATTCGGGTCGAACCAGCGGGAACAGGATGGTCTCCCGGATACCGAGCCCGGTCAGCGCCATCAGCAAGCGATCGATACCCATTCCCACTCCGCCGCTCGGCGGCATTCCGTACTCAAGGGCGCGAAGGAAATCCTCATCCAGCCGCATGGCCTCACTATCACCGGCGGCGGCCAGCCGGGACTGCGCGACGAGCCTTTGCCGTTCGACCACCGGATCGACCAACTCGGAGTACCCGGTCGCCAGTTCGAATCCCCGAACGTAGAGGTCCCACTTCTCCGCCACCCCCGGCTGCGAGCGGTGTTGCCTGGTCAGCGGCGAGGTCTCCAGCGGGAAATCCCGGACGAATGTGGGCGCGTGCAGGTGATCACCGACGAAGTGTTCCCACAGTTCCTCGATCAGTTTGCCGTGGCCGAGTTTGGGATCGAACTCGAGATCGTGCGCGGTGGCGAAGGCGCGCAACTTCTCCACCGGGGTCTCCGGGGTTACTTCCTCACCGAGTGCCTCCGACAACGAGCCATACATTGTCAGCGAGGTCCACTCGCCGGACAGGTCGTACTCGCTGCCGTCGGAAAGGGTGACCACCTGGGTGCCGAACACCGCCTCGGCGGCTTCCTGCACCAGCTCCCTGGTCATCACCGCATTGGTGTCGTAAGTGGCGTACGCCTCGTAGTACTCCAGCATGGCGAACTCGGGCGAATGGGAGGAGTCGCTGCCCTCGTTCCGGAAGTTGCGGTTGATCTCGAAGACCTTCTCGATCCCGCCGACCACACAGCGCTTGAGGTACAACTCCGGCGCGATGCGCAGGTAGAGCTCCATGTCGAAGGCATTGGACCGGGTGACGAACGGGCGCGCCGCCGCGCCGCCGTGCAGCGTCTGCAGCATCGGCGTCTCCACCTCGGTGAATCCGCGGCGATGGAAGGAATCGCGCAGGGAACGCATTACCCCGGCCCGCGTTTGGACCACTTCCCTGGCCTTCGGGCGCACGATGAGATCGACGTAACGCTGCCGGATGCGGGTTTCCTCGGCCAGTTCCTTGTGCGCGACCGGCAGCGGCCGCAGCGCCTTCGAGGTCAGCTGCCAGCCGTCGGCCATCACCGACAGCTCACCACGCTTGGAAGTGATCACCTCACCGGTGACGAACACGTGGTCACCGAGGTCCACATCGGACTTCCAGGCGGCCAGCGCGGCTTCGCCGACCTTGGCCAGGCTGATCATCGCCTGCAGTTCGGCCCCGCCCTCACGCAGGCTGGCGAAACACAGTTTCCCGGTGTTCCGCATGAACATCACGCGCCCGGTCACGCCGACGCGGACCCCGGTGGCGGTGTCCGCGGGCAACCCGTCGTGCGCGGCGCGAATTTCGGCGAGGCCGTGCGTGCGCGGCACCTCGACCGGATAGGGCTCGATGCCCTCGGCGAGAATCCGCTCCCGCTTCTCCCGCCGGACGCGCATCTGTTCGGGCAGGTCGTCTTCACTCGTAACGGATGCGGGGTTCTCGCTCATGCGCACAGGGTACGAACCCGCTGATCGGCTACGCCAACCGGATTACCGAAATCGCAATCCGGTGAACACGCGAACGCGCCCGGTTTCCGTGCTGCCGGAAACCGGGAGTACTCAGCGTTCGGACTGTTCCTGGAGCAACGCGTCCAGCCGGGCCGCGTCCACCGTCTCGGCCACCGGGAAACCGGCCGCGTCCAGCCCCTGCTGGATCACCGGCAGCGAGCCGTTGAGCAGGCCGGAACCCTCGGGCACCTCGGCCGGGTCCTGGCCCCGCACCACCACCCGGTTGTCCGCGTCGACAAAAACCACCCGCGGCTGGAAGACCGCCGCCTCGGCGTTGTCCAGCTGGGCGTAGGAGATGACGATGACCAGGTCACCCGGGTGCACGTGGTGCGCGGCGGCACCGTTGATGCCGATGATGCCGGACCCGCGCTCCCCGGCGATGACGTAGGTCTCCAGCCGCGCGCCGTTGGTCACGTCGACCACGCACACCTGCTCACCCGCCAGCAGGTCGGCCGCCTCCATCAGGTCCTCGTCGACGGTGAGCGAGCCCACGTAGTGCAGGTCCGCCTGGGTCACCGTGGCCCGGTGGATCTTGGACTTGAGCATCGTCCGGTACATGTCGCTGAACTACTCTCCGGTCGGGATGCCGTGCTCGGCGGCCGCACCGAGCAGGACGGATACGTTGTCGATCAGGCGCGTGCGGCCCACGCGTGCGGCGATCAGCAACCGTGCTTCCCCATCGACGGGGGCCGGGCCGAGATCGTTCCCGCGAAGTTCCAGGTAATCCACTTCGACCGACGGCACGGCGGCGAGCGTGGCGCGCGCCGCGTCGAGCACCGCGTCGGCGCCCTCACGGCCGGCGTGCGCGCCCGCGGTCAGCGCCTTCGACAGCACCACCGCGTCGGCTCGTTCACCTTCGCCGAGGTAGGCGTTGCGCGAGGACAGGGCCATTCCGTCGGCTTCCCGCACCGTCGGCACGCCGATCACCTTGGTCTCGAAGTCCAGTTCCGCGACCATCTTCTTGATCAGGACCAGTTGCTGGTAGTCCTTCTCGCCGAAGAACGCGTAGTCCGGGCGGACGATGTTGAACAGCTTCGCCACCACGGTCAGCACGCCGGCGAAGTGGCCGGGACGGGCGGCGCCCTCCAGCTCGTCGCCCAGCGGACCGGGGTGGACGGTCACCTCCGCGCCGGGGCGGTAGAGATCGGCGGCGGTCGGCGTGAAGGCGAACTCCGCCCGCACCTCACCGAGCACCTCCAGGTCGCGCTCCAGCGGCCGGGGGTAGGCGTCGAAGTCCTCGTTCTCACCGAACTGCAGCGGGTTCACGAAGATCGACGCGCCGACCACGGTGTTCGGCAGCCGCTTCGCCCGGCGCAGCAGCTCGCGGTGCCCGGCGTGCAGCGCGCCCATGGTCGGCACCAGCGCCACCTGGTGGCCCACCTGGCGCAGTGCCCTGGTGACCCGGCGCAGGTCCTCGGGGCGCTGGTAGCTGTTCAGCCCGCCCCTGGTGAACTTCGGCGCGGTTTTCGGTGTGGTCATTCAGGAATCAGCCCCTCGGGCGTGGTCGTCGAGCAGGCCGGTCAGGTCCGCCGCGGTGTCCGTGGCCAGCAGCCCGGCACCCGCCGCGCGGGCCGCCGTGCGGCGGGCCAGCGCGGTGTAGGAGGCCGACATCTCGGGCGCGCGTTCGGCCAGCACCCGCAGGTGCGACCGAACGGTCCCGGCGTCACCCCTGGCCACCGGACCGGTCAGCGCACGATCGCCCTGACGCAGCACATTGTCCAATGCCGCGGAAAGCAGCGGGCCGAGGACCCGCTCGGCGTCGGCGATCCCGGCGCCGCGCAGCAGTTCCGCGCAGTCGGCGATCAGCGTGACCAGGTGGTTCGCGCCGTGCGCCAGCGCGGCGTGGTAGAGCGGGCGGGCGGATTCGGGGATGCGCACCGGTTCCCCGCCCATCTCCATCACCAGCGCCTCGCCGACGTTCCACGCCGCGTCGTCGCCGGTGGCGGCGGTCACCCCGACGCAGCAGTGCGCCATCCGCTCGATGTCCTCTTCGCGCCCGGTGAAGGTCATCACCGGGTGCAGCGCCAGCGGCAGCGCGCCGGCCTTCACCGCGGGGTCCAGGATCTCCACCCCGTGCGCGCCGGAGGTGTGCACCACGATCTGGCCGGGACGCAGGGAGTCGGTGGCCACCAGGCCGCGGACCATGCCGGCCAGCGCGTCGTCCGGCAGTGCCAGCAGGACCAGGTCGGCGCTGCGCACCACCTCGTCCGGCGGCAGCAGCGGCACGCCCGGCAGCAGGCGCTCGGCCCGGCGCACGGACGCGGCGGACAGCCCGGAAGCGGCGACCACGGTGTGCCCGGCCCTGGTCAGCGCGGCCCCGAGCACACTGCCGACCCGGCCGGCCGAGACCACGCCGATGGCGAGTCTGGCCGGACGATCCATGGCGCGGTTGTCTCCGACGCTCATACCGGTCAATGCTCCCTTATGCGTTCCGGTCCCGCCTCATCGCGCCCGGCCTCGGCAACTGGGCGAGATTAGCCGCCGCCCCCGACGCTGTCGGCAGGGAGGTGATGAGCTTCACCCGCTCCGGCTCCCCTCGCGCGGGGAAGCCCGCCTGGACAACCGGACCGCCTCGGCCCGCGACGTCCGCAGCGCGGTTATCAACTCCTCCTGGTGGCTTTCGGCGTCCGCGGGAGCCGTTCCGGTGGCCATCGCGCGGCGCAGGAAGGCCAGTTCGGTGACCGCGGCCTGATAGGCGCCGACCGCCCGCGCGGCGCCGCGACCGGACTCCTTGCCCGCCTGCCGACGCCACTTCCGGCGGCCGGGCAGGCTGGCCAGCAGGTCCACTTCGGACGGAGCGATCCAGCGGGCGTTCGCCATCGCGGGCAGAGCCGCGGCGACGATCCGCTGTTCGCGGCGGCGGTGCCAGATCACCAGCATCATCACCCCGATGAACATCGGCACCATGATCAGGAAGTAGACGTTGAGAAAGGCGTCGGCCCCGCCGATGGTGGCCGCGCCGTTCCAGAGCGCGTGCAGGGCGACCGCGGCAAGGTAACCGCCGAGCGGCGCCAGCACCCGGACCGCGCGGGTGGTCGAGCGCGCGGCCAGGCCGATGCCGAGCCCGGTGAACACGGCGAACAGCGGGTGGGTGAACGGCGAGAGCACGCCGCGCAGGATGAACGCGGCGAGCACGCCGGGGTGCGAGCCGTCGCCGAACCCGTTCTCGGCGAAGGCGCGGCCGAAGTAGTAGATGTTCTCGGTGAAGGCGAAGCCGGCCGCGGAGAACCCGGCGTAGACGATGCCGTCCACGATCCCGTCGAACTCCTTGCGGCGGCGCATCAGCACGATCAGCACGATCGCCGCCTTGGCCGCCTCCTCCACCAGCGGCGCGGACACCACCGCGCTGAACGTGCTGCCGTTGCCGCTGCCGAGCAGCAGGTCGCCGACGGTCTCCGCGGTGTTGTTGATCAACAGCGCGGTGGCGGTGGCCACGAAGGCACCCCAGGCGAAGGTGACCAGCAGCAGACCGGCCGGTTCGGGCTCCCAGCGGTCCACCCAGAGAAAGGCGGCGACCACCACGCCGACCGGTACCAGCGCGGCCACCACGCCGATGACCACGGCCAGCACGCCGACGCGTGAGGTCAGCAGGCCGAACAGGACCAGGCCGCACAGGGCGAGCACGATCAGCCCCAGCACCGGGAGCAGCACGGTGATCCGGCGCGGCCGGTGCCGTCGCTGAATCGTCGAAGTGGCGATCACGGTCTGCAGACCATACGCAGTCCCCCTCGGCCCAGCGCCCCGTCCTCCGACCGGCGGACCCGAACGTGGCTACGGGCTCGCGTCAGTCCTCGGCGCGGCGGCGCCGGCGGGGGGTGGTGCCACCGGCACCGTGCGCGGCGAGCAGCTCGTTCACCGAGCGGCCCGCGGCGTGCGTGCCCTCCGGCTTCTCGGCTTCCTGTTTCGAGTGGCCGCCCGTGTGCCGGGAGCCGTTCGCCGGGGCAGCTTCGGCCAGGCGTTCCCACGACGGCGGCTCGCCCTCGGCACGACGCCTGCGCCCGCCGCCGTTGACCGGCTGGGCCGGCTCGGCACTGGCGGCCGGCTTCGGCAGCGGCAGGCTCGCCGAGGACTGGTAACCGCCGCCCTCGTCGTCGCGGCGGCGACGGCCGCCTGGACGGCCCTCGCTCTGGATGGCCCGCACCGACGGCGGCAGCGTCGGGTTCTGCTTCGCCGCGGCGGGCTCCGCCGGGCGGCGCGCGGGACGCGGCGCCGGCTCGGCGGGCTTCGGCTGCTCCGGCGGTTTCGGCTGCTGCTGCGACGGTTGCTGGCGCACGGCCTCGTACTCACCGGTGTGCTCGGCGCGGCGACGGCCGCCGGAGCGCTGGGCGCCCCCGTTGTGCTGCGTGCCCCCGTTGCGGCGACCCGAGTCCCAGGCGGGCTCGGCCGTCCAGTCGAGGTCGAACTCCTTCGACACCTCGGTCGGCCGCCCCGTGGGCAGATAGCGGTCCGGCTCGGCGCGCGCGGCGGCGGGCTTCGGCGCCGCGGGCTTCGGTTTGGGCGGCTCGGGCGCCCGCGCGGGCTTGGGCGCGGGACGCGGCGGGGTGATGCCGGGGCGCGTCAGGTCCTCGCGACGCGGGCGGCGCTCCTCCGGCTTCGGCGCGGCGGGCGGCGGCACGCGGCGCTTCGACGGCGGTGGCGGAGTCATCGCGGCGTGGTCCAGCTCGGCCTGCTTCGCCTGGCGGCGGGCGGACTCCGCCCTGGCCTCACCGGCGGCCTTGCTGGCCCGCGCGGCGGCGGAGCCGACGTTGTCGGCCGGGCGCACCCGGCGGGTCGGCGGACCGGCGTCCTCGGCGGACTCCTGGCGGCGCTGCGGCTGCGACTGCGCCGACGGCGGGTTGAGCACGTTCGGCAGGCTCTGCGAACTCTCGCCCGGCTTCTGCACCATCTCGGCGTCGATGATCCGGCGACGGCGCTCCGGGGTGACCACCTTGCGCTCGACGACCCGCTCGATCAGCTCGGTCGGCCGGTCGTTCAGGTCGTCGACCGGGGTTTTCGCGGCGGCGATCTGCGCCGGTTTCACCGTCGAGCTGGACGCCTGCACCAGGCGCTGGTCCTCGTTGAGCGAGCGCATCCTGGTCGCCTGCGCGGTCAGCGCGACCTGCTCGAACAGCACTTCACCGCCGAACAGCGACTGCAGGCTCTCCCGCAGCGCGATCACTTCGGCACGCAGCGCGTCCAGTTCCTCGCGCGAATCCTCCTGCGCCCGCTCGCGGCTCTCCGCCTCGATCTCCAGCTCGAACTCGCGGCGCGCGGCGACCTCCCGCTCCAGCTCCAGCTCGTAGACCGCCTGTGCCTGCGCCACCTCGTCCTCGGTGGCCGTCACCTGCTTGCGGTACTTGGCGGCGATGAAGGCACCGATCAGCGCGGCCCACAGGGCGGCGATGATGCCCAGCCGCAGCCAGCGGAGGTCCTGGGCGAGCACAAGAGCGGCGGTCGCGGCGACCACGAGGGCAAAGCCGACTACGAGCCACGGCCTACCCGAACGGCGGCCGCGCGAGTCGTCACCCACGCCAGTCATGCTCAATACCGTACCTTCTAGTAACCCGACCGAGACCCATTCGGTACTTCGAGCGGTGACTTCTGTGCGTTAACCGGTAGGCCGTCCGGGATGATCGGAATCACGCGACTCCGGCGCGCGGCAGCAGTGCTCCAGCCAGAGCGCGGCACCCACGAGCAAGGCCGCGCACACCGCTCCCCCGACCGCACCAGGCGTGTCACCAGCGGCGGCGGCGTTGTCACCGCCGCGCGGAACAAGGTACGCCAACGCGCCGATCCACGCACCGGTCATCAGCGAGCCCAGCAGCGAAGAAGCCTTGGCCAGCGCGACCGCGCGGGCGATGCCGATGGCGTCCAGCACCCGACCGGAGCGGATGCGACTACGCAGCGTGAACGCCAGGGCGACCTCGACCGCGGCCACGACCAGCAGCGGCAGCCCGGCGAGCAGCGGGAACCGCGGCAGCTCGCCGTAGAACAGTTCGAACAGGCCGAAGCCGAGGACAAGACCGAGCAGCCCGGCGACGACCAGCTCGCGAGGCCTGGTGAAGTGCATTACTCCACGGTACCCAGCCGGCCGTGGTTGGCTTGACTCTCCAGTGACTGGAGGGTTCAGCATGCCCGTTGTGCACACCGCGTTCACCATCGGCGAGCTGGCCAGGCGCACGGGCCTGCCGGTGAAGACGATCCGCTTCTACTCCGACGAGGGCCTGCTGCCGCCGACCGGCCGCACCCACGCCGGGTACCGGCTCTACGACGCGCACGCGATGGCCCGGCTCGAACTGGTCAAGACCCTGCGCGAACTGGGGCTCGGGCTGCCGGACGTGGAACGCGCGCTGGCCGGGCAGACCAGCGTGGCCGAACTCGCGGCGGTGCACGTGGACGCGCTCGACGAGCAGATCCGGCGGCTGCGGTTGCGGCGGTCGGTGCTGCGCGCGGTCGCGAAACGGGGATCCGAGCTGGAGGAAGTGAAACTGATGAGCAAACTGGCCTCGATGTCCGACGAGCAGCGCCGCCGGCTGATCGACGAGTTCTGGGACGAGATGGTCGAGGGCCTCGACGTCAACCAGGAGTTCTACGACCGGATGCGGTCGGCGAAACCGGACCTGCCGGAGGACCCGTCGGCCGAGCAGCTGGAGGCGTGGATCGAGTTCGCCGAACTGGTACAGGACGAGGACTTCCGCGCCCTCATCCGCGCGATGAGCGAGACCCATTCCGCCGCGCGCGAACAGGGCGAGTCGATGGCGCCCGGCGACCAACCGGACCACACGTCCTTCTTCAACCGGGCGAACGAGGCGCTGACATCCGGCGTAGCACCGGATTCGCCGGAAGGACGAGCCATCGCCGACGAAATGTTCAACGCCTGGGCCGGCGAGCGCGACGCGTCCGACGTGTCATATCGGCGTGAAGTGCTGGCGCGATTCGCTCAAGGTGGTGATCCACGCGCTGAGCGGTATTGGCAGCTGCTCGCGATCATCAACGGGTGGCCGCCGATTCCCACGCAGGCACCCGCCGCGCAGTGGCTGACCGACGCCATGCGCGCCGCGATCGGTTAACCGAGCTGCAGATCCGGGCGGCGGTGCACGCCTTCGTCCGGGAGCGCGGCCAGCAGGTCGGCGATTGGGCCGTGGCCGGGGAGGACCGCGTCCGGCTCGATCTCCAGCCATGGGATCAGCACGCTCGCGCGTTCCGGGGTGCCGGGATGCGGCAGCAGCAGTTCGGGGTCGTCGGAGCGCACGTCGTCGACGGTCACCACGTCGACGTCCAGCGTGCGCGGGCCCCAGCGCCGCTCCCGCACCCGGCCGGCCGCGCGCTCCAGTTCCTGCCCGGCCCGCAGCCACGCCCAGTGGTCGCGGGCCGGGTCGTCGACCACGCAGACCGCGTTCAGGAAGTCCGGCTGGTCCTCGACGCCCCACGCCTTCGTCTCGTACACCGACGACACCGCGACCGGACGCAGCGCGGTGATCACCGAGTTCAGGAAACCGAGCCGGTCACCCAGGTTCGAGCCGAGCGAGAGCACCGCGCGGCTCATCCCCGCCCCCCGCGCCGCGACCGGCGGATGGTCACCGCCACGTCGTCGAAGGTGAGCGGGATCGGCGCCGACGGCTTGTGCACGGTCACCTCGGCCGCGTGCAGCCGCGAGTCCTTCATCACCTCGTCGGCGATCCGGCCGCCGACGCTTTCGATCAGGTCGTACGGCTCACCGGCCACGATGTCCGCGGCCAGCTGCGCCAGTTCGCCGTAGTGCAGGGTCTTGGTCAGGTCGTCGGTCGCGGCGGCCTCGTCGAGGTCGAGCCACACGGTGATGTCGACGACGAACTCCTGCCCGTCGCGCTTCTCGTGCTCGAACACCCCGTGCCGCCCGAACACACGCAGCCCGGTCAGCGTGATGCGGTCGGTCATCCTCGCCTCCAAGCCGCGGCGACGGCGACCGCGTCCAGCGAGGCGCCGACCTCGTGGACCCGCACTCCCCAGGCACCGGCCGCGGCGGCCAGCGCGGAAACCGCCGCGGTTGCGTGCTCGCGCCCGGAAGGAGGCCGCGGCTCACCGGTCTCGTCCGCCAGCAACCGGCCGAGGAAACGCTTGCGCGAAGCGCCGACCAGCACCGGGAAACCGAGCGACAGCACCGAGTCCAGTCCGTGCAGCAACGCCCAGTCGTGCTCGGCCTGCTTGGCGAAACCGAGGCCGGGGTCGAGCACGATCGCGTCCTCGGCGACCCCGGCGGCCAGCGCCGAGTCCACCCGTTCCGACAACTCGGCACGCACTTCGGCGACCACGTCGCTGTAGACGGCCAGCTTGGTCATCTCCCGGCTGTGCCCGCGCCAGTGCATCAGCACCCACGGCACCTCGGTGGCCGCGGCCACCTTCGCCATGTCCGGATCGGCGAGCCCGCCGGAAACGTCGTTGATGATCCGCGCCCCGGCCTCCACCGCGGCCGCCGCGACCGCGGCCCGCGTGGTGTCCACCGACAGCACCATGCCCTCTTCGGCGAGCGCCCTGACCACCGGCAGCACCCGGGCGATCTCGGTCGGCGCGTCCACCCTGGACGCCCCCGGCCTCGTCGACTCACCGCCCACGTCGATCACGTCGGCGCCACTGGCCCACATTTCGCGGGCGTGCGCGAGGGCGGCGTCGACGTCGAGGTAGCGGCCGCCGTCGGAGAACGAGTCCGGCGTGACGTTCAGCACGCCCATCACCGCGCACCGGCCCGGCGACGGCAGCGCGGGGTTCACCTGCGGCCTTTGATCAGGTTCAACGCCTCGGCACGCGAGGTCGCCGAGGTCCGCAGAACGCCGCGCACGGCCGAGGTGGTGGTGCGCGCGCCCGGCTTGCGGATTCCGCGCATCGCCATGCACAGGTGCTCGGCCTCGACCACCACGATCACCCCGCGCGGCTCCAGCTTGCGGTCCAGCGCGTCGGCGATCTGCGAGGTCAGCCGCTCCTGCACCTGCGGGCGCTTGGCGTAGAGGTCGACCAGCCTGGCCAGCTTCGACAGCCCGGTCACCTTGCCGTGGCTGTTCGGGATGTACCCGACGTGCGCCACCCCGTGGAACGGCACCAGGTGGTGTTCGCAGGTGCTGTACATCGGGATGTCGGTGACCAGGACCAGTTCCTCGTGGCTTTCGTCGAAGGTGCGGTCCAGCACCTGGTCCGGGTTGCTGTACAGCCCGGCGAACATCTCGTGGTACGCCCGCGCCACCCGCGCGGGCGTCTCCAGCAGACCCTCTCGGTCCGGGTCCTCGCCGCACGCGAGCAGCAGCTCGCGCACGGCCTTCTCCGCACGATCCTGATCGAACACCGGACCATCATCGCTGACCCGGTGCTCAGCGGCGCTGCTGGCCGTCCTGATCGTCACCCTCGGGCCGCTGACCACCCTGGTCGGGGGGCGGCGGCTGGTCGGCGGGACGCCACGGCTGGGCCGGCTGGCCACCCGGTGAGGTGGCCGGGGTCCACCCGGGAGGCGCGCCGTAGTGCGGCGGTCCGGCCGGGTTCTGCCCGCTGCCCGGCTGGTACGGCGGCTGACCGCCGTACGGCCCCGGCTGCGGCCAGTGCGCGGTGCCGTTCGGGCCGTTGTACGGCCGGGCGCCGTTCGGGTAACCGCCCGACGGCGGCGGGGCGAACGGGTTCGGGTTCGGCGGCGGCTCCGGGGAGCCGTGCGGCGGGCCGCCGGGCAGGTCGCCACCACCGGGCGCGGTGCCGACCGGGGTCGGCGCCGGGCGCACCACGGGCTTCTCCTGCGGCGGGGGCCACGGCTCACCGCGCTCGATGGCCAGCTCACCCGGGGTCTTGATCGGCGGCTTGTCCGACGGGGTGCGCTCACCGAACTCGTTGAACACGGTGATGTGCGGCCGCTTCTCCACCGTGGCGAAGATGCGCTCCAGGTCCTTGCGCTGCAGGGTTTCCTTCTCCAGCAGCTCGATCACCAGCTCGTCGAGCACGTCGCGGTAGGTGTTGAGCACCTCCCACGCCTCGGTGTGCGCGGTCTCGATGAGCTTGCGGACCTCTTCGTCGATCTCGTGCGCGACCTCGAGCGAGTAGTCCGCCTGACGGCCGGCCGACCGGCCGAGGAACGGGTCGCCCTGCTCCTGGCCGTACTTGACCGCGCCGAGCCGCGCGCTCATGCCGTACTCGGTGACCATCGCGCGGGCGATCTTGGTGGCCTGCTCGATGTCGGAGGAGGCACCGGTGGTCGGCTCGTGGAAGACGAGTTCCTCCGCGGTCCGGCCACCCATCGCGAAGACCAGGCGCCCGATCATCTCCGAGCGGGTCATCAGCTCCTTGTCGTCCTCGGGCACCAGCAGGGCGTGCCCGCCGGTCCGCCCGCGGGGCAGGATGGTCAGCTTGTAGACCGGCTCGATGTCCGGCATCGCCCACGCGGCGAGCGCGTGCCCGCCCTCGTGGTAGGCGGTGATCTTCTTCTCCTTCTCGGAGATGATCCGGCTCTTGCGCGCCGGTCCGCCGATCACCCGGTCCACCGACTCCTCGAGCGCGGCGTCGGTGATCACGTGCCCGTTCTGCCTGGCGGTGAGCAGGGCGGCCTCGTTGATCACGTTGGCCAGGTCGGCACCGGACATGCCGACCGTGCGCTTGGCCAGCGCGTCGAGATCGGTGCCCTGCGCGATCGGCTTGCCCTTGGAGTGCACACCGAGGATCGCGCGGCGGCCGCGCATGTCCGGCGCGGACACCGGGATCTGGCGGTCGAACCGGCCGGGGCGCAGCAGCGCCGGGTCCAGGATGTCCGGGCGGTTGGTGGCGGCGATCAGGATGATGCCGCCACGCGCGTCGAAGCCGTCCATCTCGACCAGCAGCTGGTTCAGCGTCTGCTCGCGCTCGTCGTGGCCACCGCCGAGGCCGGCGCCACGCTGGCGGCCGACCGCGTCGATCTCGTCGACGAAGATGATGCACGGCGCGTTCTGCTTGGCCTGCTCGAACAGGTCGCGGACACGGGAGGCACCGACACCGACGAACATCTCCACGAAGTCCGAACCGGAGATCGTGTAGAACGGCACGCCAGCCTCACCGGCCACCGCGCGGGCCAGCAGCGTCTTACCGGTACCCGGCGGCCCGTAGAGCAGCACGCCCTTCGGGATCTTCGCGCCGAGCGCCTGGTAGCGCGCCGGGTTCTGCAGGAAGTCCTTGATCTCGTACAGCTCTTCGACGGCCTCGTCGGCACCGGCGACGTCACCGAAGGTCGTCTTCGGCATGTCCTTGTTGAGCTGCTTGGCCTTCGACTTGCCGAAGTTGAGGACGCGGTTCCCGCCACCCTGGGCGTTGTTCATCATCCACATCAGCAGCAACAGCAGCAGGGCCAGCGGGATCATGTAGATCAGCAGCTGGGTGAAGATCGAGTCCTGGCTGACCGTGGTGGCGTACTTGATCGGCTGGCCGTTGTTCTTGGCCGCGATCAGGCCGTTGTAGATCTCGTCCCCGGCCTCGGCCGGGTACTGCGTGCGGATCTGCGTGACCTGCTTGCCGTCGACCTCGATCGGGTTGGCCAGGGTCAGCTTGAGCTGCTGCTCCTTGTCCTCGAGGTTCGCTTCCTTGACGTTCCCGCTGGTGACCTGGGCCATCGCCTGGGAGGTCGGGGTCTGCGTGTAGGCGCGATCGCTGTCGAAGATCGTGGAGAACACGAAGTAGAGCAGCACGAGGGCGAGGATCCACAGCAGTGGGTTCTTGAGCAGGCGCTTCCGGTCCATATGACTCGGCCGTGGTTGGCCTCAGCCCTCCCTGATTAGGCGGTTTGTGTGACATCCGCCGTCACGATCTTGACAAGTTCAGCGGCGCACGGGGCTACGCGTCCCACCAGGGTACCGCCCACCTCGGACGGGCACCTGTGCGCGCCTCCCGCAGGTCAACGGATGTGCGTGCGGATGTGTTCCCTACCGGGTCTCACCCAGTGCAGCCACCATCTCACCGAGGCGGCTGCGCAGCGTCTTCGGGTCGGCGGGAGCCACCGTCACCCATTCGCTCCCATCGCGGCCGGGCCGGGAAAGGCTGAGGTAACGGCCGGTGCTGGTGTCGAACCAGGCGAGCACCGGCGACCGGCGGCGGGTGCCCATCGAGTTCCGCGTGTTCGCCGCCAGCTGACCACCGCGGATGCGCGGCTGCCCGGAGAGCAGGGCGTAGGCCTCGCGCGGATCGCTCGGGCGCTCGGACAGCGAGGGGCGGCGGCGTTCGCGGCCCTTGCCCTCGCCCTCCTTGGCCGCCCCGTTCGCACCGGAGAGCACCGGGCGCTTCGGCGGCGTGCGCATGGCTTCCTGCAGCGGCAGCGTGATGGACGCCTCGGTGCCGCGCGGACCGGCGGGCAGCAGGTCGATCACCGAGGAGACCAGGCTCTCCGGATAGGCGGGCCGCAGCCAGATGCCGTCGTTGTCCTGCACCGCGACCACCGCGTCCCGGCCGTCCGACGCGGCGAGCACGCCGACCGGCGGCGCCTGGAAGTCCGGGATGTGCAGGGCGTCGATGCTGCTGGTCGGCCTGGCCAGCAGGGTGAGCCAGTCCTCGATGTGCGGTTCGAGCCTGCCGTGCGCGTCCCGCACCCCGCGCGCCTTCAATTCGGCGTTGACCCGCTGCCGCAACGCGATCCGCTCGTCCTCGGTGTCGCCGTGCGAGCGGACCCGAAGCGGATACGGGAGTTCCCCGATGTTCATCGCCTCCCAGAGGAAGTCGAACGCCATCGGCGTGAAGAACTCCTGTGCGGGCACTTACTCCTCCTCCGGGTACGGGTGGGGTCTCAGATGCGGGCGGCGCCCGCGTCGCTGGCGGCCCCCGCGAGCATCTCACCGAGGCGGTTGCGCAGGGTGGCCGCGTCCGCCGGGGCGATGGTGATCCAGTCGCGGCCGTCGCGACCGCGGGTGGCCTGGGTGAAGTAGCGGCCCGACTCGGTGTCGAACCAGCTCAGCACCGGCGTGCGCACCTTGCCGCCGGTGCGGTTGCGGGCGTTCGCGCCGATCTGGCCGCCGCGCAGGCGGGGCTGCGCGTGCAGCCGGGCCAGCGCCTTGCGGTCCTCGTCGGCGCTCGACCGGCCGTCGGCCCCGGCCGGACCGCGGCGCTGCATGAAGTCCACGCCCGAACCGGAGATCAGCTGCTCCAGCGGCACGGTGATGGACTTCTCACTGCCGCGGGGCGCCGGCGGCAGCAGGCTGACGATGGCGCTGGCCAGCCCGTCGGCCGGGGTCTGGTGCAGGTGCAGGCCGCGGTGGTCCTGCACGGCGAGCAGACCCTGCCCGCCGAGCGCGGAGGCCACCGCCAGGATCGGCTCGATGCCGGGGTTCGGCAGGTGCACCGAGTCCAGGCTCAGGTCCGCGCCGGACAGCACGCCGAACCAGTCTTCGATGTACGGCTCGGGGCGGCCGCGGCTGTCGGCCACCCCGCGCTGCACCAGCCCGGTCAGCACCTGCTGCCGGAGCGTGGCCCGCTCGTCGACGGTGTCGCCGTGCGAGCGGGCCTTCAGCGGATACGGCAACTCGGCGTTGCCGTAGGACTCCCACAGGAAGTCGAGCTCCAGCGGAGTCAGCAGCTCCGCCTGCGCCATTAACGGTCCTCGTCGTCGGTCCAAGCACCGATCACCGGCGGCGGCGTGGCCTCGTTCGCGCCGAACGCGTCGTCGGGGTCGGGCTCGATCAGGAAGGAGGCGTGGGTGTGCTCCTCTTCCTCCTGGGCCTGGGCACCGTGGGCCCCGCCCATGCCACCCATGCCGCCCATGCCCATCGGGGGCGCGCCCTGGCCGCCGATGGTGCCGCCCGGCGAAACCACGCCCGCGTTCTGCGGGGTGGCGCTGGCGGCGCTGTTCGGCGCCTGCTGCGCGGCGGCACCGGTCTCCGAAGCGGCGGACCTGGTGGCCCCGCTGCGGTTCCCGCTGCTCAGCGCCCGGCCACCGGCGAGACCGGCGGCACCGCCGAGACCCGCGGCACCCAGCGCCGCGGCCGGGTTGCCGGTCGGCGCGGCGGGCGGCGGCGCGGTCGGCGCGGCACCGGCACCAACGCCGGTCCCCACCCCGACGCCCTGGCCCGGCGCGTAACCGGCCTGCGTGGTGGCCGAGCTGACCGAGGCACCGGGCGCGGCGGCGGACGAGCTGCTGCCCAGCCCGGGCGATCCGCTGCCCGCGTAGTCACCGCTGTACCCGCCGTACGGGCCGGTCACCGAGGCACCGCCGACCGAGGGCACGCCACCGCTGACGCCGGTCAGGCCGAGCCCCGAGGGGCCGGTACCGGTGAACGGCTTGAGCCCGAGCGACTCCGGGCCGAAGCTCGGCGTGGTGCTGTCCACCTCGGACATCGCCTGGGTGTAGCGGTTGAAGAAGGCGACCTGCTGGGCCTTGACCTCGTCCGCGGCGTCCGACTGGGCCTTCATGTCGGCGACCATCGCGGCCGGACCGCCGGCCAGCATGGCCTCGGTCTGCTTCTGCGGGTCGAACTGCTTGGGGGCGGGCATCTTCTTCACCTCGGCCGCCGCGGCGGCCTGCTGCGCCAGCCGGGTGGACATGGTGCTGGCCGCCTGCGAAGCGGTGGAGCTGGAGTTGGCGATGGCCACGAGCGTGCCCTGCGCGGCGCCGGCCCCCTGGCCGACCCAGGCCGCGCCGAGCTCGCTGATCGCGTTGTACAGGTCGTTGGCCGCCTGGGTCAGGTCCTTGCTGTGCTGGGACCAGACCTGGCTGGTGGCCTCGGCGGTGCCGGGGTCGTTGTTCACCGTGGCGCCTTCGTAGAGCTGCTGGCTCTCCTGCGCCTGCCAGTTCGGCGGGTTGGTGATCGCGCGGTCGTCGCCGATGTCGGGCCCGTCGGTCCGGCCGCGGGCGCTCTCCACGATGTCGACGGTCGACGAGTTGTCCCCGAGTGGGACGTTCGACCCATCCTGCGGTGCCATGCTCGGTTACCCCCTGAGTCTCACGCGCGGCCGTTGAGCGCGTTGACGGTGTCGTGCTCGAAGTCCTGGTAGTGCTTCATCGCGGCGAGAATGCCCTGCTCCGCCTGCTCGTACTGGTAGAGCAGGTTCTGCAGCGCGGTCGCGTAGGAGTCACCGCCACCCTGGGCGCGGTCCGAGACCTTCGCGGCGATGGCCTGGCCGACCGGGTTGGCGCCGAGCTTCGGCGGCTCGGCGAGCGTGCCCGCCCCGCTGAGCAGGGCTTCGACCGCGTCCTTGCCCGTGCGGATCTTGTTCAACACGGTCTGCGCGGCGTCGGGGTCTACCCCCACCTGGCCGGTGGCCGCGGCGTTGCGGAAGGCGGCGGCGTCCGCCAAGCTGCTGTTCCCCATCCTGCCTCTCCTGTCCCCAGGTCGGTCGCGTCCACGCCGCGACCAGATCCGTCCTTCGCATAGGTTAACGCAACCGATGCGGACCTATGACGCGTTCTCCCGCAAGAAGGTTCCCCGCTTTCTCGCCGGTCAGGACGAGTAGACCTTCGGGTCCAGCGTGCCGATGTAGGGCAGGTCCCGGTACCGCTCGGCGTAGTCGAGCCCGTAACCCACGACGAACTCGTTCGGGATGTCGAAGCCGATGTACTTGACCGGTACGTCCACCTTGACCGCTTCCGGCTTGCGCAGCAGGGAGCACACCTGCAGCGAGGCCGGGTTGCGGCTGGCGAGGTTCTTCAGCAGCCAGGACAGGGTCAGGCCGGAGTCGACGATGTCCTCGACGATCAGCACCTCCCGCCCGGCGATGTCGCGGTCGAGGTCCTTGAGGATGCGCACCACGCCCGACGACGAGGTCGCCGAACCGTAGGAGGACACCGCCATGAACTCCAGCTGTGCCGGTACCGGCAGCGCGCGGGCGAAGTCGGTCATGAACATCACCGCGCCCTTGAGCACCCCGACCAGCAGGAGGTCCGTGCCACCGGGTGGGTAGTCGGCGGCCACCTGCTCGGCGAGTTCGGTGATCTTGTCGTTGATCTGCTGCTCGGTGATGAGCACGGAGGCGATGTCGCCTTCGTACACGGGTTTCCCCTTTAACTCTTGGTCTGTCCGGGTGGGAGCAGGCTCAGCCTGCCATGCGCCCTCCCGGCCACCAAGTCGCCGGGTAACCAAACACCGCCCTGTCCCCGCCAGGCACCGACCAAGTCGTCGACGGAGCGCAGGTGGGCGTCGGTGAGATCACGCACGCCCGCCTCCATGAGCCATCGTCGCAGCGCACGGCGGCGCAGCGGGGCCGGCGCGCCGAGCAGCGGCTCGATCTCCAGCACCGGGCCGTTCCGGGCGGCCAGCAGCACCTCGTCGGCCAGTTGGTCCAGTGCCTCGGAATCCTCCCGCAACTGCTTCGCGGTCCTGGCCAGCGCGGCGGCGACCCCGCCGGAAAGCACGTCCTCCAGCAACGGCAGGACTTCACGGCGCAGCCGGACGCGGGTGAACCGCGGATCGGTGTTGTGCGGATCGGACCAGGGTTCGACCCCGAGCGCCGCGCAGGCCGCCTCGGTCGCCGAGCGCGGCAGGTCGAGCAGCGGGCGGCCCCACGGCGGGTCCAGCGGGCGCATCCCGGACACCGACCGCGGCCCGGAGCCGCGGCCCAGCCCAAGCAGCACGGTCTCGGCCTGGTCGTCACGCGTGTGCCCGAGCAGGACCAGCGCGTCGGGCATGGCCTTCGCCAGCGCCGCGTACCTGGCCCGGCGCGCGGCCGCCTCCGGTCCGCCGGGACCGGTCACCTCGACCGGCAGCACGGTCGCCTCGTCCACGCCGAGCTTGAGCGCGGTCGCCGCCGCGTGGTCGGCCACCTCGGCGGAGGCGTCCTGCAAGCCGTGGTCGACCACCAGCGCGCGCACGCGCACGCCGAGGCGGTGACCGGTGAACGCGGCGGCCTCGGCGAGCGCGAGCGAATCCGCCCCGCCGGAGACCGCGACACCCAGCTCGCCCGAGGTCAGCGCCGCGGTCCGCGTCGGCTCGCCGAAGAACTCCCGTACCGCCCGGCGCACCCGCGCGACCGCGGGATCCGGCTTCACCGGCCCATGCGGCGCAGCCAGGCGTCCGGATCGGCGATCTCGGCCCGGCTGGGCAGGGTGTTCGGCGAGGTCCAGACCGCGTTGAAGCCGTCCATGCCCGCCTTGGCGACCACGTGCTTGGTGAACGCGGCGCCCTCGGCGTACTGGCGGATCTTCGCGTCGATGCCGAGCAGGCTGCGCAGCAGCCGGTCCAGCAGGCCACCGCCCTTGCGGCGCTCGGTGAACCGGCCGCGGATGGTGGCCACGCTCGGCACCACGGCCGGGCCGACCGCGTCCATCACGTAGTCCGCGTGCCCTTCGAGCAGGGTGGACAGCGCGAGCAGGCGGTCGAACACGGCCCGCTGCTGCGGTGACTGGAACAGCTCGGCCAGGTTCCGCTTGTTCTTGCCGCTGCGGACTTCCTTGATCGTCTCCGGCAGCCTGCCCAGCAGGTCACCGAGGCCGTCGGCGTCGGCGAGGCCGCCGACCAGCCGTTCCACCTCGTCGGCGAAGTAGTCCCGCAGCCAGGTGACCGCGTTGAACTGCAGCCTGTGCGTGCACTCGTGCAGGCAGACCCACATCCGGAAGTCGCGCGCGGGCACGTTCATCGCGCGTTGCGCGGCGACCACGTTCGGCGCGACCAGCAGCAGCCGGCCTTCCTTCTCCGGCCCGCCGAACGGGTCGTACTGCCCGAGCACCCTGGACGCCAGGAACGAGAGCACCACGCCGGTCTGCACCCCGGCACCGGCCGCGAGCACCGGCGCGAACGGGGTGTTCTCCCTGGCCAGCGCCTTGTGGGTGAGCGCGTCCAGCCCGGCGGCGGCCGAGCGGACCCAGGCCGGGCGGTCGACCACCTCCCCGGGCAGCAGCGGCAGGCCGGTGCCGAGGCCGGTCAGCTCGCGGACGTGCTCCTCGGCGGGAATGGTCAGCTCACGCAGCTCGGTGACCGCGGTATCCGCCTCGTCGCGCGGCACCACCGGGCCACTGCGGACCAGGAAGGCCCCGGTCGAGGCGGCCAGCGACCAGTCGACCACCGGTCTGGTGCGGTCCGTTTCGCCAGCGGATTCCGGGGACTTGGGGGACTGGACGGTCATACCTCCGACGATACGGCTTATCGGCAGCCGCAACCGCGTAACTCGGCGACCACCGCGTCCAGCGCGCTGCGCGCCGCGTCGGACTCCGAGCCCAGCGACATCAGCGTGAACACCAGCAGGTGGCCGTCCTTGTCCAGGACCACCCCGGCGAGCGTGTTCACCCCGGACAGCGTGCCGGTCTTCGCCCGCACCCAGCCCTTCCCGGCCTCCTCCGGCCCGGAGGTGTACCGGCTGACCAGGCGTCCGGTGCTGCCACCGGCGACCGAAAGGTCACCGAGCAGCGGCCGCAGCTTGGCCGTGCGCGGGTCCTTGCCGTCCGGCGCGGCGGCCACCGCGAGCACCTCGGAGAGCACCTTGGCCGGGATCCGGTTGTCCACCGACAGGCCGCTGCCGTCGGACAGCTCCACACCGTCGAGGTTGAAGCCGTTCTTCTTCAGCACGTCCAGGGTGGCCTTGGCGCCGCCCTCGAAGGAGGCTTCGCCGCCGGTGGCCAGTGCGGTCTGCCTGGCGAGCGCATCCCCCATCAGGTTGTCCGAGTGGTTCAGCACGTTGCTGATCAGCTCGGCGAGCGGCGCGGACTTGATCTCGCCGAGCACCTTGGCGCCCTCGGGCGCCTTCGCGTTGCCACCGGCGGAGGCGCCGAGCTTGCTCGCGAACTTCTCCGCGAACGACTTCGCCGGGGTGGCGACGCGCATGGCCTTCTCGTCGGTGGCGCTGCTGCGACCGCCGTCGAGCATCACCGGCTCGACCGCGGCGGCGTAGGTGGACGGCGCGTCCTCGGGCGCCCAGCCCGGTCCGATGCCGCCGCCCGAGTACACGCTCAGGTCCAGCTGGACCTGCTTGATCTTGCCGCCGGAAGCCTCCATGACCTGCTTGACCAGGTCGTCGAGGTGCGCGGAGCCGGGGTAGACGGAGTCCTTGCCGGCGGGCAGCGAGTTGATCGTCGGGTCACCGCCGGCGACCACGATGGCGGTGCCCGGGTCGGCGCCCTGCACCACCTTGGTGGAGATCTGGTGGCCGTGGTCCATGGCCAGCAGCGCGGCGGCGACGGTGAGCACCTTGGTGGTGGAGGCCGGGGTGAGCGGCTTGTTCGCGTCCTTGGCCCAGAGCGCGGTGCCGGTGGCGGGGTCGATCACGCTGCCGCTGAGCGTGCCGAGCGCCGAGGCACCGGCGGGCCCCTTGAGCGCGGCCGCCACCCCCTCGGGCGTCGGACTCGGGGCGGACGGCCCCGGCGGCTGGAGCTGGCGATTCACCGCGAGCGCGGCGGGCGGTTCACCGCGGGGCTTGTTGGGCGCCCACGGCAGTTCGAGCCGGTTCGCCACGGACGGCTGCACCGCGGCGAACCCGCCGCCGCCGAGCAGCAGCAACACCACCAGCACGGCGGCGATCCACGGCCACTTCCGCCTGCGGCGAGGCGCCACCTCGGTAGCAGCCGGCGGCGACTCGTCGGCCCCGGTGGTCGCGGGCGCGGGATGCTGCTCCCCGTTCGGCTCGATACGCATCGGCTGGGCATGGACCACGGCGGGCACAACGGGAACCTGGGGGCCGCGGTGCTCCGCTTCGCTCTGCTGAGCCCACGGCTGGCGGCTGTCGGCCTGCTGGCGCTGGTGGGCTTCTCTTTGCTGAGGCGCCCGCTGCTGGCCTTCGACTTGCTGGGAGGGGTGGCGCTGCTGGCCTTCAGCCTGCTGGTGCGACCACTGCTGGGCTTCGACCTGTTGGGGCGCCCGCTGCTGCTGGCTCTCGGCTTGCTGAGGCGACCGCTGCGGACGGCCTTCGGCTTGCTGATGAGCTTCAGCCTGCTGAGGCGATCGCTGCTGCTGGCTCTCGGCTTGCTGGGAGGGGTGGCGCTGCTGGCCTTCAGCTTGCTGAAGCGACCGGTGCTGCTGGCTTTCGCCCTGCCGCCGCTGCTCTGCCTGCTCCGACCGCTGGGAGCGCTGAGGCTGCTCCCCCCACGACTGCTGGCGCTCGGTTTGCTGCGGCGACCGTTGCTGCTCCGCCCACAGCTGCTGGGCTTCGGCCTGCTGCGCCCGCTCTGCCTGCTGCCGCTCCGATTGTTGCTGCCGGTGCTCCGCCTGCTGCGGGCGCTGCGCCTGGTGAGGCTGCTGCCGCTCCGGCTGCTGCGGGCGCGGCGCCTGCTCCGGCTGCTGCTGCCGCTGGGACTGCTGGTGCTCCGGCCGCTGCGCCTGTTCCTGAGGCTGCAAGCGCTGCGGTTGCTGGTGTTCCGGTTGCGGCGGGCGTCGCTCCTGGTCGGGGGAACGGGTGGGCTGTCGCCGGTCGGGCCAGTCCGGTTGCCGGGTGTCCTGCCGCGGCTCCGGCGGGGTCTGCGGCTGGAAAAGCGAACCCTGCGCCCGCAGCTGCTGCACCGGCTGGGTGGCCTGCGGCACCGACTCGGTCCGCACCCAGAGCGTGTCCTGCTCGGCCAGCGCGGGCGGAACGGCTTTCCCCGGCGAGCCGTCGTGATCGGCCGAGGGCCACTGCTCCTCGGCGGGCCATCCCGGCTCGTCCGGCCTGGTTCTGTCCGGCACGCACCCCTCCTCCGGTGTCCCCCAGCTCACACCAAGAACCCATCGGTGCGGGTCCGTGGTCACGCGTGGTCCACACTAGTGGTGTCAAGCCAACGAACCGGTGAGCCGCCCGCCTTTGCTCGGGCTTGCCCAAACAAGATCAGCGAGGATCGGCGTGGAGTTCGACGTCACGATCGAAATCCCCAAGGGGGAGCGCAACAAGTACGAGGTGGACCACAAGACGGGGCGCATCAAGCTCGACCGCACCCTGTTCACGGCCACCCAGTACCCGGCCGACTACGGCTTCATCGACGACACCCTGGGCCAGGACGGCGACCCCCTGGACGTGCTGGTGCTCGTGCAGGAGCCGACCTTCCCCGGCTGCCTCATCCGCTGCCGCGCGATCGGCATGTTCCGGATGACCGACGAGAAGGGCCCGGACGACAAGGTCCTCGCCGTCCCGTCGGACGACCCTCGCCTGGAGCACCTGCGGGACATCCACCACCTGAACGAGTTCCACAAGCTCGAGATCGAGCACTTCTTCCAGGTCTACAAGGACCTCGAACCGGCCAAGAGCGTCGAGGGGTCGACCTGGGTCGGCCGCGTCGAAGCCGAGGCGGAGATCCAGCGCTCCTATGACCGCGAGAAGGACAACCTCGCGAAGATCGCAGCCGAGGGCGGCGAGCACTAGACACGCGAAAACAACAAGCGGGGCGCCACCTGATCGGGTGGCGCCCCGCTTGCGTTCAGCGGGTCAGTGCGTTCAGTGGGCCAGTGCGGGTACCGGTCGCGGGTCCGCCTCGGCTTCCTCCGCTTCCTGCCGCAGTTCCAGCGCCGACTTGTCGGCCAGCGGGGTCTCCCGCAGGAACCACAGCAGCGCGAACCCGGCGGCCAGCAGCACCCCGCCGACCACAAAAACCGTGCTCATCGCGCTGGAGAAGCCCTCGAGGATCGGCCGCGCCAGCACCGGGTCCAGTCCGTTGAGGAACGATGTGTCGTTCAGGTCGAGTTGCCCGCTCGACAGCTTCGCCGCGAACTCCGCGTTCGCCGGGTTGGCCAGCGCCGCCGCGTAGGCCGGGCCCGACGTCGCCCGCGCCACCGCCGCCACGATCCGGTCCCCCACCGACCCGAACAGGATCGACAGGAACACCGCGGTCCCGGCCGTGCCGCCGATCTGGCGGAAGAACGTGGTCGACGAGGTCGCCACGCCCAGGTCCGACGGCGCGACGTCGTTCTGCGCGGCCAGTTGCAGGGTCTGGAAGGCACCGCCGAGGCCGAGGCCCATCAGGAACGCCATCGCCATCACGATCGCCAGCGGGGTGTCCACCCCGATCGTGCTGAACAGGAACATCGCCACCGACATCAAGCCGAGGCCGAGCACGCCGAAGATCTTGTAGCGCCCGGTCGAGGCCACGATCCGGCCGGAGAGCAGGCTGGCCACCATGATCCCGGCGGTCAGCGGCAACAACTGCAGCCCGGCTTCGGTGGGCGTGGCGCCCTTGACGATCTGCAGGTACAGCGGCAGCGACATCATCGCGCCGAACATGCCGGCGCCCTGCACGAAGGTGACCACCGTGCTGAGCGCGAACGCCGAGCGGCGGAACAACCGCAGCGGCAACAGCGCCGCGTCCCCCATCCGGCGCTCGTTCAGCACGAACGCGACCAGCCCGGCGGCGCCGACCAGGTACATCAGCACCGAGGTGACCGAGCCCCAGCCCCATTCGCGACCCTGCTCGGCGACGATCAGCAGCGGCACCAGGCCGACGGTCAGCGTGGCCGCGCCGAGGTAGTCGACCCGCTGCTCGACCCGGGTGTGCGGGATGTTGAGCACCTTGGTGACCACCACCAGCGCGATCAGCGCCACCGGCACGTTGATCAGGAAGACCCAGCGCCAGCCGGCCAGCCCGGCGAACGAGTCCAGTCCGGCGAAGGCACCGCCGACCACCGGCCCGAGCACGCTGGAGATGCCGAACACCGCCATGAAGTAACCCTGGTAGCGGCCGCGTTCCCGGGGTGCGGTGATGTCGGCGACGATGGCCAGCGCCAGCGACATCAGGCCACCGGCGCCCAGGCCCTGGAAGGCGCGGAAGGCGGCGAGTTCGTACATCGAGCCCGCCATGCCGCTGGCCAGCGAACCGACCAGGAACAGCGAGATCGCGGTCAGGTACATCGGCTTGCGGCCGTAGAGGTCGGAGAGCTTGCCGTAGAGCGGGGTGGAGATGGTCGCGGTGATCAGGTAGGCGGTGGTCGCCCAGGCCTGGAGGGTCTGCCCGCGCAGTTCGTCGGCGATGGTTTTCATCGCCGAGGACACGATCGTCTGGTCGAGCGCGGCCAGGAACATGCCCATCATCAGCCCGGAGAGCACGGTGAGGATCTGCCGGTGCGACAGCCCTCCCCGAGCCACCGGCTCGGCTTCTTCGACGGATTCGGCCATGTCTCGCTCCTCGGATCGTGCCCCCAGCGGGCCCTACTTGCTTGCATCACTCAACTACCTGACTGACGCAAGTATTCCGAGATCCTGTTGTAGCGTGCAACTAAATTTTTGTGCGCTCCGTCACCAGGGCCGGCCCACCCGGTCCGTCGGCAGCACGACCTGCCCGGTGACAAAATGGCTCCACAGCCCGAATTTGAGCGATTTGCCCGGTTTCGCACTGGATTCGGCGAAGCTGTGCGTACGACCACCGTCGGTGATCGTCGCACCGAAGGACACCTGGAAGCGCGTGGTCGCGGCGCGATCCTGGGGTGGCACGGTGGACGGGTTGGCCAGTTCGTCCGAGCCCCAGCGGTAGTCCGCGCGGTATTTCCCGCTGACCGGCTCGAAGGTGTTCTCCAGCACGAGCCCGGCCGCCGGAATGGTGATCAGCACGCCGCGCAGGCCGTTGGCGTACCGCGTGTTGAAGACCGCGACCTCGGCGACCGCCGACGGGTACAGATCGGCCTGCCCGGAGCCGACCTTCGAACCCGGCGGGCAGGCCGACGGCCCACCGGCCTCGAAGGTGGCACGGTCGCAGGCCGGGAAGGCCTCCGGGTTGAACCGGATGGACTTGTCGAAGAGGAACACGAACTGGCGCATCGCGGCGGGCTTCTCGCCGGTCGCGGTGCGACTGGTGCGGTCGTAGAAGATCTCGACCCCGTCGCGCGTGCCGCCGTCCGGGCGCACGGTGACGTCGAGATCGTCGAGGTTCTCCGGGCCCGCGACGTCGGGCTCGGAAATGGGCGCGGGCCCACCGGGAGTCGGGTGCGGGAACTCCGGCGAAGCGGCTTCCGCGGGCAGAAGACTGCCGGCGGTGGTGAGGGTGGCGAGAACGAACAGCTTGATCGTGGATCGCATGACGCCTCCTGTCGTCTTTTCGAGACCTCTCGAATAGAGCACGTCGCAGGTAGAGTCTTCGTGAACCATCGAAAAGAAGGAGTCGCGCTTGCCGCTCGGACGCTGGACGCCGCTCACCCACCCGGAGATCGACAAGGTGGTGCTGGACGACGTGCTCCAGGCCCTCGCCGACCCGACGCGGCGCCGGATCGTGCGCATGCTGCTCGAGGACGGCGACCGGGCGTGCGGCACGTTCGGGCTGAAGGTCGCGCCGTCCACGCTGAGCCACCACTTCCGGAGCCTGCGCAAGGCCGGGCTGATCCGGCAGGAGGACGTCGGCAGGCAGCGGATGAACACCCTGCGCCTCGACGAACTGGAGCAGCGCTTCCCCGGTCTGGTGAACCGGATTCTCGACGCCGCCGCCGAATAAGCCGAATAACCGGGTGCGGGCGGACCGCGCGTTGGTGTGAGATCCGCGCATGACGATCTTGTTGGGCAGGCCGCGGGTCGACGAACTCGGCGACGCGGTGCGAGCGCTGCGCGAGTGGCAGTACGACGGCTCGCCGTTCCAGTTGCATCCCGGCGACATCGGCTGGTTCTGGCGGTTCGGCGCGGAGGCGACGGCCGCGGCGGTCCGGACCTGGAGCCGGGACGGCCGCATTCTCGCCATCGGCCTGCTGGACGGACCCGACCTGCTGCGGCTGACGATCGCACCGGACGCCAGGCAGAACGAGGAACTGGCGCGGAAGCTGGCCGGCGACCTGACCGGGCACGAGGTGCTGCCCGCCGGCAAGGCCTTTCTCGAAGCGATCCAGGGCGCACTCGTCCACGACCTGCTGACGGAGAACGGCTGGGGCATCGACGAGCCGTGGACGCCGCTGCGGCGCGACCTGACCGAACCGGTGGAGGATCCCGGCGTGCGGATCGAGGTGGTCGGGCCGGAGCTGGTGTCCACGCGGACCGCCGTGCAGCGCTCGGCGTTCGGCAGGTCGACGTTCACCGACGAGCGCTGGCACGCGATGGCCGCCGGAGTGCCGTACGCCGACGCCCGCTGCCTGCTGGCCTACGACAACGACAACAACGCCGTGGCGGCGGTGACGGTGTGGTCGGCCGGTCCGGGAAAGCCCGGCGTGGTCGAGCCGATGGGCGTGCACGCCGACCACCGCGGTCACGGCCACGGCAGGGCGATCACCCTGGCCGGCGCGGCCGTGCTCCGCGAACTGGGCTCGTCGAGCGTCGTGGTCTACACGCCCAGCTCCAACGTCGGTGCCGTGGCCACCTACAAATCCGCCGGCTTCGAAGCGGGCCCCGAGATCCGGGACCGGCGCCGGGACGCCTGAGGACGGCGCCCCGGCGAACGAAGATCAGGCGGTGTAGCCCGGAATCGGGTAGTCCGAAAGGAACTCGCGGATCTCCGCGGCCACGGCGTCCACAGTGGACTGTTCATCCTCGGCGGCCGCGGTGATCGCGCGGTCGATCCACTCCGCCACCCGCACCTGGTGCTCCGGCCGCAGGCCGCGGGTGGTGATCGCGCCGGTGCCCAGCCGGATGCCCGACGGGTCGAACGGCTTGCGCGGGTCGAACGGCACCGTGTTGTAGTTCAGCTCGATGCCCGCCCGGTCCAGCGCCTGCGCGGCAGGCTTGCCACCGATCTTCTTGTTCGTCAGGTCCACCAGCAGCAGGTGGTTGTCGGTGCCACCGGAGACCAGGTCGTAGCCGCGTTCGACCAGTGCTTCGGCGAGCGCCTTGGCGTTGGCCACGATGGCGTGCGCGTAGGCGCCGAACTCCGGCTTCGACGCCTCGGCCAGCGCGACCGCGATCGCCGCGGTGGTGTGGTTGTGCGGACCGCCCTGAAGCCCGGGGAACACCGCCTTGTCCACGGCCTTCGCGTGGTCGGCGTCGGACATGATCATCGCGCCGCGCGGCCCGCGCAGGGTCTTGTGCGTGGTCGTGGTGATCACCTGCGCGTGGCCGACCGGCGACGGGTGCGCGCCACCGGCGACCAGACCGGCGATGTGCGCGATGTCGGCGACCAGCACCGCGTCCACCTCACGCGCGATCTCGGCGAAGGCCGGGAAGTCGATGGTGCGCGGGATCGCCGTGCCACCGCAGAAGATCAGCTTCGGCCGGTGCTCGATGGCCAGCTCGCGGACCTGGTCGAGGTCCACCCGGCCGGTCTCCTTGCGCACGCCGTAGCGCACCGAGTTGAACCACTTGCCGGTGGCGGACACGCTCCAGCCGTGGGTCAGGTGGCCGCCGTCGGGCAGCGCCATGCCGAGCACGGTTTCGCCCGGCTTGGCGAAGGCGAGGTACGCGGCGAGGTTCGCCGGGGAACCGGAGTACGGCTGCACGTTCGCGTGGTCCACGCCGAACAACGCCTTCGCGCGCTCGATCGCCAGCGTCTCCACCGGGTCGATGTTCTGCTGGCCCTCGTAGTAGCGCTTGCCGGCGTAGCCCTCGGAGTACTTGTTCGTCAGCACGGTGCCGGTGGCTTCGAGCACCGCCTGCGAGACGTAGTTCTCCGAGGCGATCAGCCGGATCTTGTCGTGCTGGCGGCGGGCCTCGGCCTCGACCAGACCGGCGATCTCCGGATCCGCGGCGGCGAGCGTGGGCAGGGCGGGCTGGTGCGTCATGGTTCTCTCCAGACGGTGCTCGACCCCACCCAGGCGCGCGGTGCGGGCCTTTCACGTTCGCTTCCCGGTGGTGCTCCACCTCAAGGCGCCAGTCGCTGCTGCGCTGGGAACTCTATCTCAGTGATGCGGGATCGGCCGGTAGACCAGTTCCTGGATGTGGCCGTCCAGCGTCCGGCTCTCCAGCAGTTCCAGGTCGAAGTCGGCGGCCCGCTCGAAGACCGGGTCCACGCCGGTCCGGCCGGTCAGCGCCGGGAAGATCGTCACCTGGATGCGGTCGACCAGACCGGCGTTCATCAGCACCCGGTTCAGCGACAGGCTGCCGTGCGAGCGCAACGGCACGTCGGACTCCTCCTTGAGCCGGGTGACGATCTCGACGGCGTCCCCGCTCGCGATGGTCGCGTCCGGCCAGTCGAGCGGGCCACGCAGCGTGTTCGACACCACCGTGGCAGGCAGGTTGCGCAGCTGCGTGACCCAGGGGTCGCGGACGTCGTCGCCCTCGCTGCTCGACGCCAGCATCCGCACGGTCGACCGGAACGTGGTCGCGCCGAAGACCATGCGCTGCTCCTCGCGGTACAGGGCGAGGCGGCGGTCGAGCAGTTCGGGGCCCTGCTTGCCCCAGTAGCCGCCCCAGGCACCGGTGTTGGAGCCGTAGCCGTCGAGGCTGGAGAAGACGTCGAAGGTGTAGGTCGCGGTCATGGTGCGCTCCTCGGGTGCGGTGGTCTCTCACCATGGCTACGAACAGCCTCGACCCCGTTCGACATCACCTCGAAGGAAATTCCTCGACCTTCACCCCCATGGACCGCGCGGTACCGGCGATCGTGCGCATCGCCGCCTCGACGTCGCCGGTGTTGAGGTCCGGGAGCTTGCGCACCGCGATCTCCCGGAGCTGCGCGTGGCTCAATAATCCGGCGGTCTCGTGGCCGGGTCGCGAAGACCCCTTGCCGCCCAGTGCTTTCCGGATCAGGAAGGCGGTCGGCGGGGTCTTGTAGACCAGCTCGAACGAGCGGTCCTCGAACACCGAGACCACCACGGGCACCACGTCGCCGCGCTGGGCCGCGGTGGCCGCGTCGTAGGCGCGCTTGATCTCGACCAGGTTGACGCCGGTCTGCCCGAGCATCTTGCCGAGGTCGACCACCGGCGCCTCACCGGCCGGGAGCTGCAAAGTGGTGCTGAACTGGAGTTTGCGTGTCTTCGGTGCCATGTCACCGGACGCTAGGCACTCCGGTTACTGGAGGGTCAACCCTCGACGGGCTCGATCCCGTCCGCGTGCCGGCGGGCCAACTGCCGGTAGATCTCGGCGTTGTGCTCGACCCAGCCGCGCGCGGAGTCCGACAGCGGCACGAACTTCTTCGCCGGGCTGCCCATCGCGATCACCTCGGGCGGGACCACGGTGTTCGGCGTGACGGTGGAACCGGCGGCGATCAGCGCGCGCTCGCCGATCTGCGACTGGTCCAGGATCGTCGCGCCGTTGCCGATCAGCGCCTGCTCGCCGACCGTGCAGTCGTGCACCAGGCACATGTGCCCGACGGTGACGTTGCGGCCGATCTCGCACACCCCGTCGTTGACGTGCACGACGGAGTTGTCCTGGATGTTGGCGCCCTCGCGGATGATGATCTTCCCGAAGTCGGCGCGGATGACCGCGCCGTACCAGATCGACACGTCCTTCTCGACGGTCACCGCGCCGATCAGCGTCGCGGTCGGGGCGATCCAGGCGCCGGGGTGCACGGTGGGGCTCACGCCCTCGAAGGAGAACAACGGCATGAGCCCCACCATATGCGCTTACACAGAGGCGTTGATCAGGATGTCAACGGCCTTGTCGTTGCGGGCGGTCTGCGCCGGGATCACCTCGTCGGGCGGGTAGAAGCCCGGGTTCGAGCCCTTCGGGTACATCTCGAAGGTGTAGCTCAGGATCTTGTGGGCGTACCACATCCAGTCGTCCACCGAGCCGTCGGTGATGTACAGGTCGCTCGCCTGCTGCGGGGTGTAGCCGTTCGTCGCGGCCATCTGCTGGCCGAGCGACTTGAACTTCTGCGCCTCGGCCGCGGTCATGCCCGGCGCGGTGTCGGCGTAGGTGTAGCCGAACGGCCACAGCACCAGCTCCGAATAGGTGTGGAAGTCGATGTGCGACTTGATCTGCTGCACACCGCCCACCCGGCGGGTGCCGACGAAGTCCGCCACGGCCTTGACCTCCGGTGCGGAGAACGCCGCCGTGCCGCGGTAGGTCTCACTGGACGGGCTGCCCGAGGAACCACCGCAGCAGCCCCACTTGTGGCCCCAGTTGCGGTTCGGGTCGGTGCCCTGGCCCTGGCGGTTCTTGCGCCACATCTTGTAGCTGCCGCCGGAGATGTCGTACTCCGAGCCGTCCGGGTTCACCGTCGGGATGACCCAGATCTCCTTGCTGTCCACCATGTTCTTGACGTTGGTGTCGGTGGGGTAGTTGTCGGTGAACCGCTTGACGATGTGCAGGCACATCTCCGTGGTGAGGTGCTCGCGCGCGTGCTGGTTGCAGGTGAACAGCACCTCGGGCTCGGCCTCGTCGGTGCCGACGTTGTCGCTGATCTTGATCACCGGCAGGTTGCGGCCCTGGTAGGAGGTGCCGATGCTGGACACCTTGGCCAGGCTCGCGTGGTCGGTGACCGTCTGCTGCAGTTCCGAGACCACCTCGGCGTAGGTGTGGTACTTCTCGTCGCCCGCCGGGAAGTCGGCGGCCGCGGTGGTCACGTCGGCGCTGCGGTTGGCCCGGTACTGCTCGAAGCCCGGCCGCTTCTCCACCTTGAAGCCGAGCCCGCGCAACTGCTGCGCGTCGGCCCCGGTGCCGATGATGGTGGTGGTTTCGCCGGCGGTGACCACGTCCACGCCGGTGGCGGAGACCTTCGTCCGCAGCTGCGGGGAGTTCGTGCCCAGTACCTCGTAGAAGTCCATCTGCGTCGCGGCCTGGGCCGCGGCGGTGTCCGGTGCCGCGCCCACCGAGGGGCTCGCCGCAACCGCTGCCGCGATCAGGGCGGCCGCCGACAGCGCGGCTGCCACGCTTCTTCTCTTGCGCATCTGCTCTCCTCGTCGTCAAGCCCGGAACAAGGCCCGTCGACCCACCCTGCTCACCCAGGGGGGTCGGCACAATCCGTAGCGCTACGGAACAAAAGGGCCGTAACTACCCGTAGCCCGACTGAGATTGCCAGTGATTAACCAAGTCCCGGCACCTACGGAAGAAGCTTGACTTCGACCCCTCGATCGGGTGAACCTCGGGCGGGCGCGAAGCCGGGCGCAAACGAAACCAGGGCCTCTCCGGATTCCGGAAAGACCCTGGTCATCGGTGGAGCCGCCTAGGGGAATCGAACCCCTGACCTATTCATTACGAGGGCAGCTCCGGCCCCGTCTGTGCAGGTCGAGTGCCAGTTCAGGTTGTCACTCGGGGTCCGGGAACGTCCGCCGTTGTCTGCGATCGTCCAGGCCTAGTGTCACGCAGATTGTCACTCACACTCGGCGCCCCGAGACCAGGTTTTCCGGGGTGCGCCCGTCGATGAATGCCCCGATCTGCTCGGCCGCCACCGAGTAGCAAAGAGCGTTCGTGCCGGGCACGGTTCGGGCAGAGTGCGGGCTGATGATGACCCCAGGGCACGCCCAGAGAGGATGGTCGGACGGCAGGGGCTCCGGGTCCGTGACGTCGAGCGCGGCCCTCAGCCGTTGCTTGCCCAACTCCACCACCAGCGCATCCGTGTCGACGATCTGCCCTCGACCCGCGTTGACCAGTAGCGCACCGTCATCCATCGCAGCCAAGAAGGTTGAGTCCACGAGGCCGCGCGTGGCGTCCGTCAGCGGTGCCGTAATTACGACGATCTCGTGACCACCGATCAGGCCGGGCAGTTCGTCTGCTCCATGCACGTCACCGCGTGCTGTGCTGGCGACCAGTGTCACCGTGGCACCGAAGGGTTCGAGCATCCGAGCAACCGCGGTGCCGATGCCGCCCGCCCCGACAATCAGCACACGCTTGCCCGCCAGCGTGTCCGCCTCGAACTTCCGGTGGGCCCATACCGCGGAGTCCTGGAACCGCACCAACGCTGGCCACTGCCGGAGCTGGGTCAGGATTGCCGACAGAACCCACTCCCCCACCGGGCCTGAGTGCGCTCCCCTGGCCGTCGCCAACACGACATTCCCCGGCACGTCACCGGCCCACTCATCGGCTCCCGCTGACAGGAGCTGCACCATGCGCAGCTCAGGCAGCAGGCGGAGAAGCGGAATCGGCCGGTGGCTGCTCCGGTACGGCGGCAGCAACACGTTGGCCGTGCGCTGCTCCGCGCTGAGCGCCTTGTCGTTGGGGTCGTAAGGCAGGATCGAGACACCAGGCAGAGCACCCAGGATCTCGTGCCCGATGAGGTCGTCTTGCTCGTTGCTGACCAGTACTTTCAGATCCACGCGGCCAGTCACTTACCTTCCCCTGCCTCAACCACATCGGCCAGCAAACGGCGAGCCTGCTCATCCAGCGGAGCACCCGACGTGGAGTTGTCGACCACCACGTGGGGCGCCGCCGGGCGGAGGTCCATATTCAGCCCGGCTACGTACGAATCCCAGTCGGCGAGCTTGGCAGAATCTCGCGCTGCGCCACGATGACGGATGTAGGTCCGCATCGTTTCAACGTCGCAGTACACCCACACAAAGGTCAGATTCGCGCCAAGCTTCTTGCACTGCGCCTGGGTCTTCTTGACCCACTCTTCGTCGCCGAACTCGCGCACGAATGGCGCCGTCACGATCGCGCTATTGCCACACTGGAGATTTTCGAGCATCGCTTCATTCAGCGACTCGTACTCACCTGGGCGAAGGATGTTCACGTAAGTGTCCGACTCGCGGTCGTTGCGGGAGAGCCCTTGTAGCTCAAGAGCAGCCTCGACCACGAACCGAGTCAGCGTGTCCTTGTCCAGGATCGGCCAACCGGTCTGCCGGGCGAGTATTCGACCAAGCTCGCTCTTGCCGCTGCCCGGGTACCCGCCGACCATCACCACTCGGGGCGCCACCGGCCGGATCTCTTGGTGCGTGGCCTGCTCGGGTGCGTGAACCGTGCGGGCCGAGCGCGCCTTGCTCACGATCAACCCTTCCTTGCCGAGCAGATCCATCGCCTCGTTGATCGTGAAAACGCTGACGTCGAACCTGCTAGCCAGTTCACGTGTCGACGGCAGCCGCTGCCCGTGGCGAAGCACTCCAGCCGCGATGTCATTCCGAATGTTGCGGGCGACCTGCTGATGAAGCGCCTCAGAGCGCGCCACAGAGGCCCGTGGGCGAGACATGCGAACTCCTAGCCGTCGCGATCAGTTGAATGGCAACCATATCAGAACCTATCAGAGTCGGCCGACCGAAAGCCCAGGTCAGGGGCGATTTGTCAACTTTCTGACTCCTAACAGTTGACCTGGTGACCGTTCAGTTGTTAGCTTCTTAGTGGTCGGGGTCACAAGGCCCCGCAGACCTACCGAGAAGGGTCAACCGATGAGGTACGCGAAGTTCGCCAGCACGGAGGCCAAGGAGGCGTTCGAGCTGGTCAACGAGGTTTCCGAGGCCGACGCGGCTGGTGCTGGCGTGTGGCCGGATGGGCTGACCGAGGACGCGATCGACGCGCTGATCTGCGAGGTGGACGCGGAGCTGGAGGCCGAGGAGCGGACCGCGCTGGTGCGGGTGGACCGGTCGTTCACCGACGCTCGCCGGGCGGCCCGTGCGGCACGCCGGTCGGGCCGTGAGGTGCTGCGGTCGCTGCCGGTGCGGCTGTCCTCCGAGTCGGGGGAGGCCGCCTGATGGGCACCGAGTACCCGGCCGTGCAGGTCGCTCACGAGCAGGCCCGCGACGAGTTGCGGCGCGCGGACACGAAGGCCACCGCCCTGCTGTCCGTGGTCAGCCTCGGACTGGCTGGTGTGGTCGCGCTGACGACCCGGCAGACCTCTCCGGCCACCATGGCCGCACTGTGGACGGCCGCGGCGCCGATCCTGCTCGCGGTGCTGACCCTGCTCGCCGCGATCCGCCCGCACATCACCCAGTTCCCCACCCCGGGGACGTGGCTGGACGCCACGTTCAACGGCCCGGCCGTTCTGCTGGAAGCCCAGTCCAGCGCCGCGGCTCACACCCTGGCGGCCGACACCGCCAACCTCGGGCATCTCGCGGTGGAGAAGTTCCGCCGGATCACCCGTGCGGTGTCGCTGCTGATGGTCGGGCTGTGCCTGCTCACCGTCGCCCTCGTGCTCGGGGGGCTCACATGAGCAGCGACACCGCATGCACCTTCTGTGCCATCGCGGCCGGACAGGCCCCGGCCACGATCGTCCGGCAGTGGCCCGACACCGTCGCGATCCGGCCGCGCACCGGGGTCAACGCGGGGCACGTGCTGGTCGTCCCCCGTGCCCATGTCACCGACATGGCCGCCGACCCGGCCGTGGCGGCCACGACGATGGCCCGGGCCGCCGAACTCGCGGCCGAACACCAGGCCGTGAACGTGATCACCTCACGCGGTTCCGCCGCGACGCAGACCGTGTTTCACCTGCACATCCACGTGGTTCCACGCACCGAAGGCGACGGCCTGCCGTTGCCGTGGACCACACAGCACATCAACCCCGACGCGGCGGCCCACTCCGCCAAGAACGCGCCGACCGCGCCGGGTCTCACCGCCAGCCACGTGAATGACCATGCAGAGAGGTTCCCGATGGTAAACCCGACCACCCCGGTCACTGGTACCGCCGATGAGCCGGTCACCTACACCCCGGCGGAGCTGAACCGCCTGATCTCCCGCGCGATTGCCGGACGACTGAACGAGGTCGCCGACCTGTTGGGAGAAAACGCGTTGCGGCTGCTCGACTGCGCCTTCACCGCATCGACCCTGCCACCTGCCTATGCCGAATCGCGAGCGGACGCCTACGTCAACGTCGCCGAGCACCTGTATCTGCTCGCCGCTGACGAGTTGACCGGGATCGCCCCGGCCGGGAAGGCGGTGGCGTGATGAGCACCGAGCCCCGCACCCCCAAGACCGTGCTTGTCGACCTCATGCAGGAGGCCCCCGGCCCTGAGGACTCCCCCGCTGATCGGATCGAGTGGCTGTGGGCCATGGCCGATCAGCTCGCGGCGGCGGGCATGCCCAAGCTCGCCGAAACCGCCTACCTGTCCGCGCGTCGCCTGCTCGCTGAGTTGGTCGACGACGTGGCCGGAAAGGCTGGTGCGTGATGGGTAAGGACGTGTCCCCGTCCGGGATTGAGCTGATCATGCGGCGTCGTCACCGCGCCGCGACCGGAAAGGACTGGCGGCAGGTGCCGCTGGCGGAACGGCGGGCGTGGTTCGCCGAGCAGGAGCCGCGGATCCGCGCGGAACTGGGCATCGCCGCCGACGCGGTGTGGGCCAACGGGGCGTGGCAGCCCGCCGGGCAGGCCGACCTGTTCGACCTCACTGGGGAGGTGGCCTGATGGAACCGACCACCCTCTACGTCCTCGGTGGCCTGGCCCTGATCGGGCTGCTCGCGGTGTGGCGCTCCGGCCGCCGCGCCGGGCGCACCGCCCACAAGGGCGTGCGCGAGGTGACCCGGATGACCGGCAACGCCCTGCGCACCCTGGTCACCGCCACCGTGATCGTCGGCGCCCAGTACGGCGCCATCTGGATCGACAACCCCACCATCACCGCGATCGCGCTGATCGTGCCCGCCCTGCTGGCCGGTGCGGCGGTGGCGCGGCTGCTCGCGGTGACCGAAATCGTTGCGACCACCCGGGGAGGGCACCGATGAGCACCAGGATCAACACCTTCTACGTCGAGCCCGCCAACGGTGAACCGCTGGGACTGCGCTGGATCGGACTGTCCAAGGTCGAGGCCGATGGACTGGCGTGTGTCGCATGTGGACGCCACTACCTGACCGCCCCGGTGCGCCGGGTGCCGGTCGGCCGGGCCGATGCCACCGACTCGCAGGTCTTCGCGTGCGCCGACGTGTGCGCCGACGTCGTGGCCGAGGAAGCGAGGGACGCAGCATGAGCACCGACGCACAGCACAAGCCGTTGTCCGAGGCGGACAAGCTCCGGCAGGACGCCGCGTCCGCCGCGCAGGTGCGGGCCCTCACCAACCACCCGGATGTGATCGCCCTGCGCACGGAGAAGGTCCGCACGCAGGTCGACGCCGCGATCTGGATCGGGATCTTCCTCGGACTGGCGTTCACGATGGTCAACGTCCAGACCTTCGCCGCCGCCGGGGCCGCCCCGTGGTCGCTGCCGTGGCTGTCCGCGTGGCTGCTAGACCCAATGGTGTCCTTAGTCCTGGTGGCGGTGCTGCGAGCGGAGCAGGTCACCGCCCGCTACCAGGTCGGGACCGGAGTGTGGGCGCACCGCACGAAGTGGTTCGCCTTCCTGGCCACCTACGTCATGAACACCTGGAAATCGTGGGTGGCGCTGGACGTGGCCGGGGTGGTGCTGCACTCCGTGCCCCCGGTGCTGGTGTTCCTCGCGGCCGAGACCGCGCCAGTGCTGCGGGACCGGCTGACCGAAGCGGTGATCCGGGCCGGGCAGGCAGCCCACGGGAGCACTCCGGAGGTTATGCCGGCGTCTTCCCCGGCCCCCGCCGACCACCCAGTCGCCGGGGCGGCCGAAGCCGCGGTGACCGTGCCGGTGCCGACCGCTCCCGAACCGGCCCCGGCCGAGCAGGACAAGCCCGTCCGGCGGACGCCCGCCAAGCGCAAGGCCCCGGCCAAGCGCAAGACGTCCGGGCGCAAGCTCTCCGCCGACTACGTGAACGAAGCCCGCGCGGCATGGGCACCGGGAATCGAGATCACCCCCGCGTGGATTCGTGAGGTCACCGACTGCGGGCGCGGCACCTCCTCCACCGTCGCTGCCCAACTCCGCGACCAGATCCAGGCGGAGACGGCCACCACGGTGACCACCACTCCCGCCCCCGACACCACCGACGACGTGACCGGCCCGGCCGGACTGAGCGAAAGGGCGGCCGCCTGATGCGTATCCGACTGATGGGCACCGAAGCCGAAATCGCCGTCGTGGCCGAACGGCTGGCCACCGTGCTCGACGTGCAGGAGGCCAGCGACTTCTACCCCAACCGGGGCGCGTCGAAGCTGGGCCGGGTCTACCTGACCGTGGCCGTGCCTGCCACGCCGCCGACTGTGCGCGCCGACGCCGAACGCACCGACCAGACCCGCACGCTGCCGCGCTCCGGCCGGAAGGAGATCCGCTGATGTCCACCACCGCAGACCACAGCCACCCGTTCCCGGCCGACGACCAGAACCACCAGGGAGACCACTTCGTGAACACCCCCGCCGAACACCCCCAGAACACCCCGGCCGACGCGGCGGAGAACACCGCCGCGAACGGCCCGGCGAACACCACTCCCGAGGCGACCGACGTCGCGGTGACGCGTTCGGGGAACGTGGTCCCGATCCGCCCGGACGCCGCGCGCACCCCCGAGCAGATCCCCGCCCAAAGTGACGTGCTCGACGCCGAGATCGTCAACGAGGACACCCCGGCCCGGCCGGTGCCGGTCGACGGTCCGGAGGTCAAGCGCACCTGGTGGGAGACTGTCGGGGACGCCACCGCACGCCCGCTGGTCGCGAAGTGGCTGACCTCCGCCGAGGAGTTCAAGTCGCGGGTGAAGTTCCTCATCCGCTACGCCGCGCACGCCACAGCGTTCCACGCACTGCGGGTGCCGGTCTACGTGCCGACCGCGATCCTGCGCAGCTTCGGCGCGATCGGGCGCCTCGTGGCCCGGCTGCGGGCGTGGGTGTTCGACGCCGAGTCGAAGCCGGTGCGTATGGCCGCCCGAGACCGTGCCGACGTGAACGAGTACATGCGGCTGCGGGAGGCCCGAGCAGAGACCGTTCGCCGCCGCATGGGGCCGGTCATCCTCGGGCTGGTCGTGCTGACCGGGATCGTGTTCCTGTGCCTGACCTACCTGCCGACGTTCTGGAACTGGACGCTGCTGCTCTCGGTGCTCGCGCTGATCGGCTGGTGGGGTGCCCCCGCCGACAAGCCGGTGGCCGGGCGCGCCGTGGACTCGTCGAAGACGCCCAAGCTCACGTCCACGATGATCGAAGACGCCCTGTGCTCTCTGGGGATCGGTGGCCTGAACCAGGCGTACAGCAAGGGCAAGCGGATCGAGTTCCCCTCCCCGATCGCGCGTGACGGAGACGGGTGGCGCGCGGATATCGACCTGCCCTTGGGTGTGACGGCCGGGGACATCATCGCCAAGCGCGAGGAGCTGTCCTCCGCGCTCCGGCGGCAGATCGGCTGTGTGTGGCCGGAAGGAGACGCGAAGGTCCACGAAGGACGGCTGGTCCTGTGGGTCGGGGACAAGGACATGTCCAAGTCCAAGCAACCGGTCTGGCCGCTGGGCAAGCCGGGCGCGGTGGTGGACCTGTTCAAGCCCCAGCCGTTCGGCACCGACCAGCGCGGCCGGTGGGTCACCGTGACCCTGATGTTCGCCTCCGTCGTGATCGGTGCGATCCCTCGCATGGGCAAGACCGTCACCCTGCGGGAACTGCTGCTCATCGCCGCGCTCGACCCGCGCGCGATCCTCTACGCCTACGACCTCAAGGGCACCGGCGACCTGTCCCCGCTAGCCCAGTGCGCGCACGCCTACGGCGTCGGTGACGACGCGGAGGACTTGGAGCGCATGGTGGTCGAGATGCGGGAACTCCGCGACGAGATGCGCCGCCGTACCAAGGTGATTCGCTCCCTGCCGGAGTCGGTGTGCCCGGACAACAAGGTCACCCCGGAATTGGCTGGGCGCAAGGACTTGCGGCTCGCGCCGATCGTGGTCGGTGTCGACGAGTGCCAGGTCTGGTTTGAGCACCCCAAGTACGGCGAGGAGTTGGAAGAGATCTGCACGGACCTGGTCAAGCGCGGCCCCGCGCTGGGGATCTCGCTGATCCTGGCCACCCAGCGACCGGACGCGAAGTCCCTGCCCACCGGGATTTCCGCGAACGCGATCCTGCGGTACTGCCTCAAGGTCATGGGCCAGCAGGCCAACGACATGGTTCTGGGTACCTCGCAGTACAAGTCCGGTATCCGCGCGACCATGTTCGCCCGCTCCGACCTGGGCATCGGCTACCTGTCCGGTGAAGGCGACGACGCCCAGATCGTCAAGAGCGTGTACAAGGACGCCACCGACTCGAAGAAGATCGCCGCGGGAGCCCGCGCCCGCCGCGAGGCCATCGGCAACATCACCGGCCACGCCGCCGGGGAATCGGTCGACGTCGAAGCCGCCCGGCTGGACCCGCTGGCCGACGCGCTGAGCGTGTTCGAGCGCGGCGAAGACAAGTTGTGGTCGGACACGATCGTGACCCGGCTCGCCGAACTCCGGCCGCAGTCCTACCAGGGCTGGACCCCGGCGAACCTGGCCACCGCGCTCAAGCCGCACGGCGTCAAGCCGCGGCAGGTCTGGGCCACCGACCCGGCCAGCGGCAAGGGCAGCAACCGCAACGGCTACACCCGCGACGCCCTCACCGAGGCGAAGAAGAACACCACCAAGAGCGACGGAGCGTAACCAAAGTTCTGGGCTAGGGGCGGCCCGAGATCTAGATCCGGCCGCCTCTAGACCTAGACCCCCGCTCTAGACACCAAACCAGGCATGACCAGCACTCTAGGCACCTAGACAGTTCTGCCGCCGACCTGCGGAATCCCCGCGAAACCGGGGTCTCGGACCGGCCGGGCAGCTCCTAGGGCCTCCCTCAGCACGCCCGCAAGGCATCACACAGTGTCACCACCGTGGAAGGTCTCCCATGGACACCGCACCCGCTCTGCTCGACCCGCAACGCCAGTTCCTCGGCTGCCTGATGCAGCTCCCCACCGGCCCTGCCCGGCGCCTGCTCGCCGGAATGCGCGCTGACGACATGTCCGCCGCGCTGCCCGCCGTGGTGCTCCAGCTCGCGATCGAGACCGTGGCCGCCGACCGGCCCCCGGCCCCGGCCGCCCTGTTCGCCCACGCGGTCGCCACCGGCCGCGCCAGCGGAGACACCCGGCGACGGCAGCTTGGCCGCTGGATCGCCGACGCCTACAGCGACGCACCCCCGGCAGCACTGGCCGACTACCTCAAAGCCGCCGTGCTGGCCGACGCGTGGCGCCGGGCCGTGGCAGAGCACGCCGCACGGCTGGCGCAAGCCGCCGCGGACAGCCCGGCCGAGATCGTGCGGGACCTGTGCCAGGACACCGCCCACCTCGACGCCCTGTGGGACCGCTACATCGCTGCCACCGGCCACACCGAACCGGCGGCCCGTCTTGGGGCGGTGGCCTGATGACCAGCACCGACGCACACGCCGGCATAAATCGCTCCGCCTCCTCTGGGACCACCGCGCACCACCGGAAGGACTCCGTCTGATGAGCACCACCACTGCCCCGGCCGGGGCCGAACTGCTGGCCACGCTCCACGCCGCGCTCACCCGCTACGTGGTGATGCCGTGCGAGCACACCACCAACGCCGTGGTGCTCTGGATCGCCGCCAGCCACGCACAGCCCGCGTGGGCGCACGCTCCCCGGCTGGTGATCCGCGCCCCGGAGCGTCGCTGCGGAAAGTCCCGTCTGCTCGACGTGGTGGAAGCCACCTGCCACAACCCGCTCATCACCGTCAACGCGTCCCCGGCCGCCGTCTACCGCTCGGTCACCGCCGACCCGCCCGTGCTGCTGGTCGACGAAGCCGACACCATTTTCGGCCCCAAAGCCGGGGACCACGAAGACCTGCGCGGGCTGTACAACGCCGGGCACCAGCGCGGCCGTCCCGCGCTCCGGTACGACGCCTCGACACAGAAGGTGGTCACCATCCCCACCTTCGCCATGGCCGCCTTCGCCGGAATCGGCGCCATGCCCGACACCATCGAAGACCGGGCCGTCGTCGTCCACATGCGACGCCGCGCCCCCGGCGAGAGGGTTGCCCCGTACAGGTCACGGCGCGACCGGGCGCCCCTGCGGGCGCTGGCCGAAGCCCTGAGCGAGTGGCTCCGCGCCGACCTCGACACCTTGGAGAAGGCCGAACCCGCGATGCCGGTCGAGGACCGGGCCGCCGACACCTGGGAACCCCTCGTGGCCGTCGCCGACCACGCCGGAGGCGACTGGCCCGCCCGTGCCCGCGCGGCCGCCGTCGCGCTCACCCAGCAGGCCGCCGACACCGGCGAGAAGTCCGACGGCGTCCGGCTGCTGGTCGACTGCCGGGCCGCGTTCAGCGGCGCCTTCGCGTTGCCGACTACTGAGCTGCTGAACCGGCTGCGGGCCATGCCGGAGTCGCCGTGGGGCGAGTACGGACCGGCCGGGCTCAGTGCGATGAAGCTCGGATCGCTGCTGCGGGAGTACGACATCCGCTCGACCACGATCCGGTTCCCCGGAGCCGGTCAGGCCAAGGGCTACCAGCGCGCCGACTTCGCCGACGCGTGGGGCCGCTACTGCCCCGACACCAGCCTCTTCGACGCCGATGAGGGAGGGGGAGCCGTCCCAGCCGTACCAGCCTCATAACCGCAGGTCAGCCCTGGTACGACTTGAAACCTGGTACGGCCCAAGCCGTACCAGCGAAAAAGCCGTACCGCCCCTGACCAGCGAAAACGAGGCTGGTACGGCTGGTACGGCTACCCCCCTCAGACCCGCCCAACTCGACTCAGGACACCACCCCAAAACACCCCCGCAAGGAGACAGCCATGCCCGTCACGGCCACCGGACAGCACGACCCCAAGGGGACCCGATGGACACGCGCATCACACCGGCCGTCGTGCCGGAACGGCATCTCTACCGCATCCCGGAAGCCATACGCCTGCTCTCCATGAGCCGGTCAGTCATCTACGAGCAGATCCGCGCCGGGCGGCTGGCCACGGTCAAGCAGGGGCGGACCCGGCTCGTTCCGGCGATCGCGATCAACCAGTACGTGGAACTGCTGATGAGTGAGTCAGGGGGCAGCTATGGCGAAGCGGCGTAGCCGAGGCGACGGCGGGCTCTACTGGTCCGAGTCCCGCCAGCGATGGATTGCAGAAGTCACGATCGGCTACCAGCCGAGCGGAAAACGAATCGTCAGGAAGGCCAGCGGAAAGACCAAGACGGAAGCCAAAGACAAGCTGAGCAAGCTGATCCGCGACGCCAAGGAGGGCGAAGCGGAGAAGGCTTCACCCCGCTACACCGTTGAGCACGCGGTCAACGACTGGCTGGCGAACTACGAACGGGGCCACCGAGACCCGGAGACGGTGAAGGCCGTCCGCTCCCTGATCAACCACCACATCGTGCCCGCGTTGGGCGCTCGCCCGCTGGTGAAACTCTCGGCTGATGACGTGGACGCTTGGTTGGCGAAAGAGGCCGAAACGCTGGTGACTTCGACACTGCGGAATCTCCGTTCGATCCTCCGACGCGCTGTGAGCAGGGCTCAGGCACGTGACCGGGTGCGGCGAAACGTGGTGCTGCTGTGCGATTGCCCGGCGGGCAAGGGGGCTGGTCGTCCGTCGAAGGCGCTCACCTTCGCCCAAGCTGAGGCCGTTCTTGCGGCTGCCGAGTCGTCGCCAATGCGCGCCTACATCGTCCTGTCACTGCTGACCGGCGCAAGGACCGAAGAAATGCGCCCGCTGACTTGGGATCACGTGGACTTGGTAGGCAACCCGAAGGCGAAGCCAGCGATCCCACCGAACGTCAAGGTGTGGCGTTCGGTCCGTGCACGCGGCGAGACGAAGACGAGGAAGTCCAGGCGGACCCTGGCGTTGCCTGAGAGGGCCGTCAAGGCGCTGGAAGCCCACAGAGAGGCGCAGAAGGCCGTGAAGGCGGAGGCGGGTAGCGATTGGCAAGAACACGGGCTCGTGTTCGCGACCAACGTGGGCACGGAACGGGATGTGAACAACGTCCGGCGCGACTTCCGGCGGGTGATCAAGGCGGCCGGGCTCAACCCTGCGCAGTGGACGCCCCGGGAGCTGCGGCACAGCTTCGTGTCGATCCTGTCGGACGTCGGTATGCCGATCGAGGAGATCTCCCGGTTGGTGGGGCACAGCAGTACGGCCGTGACGGAGCTGGTCTACCGGAAGCAGATCCGCCCCGTGGTCGAGTCAGGTGCAACGGCGATGGACCGCCTGTTCCCCACTTCGGGTGAACCTTCGAACTCTTCCGAGCCGGAGGACAAGGCGTCCTAGTCACCCAGTTAGTCACTTCCGACAGAAGTCAGGCCCCATCCGATGATCTTCGGATGGGGCCTGACCTGCGGAGCCGCCTAGGGGAATCGAACCCCTGACCTATTCATTACGAGTGAATCGCTCTGGCCGACTGAGCTAAGGCGGCAGGACCGGCTCCCAGTGTAACGGTAACCTCCGGCGTCACTTCACCACCCCGCCGTCGTTATCCCGGGCACCAGCGCCTGCCCAGCTCAGGAGGACCCCGCCGATGCGGTCGAGTCTGCCCCGGACGCTCGCCCTGCCCCTGACGGCAGCGGTACTCGTCCTGTCCGCCGTGCCAGCCATGGCCCAGACCACCATTCCCACCACCCCGATCCCCCAGCCGAACAACCCGGGTCAGGCGCCGATCACGCAGCCGCCGAACCCGCAGCCGCTGGGCCACGCGGTCGGGGACGCCGGCACCGGGCTGGGGGTGCTGCGCCTGCTGCCGAACGCGGTGCCGACCAACGCCATCCTGCCCGGGCTCGGCGAGGAACTGCCCAAGCAGGCGGCGCTCGAAGCGGGCATGGGGCTGGCGAGCGCGCAGGCGAACTCCGAGTCGTACCTGACCTACGAACGGTCGGTCGCGCAGTCCTCGCCGTTCGGCATCTCGATCGCGGGCAACTCCCCGCAGGCGCCCGGTTCGCTGGTGCAGACCGCGCTCCCGGACAACCCGGAACCACGCACCGGCGGCTTCAACGCGCCGAAGAACCCGCTGCTCAACGTCGGCCTGCTCAACGGCAGCGCGCACGCGCGCTGGAGCGCCACCGAGGGCCCGTGCGTCGGCACCATCGCGGACGCGGCCACCGAGGTGGCCAGCATCTCCGCGCTGAACGTGATCCCGTCGCTGCCGAGCGTCGGCCTGCCCGACCTGAAGCTGCCCGACGGCGCCAAGCTCGCGCAGGGCTTCGAACCGGGCAAGGGCCTGCAGGCGCTCGGCGGGCTGCTCTCCGGTGGCGGGCAGACCAGCGCCGACGGCACCAACGCGCTGCTGAGCCTGCCGAACACGCTGTCCGCGCGGTCCACCGTGCGGCTGGTGGACATGCCGGGCTCGAAGAACAAGGCGGTCGAGTCCACCTCGACCATGCAGGCGGCGAACATCAACCTGCTCAAGGGCACCCCGCTGGAGCTGACCATCAAGGTGGCCAGCCAGCCGACGCTGCGGGTCACCTCGACCGGCAAGCGCGAGACCTCGAAGGTGGAGTACACCGCGCCGGTGCTCACCGTGGAGCGCCAGGGCAAGGTGCTGTACACCCTCGACGCGGCCAACCCGACCAAGGACATCCCGATCGGCCTGCCGCTGGAGGCGCTGACCCAGCAGTTCGGCCCGGTGGAGAGCGTGCCGGTGGTCGGCGGGCTGGTGTCCACGCTGACCAAGGGCGTGCAGCCGGTCGGTGACACCGCGGGCAAGGTGCTCGACCTCGGCGTGCTGCGGCTGGGCATCGCGCAGCTCGACGACAAGAAGCTCGACATGACCGACCCGTTCAAGGGCTTCCAGCTCGGTGCCGCGGCCCGGCTGCTGGACCTCCAGGTGCTGCCGACCAAGGCGCTGAAGGAGTCGCTCGGCGAGGCCGGTGGCGCGCTGCCGTCGTCGCTGGCGCAGCTGACGCTGGGCGAGCAGGTGGCGCGGGCCTACGCGCCGGAGAACGGCGTGGAGTGCGGGAGCACCTCGACCCAGCCGCCGGCCGGTGGCGAGGCGCCCGGTGTGCCGAAGAAGCTCGCGCAGACCAGCGCCGCGTATGCCACCGTGCCGCTGTTCTGGAGCGGGACGGCGTTGCTGCTGATCGGGGTGATCATGGTCGCCGCGATGCCGCGTCGCACGCGGAAGGCCGCACCGGCCGCGTTCAAGCCATCGCCGCGACCGCGGAAATGATCTCCGCCGCCCTGCGCCGGGGCCTCAGCCCTGGCGCAGGGTGGTGACCATGGCCTCGATGGCGATGCGCGGCTTCACGTTCCATTCGATCGCGTCGCGGCATTCCAGCACCGCTTCGAGCCGCCGCAGGGTCGACTCCGGCGACCACTGGCGCGCGGCGGCGGTGATGTCGGCGGCCCGGTCGGGATGGGTCAGCGAGGCACCGGACCGGCTCAGCGTGACCAGCACGTCCCGGTAGAACCCGGCCAGGTCGATCAGCGCCAGGTCGAGCGTGTCGCGCTGGGTCCGGGTGGCGCGCGACTTCTGCTTCTTCTCCAGCGCCTTCACCGCGGCCTCGGCGGCCCGCTTCGCCCCGGCCACGCCCTTGCCGGTCGCGTCACCGCCCATCGCGGTGCGCAGCTCGGACTTCTCCGACTCGTCGCGGACCTTGCTGCCCTCGGCCGCGTCGGCCTCGGCGACCTTGATCAGCCCGTCGGCGCAGGTGAACACGTCCGACGGGTGCCGGAGGCCGAGCGGGATGCGCAACACGGACTCACGCCGCTCGCGCGCGTTCTCGTCGGTGGCCAGCCGGCGGGCGCGGCCGACGTGCCCACCACACACTGAAGCCGCCCATTCCGCGCGCTCCGGCGGCACCCCGTCGCGTTCGGCCAGCACCCGCGCGATGGCCGCCGTGGTCGGCGTGCGCAGGTTCACCAGCCGGCACCGCGAGCGAATGGTCACCGACACGTCCTCCGGGTGGTCCGAAGGCGCGCACAACAGGAACACCGTGCGTTCCGGAGGCTCCTCGACCGCCTTCAGCAGCGCGTTCGCCGCGCCCTCGGTCAGCCGGTCGGCGTCCTCGATGATCACCACCTGCCAGCGCCCGGTGGTCGGCCGCCGCGCGGCCGCCTGCACCAGCGCCCGCATTTCGGCCACCGAGATCGACAGCCCTTCCGGCACCACCAGCCGCACGTCGGCGTGGGTGCCCGACAGGGCCGTCCGGCAACCGGGGCATTCACCGCAGCCGACTCCGACGATGCACTGCAACGCGGCGGCGAAGGTGCGCGCCGACACCGAGCGGCCCGACCCGGGCGGTCCGGTGAACAGCCACGCGTGCGTCATCGCGCCCGCCGCGGCCGTCTCGCCGTCGACGATCTTCGCGGCCGCGGCCGCCGCCGCGGAAAGCACCTCGACCGCGGGCTCCTGGCCCACCAACTGCGACCAGACGCCGGAAGTCACTGCGCGCCCTCCTCCTGCAACGCGGGCGCCAATCCCGCGTACGGCCCCACCAGCACCGCGCGCACAGCGGTCTGCACGCGCTCGCCGACTTCTTCTTCACTTCCCTCGGCGTCGACCACCACGTACTGCTCCGGATTCGCCGAAGCCAGCTCGGTCAGCACGTGCTGCACCCGCCACTGCTGATCGGTCACGTGCTGCGGCGTCGGCTCGGCCACCACGTCGGGCGCCGCGTCCAGCAGCACCGTGACGTCCGGGCGCAGCTGCCCGGTCGCCCAGTCGGCCAGTCCTTCGAACTCCTCCGCGTCCAGCCCGGCCACCGCGGACAGGTGGGCCAGCGGCGAGTCGACGAACCGCTCCATCACCACCACGGAACCGGCGTCCAGCGCGGGTTGCACATCCCGCTCGACTATGTCCGCGCGGACCGCCGCGGCGGCCAGCGCCTGCGCACGCGCCCCGGACAACGACGCCCCGGACAGCAGTGCTTCGAGCCTCTTCTCGTCCAGCGCCGGGTCTGCCGCGAGCACCACCGTGCGCGGCCCCCGGCCCAGCCATTCGGCCAGCTTGGCGGCCTGGCGGGCGGTGTCGGTGGCGGTGGTGCCCTCCACCGCGATCAGCAGGCCGTTCACCCGGCGCGGGCGGCGACGCAGCGCGTTGCGCAGGTCGGACAGGATCGGCTCGCTGCGGCGCGAGTCCATCTGGCGGTAGGCGATCACACCGACCAGCGCGGCCAGCAGGCCGCCGCCGAGCATCACCGGGCGCGTGCCGTCGATGATGATCTCGTTGCCCCACACGGTGACCCGGCGCTGATCGACCTGGCCGACCAGCAGCGGCACCAGCGCGAGCGAACCGCCGAGCACCACCTTGAGCATGGACTGGTAGATCGCGTTGATCCGGCCGCGGATGGCGTCGTCGATCTGCGAGCCGATGATCGTCACACCGGTCAGGAAGGCCGCGCCGGCACAGGCGCCGACCACCGCGACCACGATCATCGACACGGCCAGGTGCGGGGAGAGCGCGACCAGGATCAGCGCCAGCCCGGCGAGCACGATGGCGATGCCGAACAGCCGGTCGTGCGGCAGCCGCCGCGCCAGCTTCGGCGCGCCGACCATGCCGGCGATCAGGCCGAGGAAAACCGAGATGAGCAGCAGGCCCCAGGCGGATTCGCCGCCGAGCAGGCTCAGCGCGTAGGTCTGCGCGGAGCCGACCACGGCCCCACCGGCGGCGAAGGCGCCCATCATGCCGATCAGCAGGCCGCGCACCAGCGGCGTGGTGCGGATGTAACCGCCGGCTTCCTTGATCATCTGGAAGAAGCCGGGCCGCTCCTCGGCCGGCTTGGCCAGTTCGCTGCGCCGGGGCGCGGCGTGCACGTTGCGCAGCGACAGCTCGGGAATCCGGGTCGCGATGCTCAGGCTGCTGATCAGGTAGAACAACGCGGCGATGATGATGCCGAGCTTGATCACGCCGTTCGCGCCGAACAGGTCGTCCGGCAGGTGGAAGGTGGTGCGCACACCGGTGATCACGGTGAAGATCCCGGCGCCGAAGAGCACCGAGACCCCGTAGGTCATCACCAGGCCGAGCTGGTTCGCCGTCTCCACCTGCTCCGGGCGGCGCAGCAGGTTCGGCACCGCCGCGTCCTTCGACGGGATCCACATGCTCGCCGCGCAGTTCAGCAGGAAGATCGCGGCGTAGATCCACCACAGCGTGTCCACCAGCACGATGGACAGCAGCAGCCCGGCACGGAAGATGTCGGCGACCACCATCACCTTGCGGCGGTCGAACCGGTCGGCGAGCAGCCCGCCCAGCGGCGCGAACAGCAGACCGGGGATCAGGCTGGTGAAGATCACGCTGCTGAAGGCGAAGTTCTTCGCGATGTACCCGCTGGCCATGTTGCTGGCCAGCGCGGAGACCGCGAGCAGTTGCAGCCAGTCCGCGGTGCTGCAGAAACCGGTGACCCCCCAGAGCCGCCGGAAGGGCTTGATCGCGAGCACCCGGCGCGCGCGATAGATCGTCGACGAGTTCGTCGACGGCTTCGCGTCCGCCTCCGCGGTCACGCCCGTTCCCTCACTGTTTGCCCCACCTCGCACAACGGATCCCCCGGCCTCGCGGGCCAGGGTATCCCCAGGCGGCTGAGAGGGGCCCAGCCAGGGGTTAGCTGAAGATGCCGGCGATGCCGCTGACCAGGCTGGAAACCAGCTGGATCGCGATCACCACGAACAGGATCAGCAACACCACGGCGATGGCGACCCCGGCCGAACCGCGGGAAGCCGGCGTTTTGGGCACGACCGACTTCGGCACCCTGGCCTTGGCCGACTGGCGGGCACCGCGCAGGCGCTGCCGGAGCAGCTGCTGCGGGCGGGCGGGCCAGGTCCGCTGCTGGGGGATCAGCCCCGTCGGCGCGGGCGCGGCACCGGGCTTGGGTTCCTCCGTGCCGGACGCCGCGGGCACCTCGGACTCGGGCTCCGGGGTCGACGCCTCCGGCGAGGTACGCGGGCCGAACAGCTCCGGCTCGTTGGCCATCGCGGCCCGGACCATCTCCTGGACGGCGTCGGCGTCCGGCTCGATCGGCTTCGCGATCTCCATCTGGTACACGTCGTCGCGCACGGCACCGGCCAGCCCGGTCATCGGATCGGCGAACGCCGAAGGCGGTGGCGGGGGCTGCGTCCCGTCGCCGTCGTACAGCTTGTCGTCGCCCAACGCGCGCTCCTCGTGGTCCCTGGAAAGCGGTCACTTCCCAGGGTATCCACGAACGAGCGGGCTGAATCCGCCCAATGGCTGAGGCTGCTGACTACGCTGCGCTGTCTTACTCGGGGGACGCCCCCCGGACCCCCGAACTACCTCAGCTCTTGGTCTTCGCGGTGGTCTTCTTCGCGGGTGCCTTGCGCTTGGCCGGTGCCTTCTTCTTCGGCGCCGGGCCCTTCGCCCGCTTCTCGGCCAGCAGCTCCGAAGCCCGCTCGGCGGTCAGCGACTCGATGCTGTCCGTCTTGCGCAGGGTCGCGTTGTACTCACCGTCGGTCACGTACGGGCCGAACCGACCGTCCTTGACCACCATCGGCTTCTTCGACACCGGGTCCTCGCCGAGTTCCTTCAGCGGCGGCTTCGCGGCGGCCTGGCGTCCCCGGCGCTTCGGCTCCGAGTAGATCTTCAGCGCCTCTTCCAGGGTGATCGAGAACAGCTGCTCCTCGGTCTCCAGCGACCGCGAGTCGGTGCCCTTCTTCAGGTACGGCCCGTACCGCCCGTTCTGCGCGGTGATCTCGTCCCCGGACTCCGGGTCCTTGCCGACCACCCGCGGCAGCGACAGCAGCTTGAGCGCGTCCTCCAGGGTCATCGTCTCGATCGACATGGACTTGAACAGCGAACCGGTGCGCGGCTTCGGCTGCTTCGCCTTGGCGGCCTTCTTCTGGGCCGCGGTCGCGCCCTCCGGCAGCGGCTCCGGCTCTGGCAGCACCTCGGTCACGTACGGGCCGAAGCGGCCCTCCTTGGCCACGATCTCATGCCCGCTGACCGGGTCGACGCCCAGCGAACGCCCCTCCTGCGGGGTGGCGAACAGCTTCTCCGCGATCTCCGCGCTCAGCTCGTCCGGCGGCAGGTCCTCGGGCAGGTTCGCGCGCTGCGACTCGCCTTCGACCTCGCGCTCCAGGTACGGCCCGTAGCGGCCGACGCGGACCACCACGGTCCGGCCGTCGGCGTCGCTGAACAGCGGGATCGAGTTGATCTCGCGGGCGTCGATGTCCTCGACGCTGCCCTCGACCAGCTTCTTCAGCCCGCCGAGGCGGCCGATCGAGCCGTCCACGCCCATGTCGCCACCGAAGTAGAACTTCGACAGCCATTGCGTGCGCTGCTCGTCACCGGCGGCGATGCGGTCGAGCTCGTCCTCCATGCCCGCGGTGAAGTCGTAGTCGACCAGCCGCTCGAAGTGCCGCTCCATCAGGCCGATCACCGCGAAGGCCACCCACGAGGGCACCAGCGCGGAGCCCTTCTTCCAGACGTACCCGCGGTCCTGGATGGTCTTGATGATCGAGGCGTAGGTCGACGGGCGGCCGATGCCCAGCTCCTCGAGCTTGCTGACCAGGCTCGGTTCCGAGTACCGCGCCGGCGGCGAGGTGGTGTGCCCGTCCGGGCTCAGCTCGGTCGCGGTCAGCGCCTGGTCCTTGACCAGCTGCGGCAGCCTGCTCTGCTTGTCGTCGGCCTCGCCACCGGTCTCGGTGTCGACCGCCTCGACGTAGGCCTTGAGGAACCCGGCGAAGGTGATCGTGCGGCCCGACGCGGAGAACACGCACTCCTCGCCGGAGGTCGCGTTGCCGGTGATCCGGACCGAGATCGTGGTGCCCTTGGCGTCGGCCATCTGCGAGGCGATGGTGCGCTGCCAGATCAGCTCGTAGAGCCGGAACTCGTCGGTCTCCAGCTCACCGGCGACCTGCCCCGGCGTGCGGAACACCTCACCGGCCGGCCGGATCGCCTCGTGGGCCTCCTGCGCGTTCTTCACCTTGCGGGTGTACTGCCGCGGCTTGTCGGCCACGTGGTCCTTGCCGTACAGCTGCGCCGCCTGGCTGCGTGCCGCCTGGATCGCCGTCTCCGACAGCGTCGTGGAGTCGGTACGCATATAGGTGATGTAGCCGTTCTCGTACAGCCGCTGGGCGGTGCGCATGGTGCGCTCCGAGGAGAACCGCAGCTTGCGCCCGGCCTCCTGCTGCAGCGTCGAGGTCATGAACGGCGCGTATGGCCGCCGGGTGTACGGCTTCTCCTCCACGCTGGACACGGAGAACGCCTGGTCACGCAGGGCCTGCGCGAGCTGGTTCGCCCCGGTCTCGTCGAGGATGCGCACGTCGGCGGCGGCGGACTTGAGCTGGCCGTCCGGGCCGAAGTCACGGCCGGTGGCCAGGCGCGAGCCGTCCACCGAGAGCAGCCGCGCCGGGAAGGTCTGCGGCGAGGCGTCGGGGCCGGCGTCCATGGTCGCCGAGATGTCCCAGTAGGACGCCGAGGTGAAGCGCATCCGCTCGCGCTCGCGCTCCACCACGATCCGGGTGGCCACCGACTGCACGCGGCCCGCCGAAAGCTTCGGCATGACCTTCTTCCACAGCACGGGCGAGACCTCGTAGCCGTAGAGCCGGTCCAGGATGCGGCGGGTCTCCTGGGCGTCGACCAGGTCGCCGTCCAGCTCGCGGGTGCTGTCCGCGGCGGCGCGGATGGCCTGCTCGGTGACCTCGTGGAAGACCATGCGCCGCACCGGGATCTTGGGCTTGAGCGTCTCCAGCAGGTGCCAGGCGATGGCCTCGCCCTCGCGGTCGGGGTCCGTCGCGAGATAGAGCTCGTCGACGTCCTTGAGCAGGCTCTTGAGTTCGGTCACCTTGGACTTCTTGTCCGGGGTGACCACGTAGAGGGCCTTGAAGTCGTTGTCCACGTCCACGCCGAGGCGGGCCCACGACTCGCCCTTGTACTGGGCGGGCACGTCGGCGGCACCACGTGGGAGGTCACGGATGTGCCCGACCGAGGACTCGACGACGTACCCGCCGCCGAGATAGGGCGCGATCTTGCGGGCCTTGGTCGGCGACTCGACGATCACCAGGCGCCGCACGGCCCCGTTGCTTCCGGCGCCGCGCCCCGTCGCCCGGCCGCCCGCGGAGCCACCAGTGCCCGCAGTCTTCTTCGTCCGTGTCGATCCAGCCACGCTGTTCCGCTCTCCGCTCATCCCTCGTCGCCGTCACCGCGACGCCTGTTCGACCCGCCAGTGTGCACGCCGATGCCCGTTCGTGTCCGCACAGGTGGCGCAACACGCCGTTGACCGCACGTCCAGCGCATCGGCGCCGGGGTCGATGACGTTTCTCTTTCCAGAGCTAACACACCTCGTCCACCGGAATATTCATCGGCCCCCTGAGTAACCGATCACCTACCCTCTGCGTTGACCACCTCGCCGATCCGGAAAGGTCGCCAAGATGATCCGACGCCTGCTGGGCGCCACCCTTACCGCCGCAGCCGGGTTCGCCCTGGTCAGCGCCGTACCCGCGGCAGCGGCCACCGCCGTGGATTTCGCCGGCGCGGTGGCGCTGTCGAACTGCTCCGGCTCGGTCGTGAAGACCGCTTCGGCGGCCGCGGACGATCCGGCTCTCGTCCTGACCAACGGCCACTGCCTGGAAGAAGGGTTTCCCGAAGCCGGCGAGGTAATCGTCGACCAGCCGTCCACCCGGACCTTCTCCCTGCTCAGCGCGGACGGCACCGGCTCGGTCGGCGAGTTGCGCGCCAACCGGCTGGAGTACGCCACCATGACCGGGACGGACGCCGCGCTCTACCGCCTCGACGTCAGTTACACCCAGATAGAGCAGTCCTACGGGATCCGCGCGCTGGAACTGGCCGGGCGGCCGAGCGAGGGAACGGCGATCAGCGTGGTGTCCGGTTACTGGAAGAAGATCTACAGCTGCTCCGTGGACGGTTTTGTGCACGAGCTGCGCGAAGCCGACTGGACCTGGCGCGACTCGATCCGGTACACGCCGGAGTGCCAGACCATCGGCGGGACCTCGGGTTCGCCGATCGTGGACGCGGGCACCGGCAAGGTGGTCGGGGTGAACAACACCGGCAACGAGTCGGGTGAGCGGTGCACCATGAACAACCCGTGCGAGGTGGACGAGCAGGGCAACGTGACCGTGCGCCAGGGTCGCAACTACGGGCAGCAGACGCACCAGATCCCGGCCTGCCTGACCGCGGGCAGCCGGATCGACCTCGGCCAGGCAGGCTGCGAGCTGCCCAAGCCGTCCTCCCTGCTCAAGACGCTGCTCAAGCCATAGCGGATCGCGCATACTCCGCGTCGTTCCCGGGGTCGACCGCGCCGCCCGGCCAGAGCGTTTCGGCGCCGGGCGGCGGGTCCCCGATCAGCTCGGTGAGCGTGTCCAGCCGCCGCCTGCCGGTCACCCGGACCGCCGGTCCGCCCCCGCGCGGCCCCACCACCGGGCCCGGCACGCCCGCCGCGGCCAGCGCGGCGGTGAGCGGAGCGTGCGTCTGCGGCGCCTCGGCGTCGAAGGGGAAGAAATACCCGCGCTGCTCGGCGCGGCCGCCCGCGAGGGCCCACAGCCGGAGCATGCCGCCGTCGAGCCGGAACCCGGGCGGCACCACCTTCTCGTCGCCGTCCAGCCAGGCGTTGGCCATCGGCAGCAGATCCACCTGGAAGGCCGTGCGGACCAGCGGACGCCCGCATTCGGCGGTGGTCAGCGTGACCCGGACGCCGCGCCAGGCGAACTCGGCGGCCAGCAACCGTGCCCGCCACGACTGCTCGACCACCACCTGCAGGCGCGCCGCTGTCCGCCCGAACGCCGTCGCCTCGCCCTGCGCGCAGAGCACTCCGGCCAGGTCGGACAACCTGGGCCCGCTCGCTTCCACCGAGAAGAACGAGATCTGCCGCACCGCGACAGCGTAGAACATCCGTTCGAATCTGAACAGTAACCGTGCGTCAGGCGGTCGGCGGCGCCGGTGTCGCCAGGCTCGGCGAGGTGCCTTCTTCGGTCAGGGAACTGCAGGTCGGCGCGCGACGGCTGGCGTCGAGCAGCCGCGGGGCCGAGGAGAGCCCGCTGAGCAGGTCGGCGTTGGCGATCTCGTCGAGCGCGTTGCCCGCGGAGCTGATCGCCTCCTGGCCCTGCCTGGTGCCCGGCCCGGAGCTGTCGAGCTGCCGCTTGGCCTCCACCACGCGCTCACGGATACCGGTGTAGCTGTCCACCGCCGCGCGCTTCGCCTCGTCACCGCCGGGAGCGGGCGAGACGGGCAGGCCGTTCAGGTTCAGCAAGGTGCGGTCGAGGCCGCCGACCAGGGTGCCGAGCATCTCGCTGGCCGTGCTGGCGGCGCTCTGCGGACTGGTCGGATCAACCCTCGGCATGCCCGCCATCGTTTCCAGGAGGCCGACCACGGCACCGCAGTACTGGTTGGCCCAGGTCATCTCGGGATCGCCCTCCGGCGCGGACTGCGGCTGGGCACCCGGCCCGATCCGCGACCCCGGCACGGTTTCGCCTGCCGGTGGTTGCCCACAGGCACCCAACAGCACACCAACACCCACCACCGCGGCGAAAACACCCATCCGGGGCCGCAACGCCTACACCTCCTGTGACACCGGGGGCAAAGCCTTGTCCGACGGTACAGCGCCCAGGGGCGTTCGCAACCCACTGGGGGCTCGGTTGGCAATTTTCTGCCAGCCGAGCCCCCGGTAACGGTCGGTCAGCCGTTGAGCTTCTTGCAGTTCGGCTGGTCCTTGCCCGCCGCTTCGACCTCGGCGGTGCCCTTCGCCGAGGACATGCCGGTGCTGGCCTTCTGCAGGCCCTTGCCGACGTTCTGCAGGCTGGTCGCCGCTTCCTTCACCGCATTGGCGTCGTCGGCCGGCGCCGCGTCGAGCTTCTCCTTGGCCGACTTCGCCTCGTCACGCACCGGCTTGAACAGCTCCAGCACCGAGGACTTGGCGTCCTCACCGGCCTGCATCGGCGCCTTGTCGAGCTTCTCCAGGTCGTCGACCACCGGGCCGACACTGCCCTCGATCTTGCCGAGGAAGTCGCCCACCGCGGTGCGCGCACCGGCCAGGTCACCCGGCTTCATGTCCGGCGGCTGCAACTGGCCGAGGTCGGCCAGCGGGCCCAGCGCGCCGCAGAACTCGTTGACCCAGGCACCGGTGTTCCCGTCCGCCGCGGCGGCGGACGACGGTGCCGCGGAGGGAGGCGCGGCCGGCGGAGCCGCCGCGTTGTCGGCGGGCTTGTTGTCACCGCAGGCGGTGAGCGTCAGCGCGCACGCCAGTCCGGCGGCGGTCACGGCGAGGCGCGAAGCCTTCTGCCTCATCTGTACTCCTTCGTTCGGTATGCAGACGAGCGCGCCGAGCGTACTCCGTTCAGCACAACGCACTGCTCCGCATCACCCAACGAAAACGGGCCCGCTCACACGCCGTTGTGTGAGCGGGCCCGTCGGCTCGGGTCGGTCAGGACGCCTTCGCGGCCTCCGCACCGGCCGGGGTGTCGGCGATGGAGGTGCTCCGCCGCTTCGACACCACGATCGCCACCACGATGATCGCGACCGCGACCAGCGAGATGCCCACCCGGATGCCCAGCGACGCGTCCTCGCCGATGGAGAACTGCACGATCGCGGGCGCGATCAGCAGCGAGACCAGGTTCATCACCTTGATCAGCGGGTTGATCGCCGGGCCCGCGGTGTCCTTGAACGGGTCACCGACGGTGTCACCGATGACGGTCGCGGCGTGGGCCTCGGAGCCCTTGCCGCCGTGGTGCCCGTCCTCGACCAGCTTCTTCGCGTTGTCCCAGGCGCCACCGGAGTTGGCCAGGAACACCGCCATCAGCGTGCCGGTGGCGATCGCGCCGCCCAGGTACCCGGCCAGCGCGCCGGTGCCGAGGCCGAAGCCGACGGCGATCGGCGCGAACACCGCGAGCAGACCGGGCGTGGTCAGCTCCCGCAGCGAGTCGCGGGTGACGATGTCGACCACGCGGCCGTACTCGGGACGGGTGGTGCCCTCCATGATCCCGGGGATGTCGCGGAACTGGCGGCGCACCTCGTAGACCACCGCACCGGCCGCGCGGGAGACCGCGTTGATGGCCAGCCCGGAGAACAGGAACACCACCGCGGCGCCGAGCAGCACACCGACCAGCGTGTTCGGGCTGACGATGTCGCTGACGAACCACTTCATCGCGTCCGTGGTCGCTCCGGAAACGCCTTCCAGCGCCTGGCGGATCGAATCCTGGTACGAACCGAAGAGCGCGGTGGCCGCGAGCACCGCGGTGGCGATCGCGATGCCCTTGGTGATCGCCTTGGTGGTGTTGCCGACCGCGTCCAGCTCGGTCAGGATGCCCGCCGCCTTCTCGTCCACGTCACCGGACATCTCGGCGATGCCCTGCGCGTTGTCCGAAACCGGGCCGAAGGTGTCCATCGCGACGATGACGCCGACGGTGGTCAGCAGGCCGGTGCCGGCCAGCGCGACCGCGAACAGCGCGACCGAACCACCCAGCAGGTAGGCGCCGAAGACCGCGCCGCCGATCACGATGGCGGTGTAGACGGCGGATTCGAAACCGACCGACAGACCGGACAGGATGACCGTGGCCGCACCGGTTTCCGAGGTCTGGCCGACGTCCTTGACCGGCTTGTACTCGGTGCCGGTGAAGTAGCCGGTCAGCCACAGGATGACGCCGGCCAGCACGATGCCGATGATCACCGCGACGGTGGCGATCACCGCGGGATTGCCGGTGGTGCCGGCGAACTCGGCGCCGAAGTCGGCGAAGCTGCCAGGCAGGAAGATGAACGCGGCGATGGTGGAGAGCACCGCGGAGATCACCGCGGAGATGTAGAACGCCTTGTTGATCGTGGTCAGCCCGCTTTCGCCGACCTTCGCCTTGGTGATGTAGACACCGATCACCGCGGTGATCACGCCGATGGCAGGCACGATCAGCGGGAACAGCAGCCCGTCCACACCGAAGGCGACACTGCCGAGGATGAGCGCGGCGACCAGGGTCACCGCGTAGGACTCGAACAGGTCCGCGGCCATGCCGGCGCAGTCGCCCACGTTGTCACCGACGTTGTCGGCGATGGTGGCGGCGTTGCGGGGGTCGTCCTCGGGAATGTTCTGCTCCACCTTGCCGACCAGGTCCGCGCCCACGTCGGCGGCCTTGGTGAAGATGCCGCCGCCGACTCGCATGAACATGGCGATCAGCGCGGCACCGAAGCCGAAACCTTCGAGCACCTTCGGGGCCTGGCCCGCGTACACCAGCACGACGACCGCGGCGCCGAACAGGCCGAGGCCGACCGTCGCCATGCCGACCGCACCACCGGTGCGGAAGGCGATGCGCATGGCTTTTTCCCTGCCACCGTCCTCGCGCGACGCGGCGGCGACCCGGAGGTTCGCCTGCGTGGCGAGCCACATGCCGAGATAACCGATCGCGAACGAGAACCCCGCACCCACGAGGAAGAAGATGGAGCGCCCGATGCGCTCACCGATGTCCTCCGCGGGCAACGCGAACAGCAGCAGGAACACGACCACGCCGAAGATGGCGAGGGTGTTGCGCTGGCGCTTGAGGTAGGCGGCCGCGCCCTCCTGCACCGCCTTGGCGATCTCCTGCATCTTTTCGGTGCCCTGGCCGGCGGCCAGCACCTCCTTGAGCAGGAAATAGCCAACGACCAGTGCGGCAAGGGCGACCACGGCGACCACAGCCACGATGCTGTAGTCACCTCCGGAGAGCGTTGGGCCCTCCGCGAGGAACTGCCGGGACATTCGTCCTCCTGGAAATGTCGCCTGTCATCAGCGTGACCAGGCTCGACGAGAGCCGTGTCGACGCCGACATGGGATCTACACCACAAGTGGTGTGGTTCGCCGGAGTGTATTGGTACTGCGAGAGGCGTCGGCAAGGCGTCCCGGCGAGAACACGCTGCGTAAAGGCCGTGACCTTGATCACTTGACCGTTCTTGTTGCCCCGCAACGCACTCCGCGAAAGCTGTCGGTGGCCTGTGCGAAGCTCGTCGAGTGCGACCAGCGACGAGCGGTGACCGAGGGCGACACCTGCTGCGCCGGATCACCGCGGGCATTCCCGAGTCCAGGAACCCGGTGACGCACGTGGCCGAGCTCCCGGCGCGCCCGGCGGGCCACCGCGACTGGCCGTCGTGGGCGCCGGAGGCGGTCACCGGGCGGTTCGCCGCGGCCGGGGTCGAGCGCCCGTGGACGCACCAGGCCGACGCCGCCGACGCGGCGTGGTCCGGTCGGCACGTGGTGGTCGCGACCGGGACCGCGTCGGGCAAGTCGCTGGCCTACCAGCTGCCGGTGCTCTCCGCGCTGACCGCCGACGAGAAGGCGTGCGCGCTGTACCTGTCCCCCACCAAGGCGCTCGGCGCCGACCAGCTCCGCACTGTGTCCTCTTTGGACATTCCGGGGGTGCGCGCGGCCTCCTTCGACGGCGACACCCCGATGGCCGAGCGCGACTGGGTGCGCGCGCACGCGCGCTGGGTGTTCACCAATCCGGACATGCTGCACCGCGGCATCCTGTCCGCGCACACGCGCTGGTCGCGGTTCTTCCGCAAGCTGTCGTACGTGGTCGTCGACGAATGCCACACCTATCGCGGCGTGTTCGGCTCGCACGTCGCGCTGTTGTTGCGGCGGCTGCAACGCGTGGCGCGGCACTACGGCAGCTCACCGGTTTTTGTGCTCGCCTCGGCGACCACGGCCGAGCCCGCCGAATTCGCCGAGCGGCTCACCGGCGTCGAATGCGTCCCGGTCACCGAGGACGCGTCGCCGCGTGGCGCGCGCACGGTCGCGCTGTGGGAGCCGCCGCTGCTCGACGAACTGGCCGGGGAGAACGGTGCCCCGGTCCGCCACTCGGCCGGGGCGGAAGCTTCGCGCATCCTCGCCGAGATGGTCGTCGAAGGGGCCCGATCGCTGGCTTTCGTCCGCTCCCGGCGGGGCGCGGAACTGACCTCGCTCGGCGCGCGCCGCATCCTCGCCGAGGTCGACCCGATGCTGCCGGAGAAGGTGGCCGCCTACCGCGCGGGCTACCTGCCGGAGGAGCGTCGCGCGCTGGAGAAAGCCCTGATGTCGGGCGAACTCCTCGGTGTCGCCACGACGAACGCGCTGGAGTTGGGCGTCGACATTGCCGGCCTGGACGCCGTGGTGCTGGCCGGTTATCCCGGCACGCTGGCGTCGTTCTGGCAGCAGGCCGGGCGCGCGGGTCGCTCGGGTGACCAGGCGCTGGTGGTTTTTGTCGCCCGCGACGACCCGCTGGACACCTACTTGGTCCACCACCCCGCCGCCGTGCTGGACCGGCCGGTGGAAACCGCGGTGCTCGACCCCGGCAATCCGTACGTGCTTGGCCCGCAGTTGGCCTGCGCGGCCGCCGAACTCCCGCTGACCACCGGCGAACTGGACGCTTTCGGTGGTGAAGGCGCCCGCGCGGTGCTCGACGAACTGGTCGCCGACCGGGTGCTCCGCCGCCGGTCCAGCGGTTGGTACTGGACTTCGCGGGACCGCCCGCAGCACCAGGTGGACATCCGCGGTTCCGGCGGGGAGCCGGTCGCCGTGGTGGAGGGCGACACCGGCCGCCTGCTCGGCACGGTGGACGCGGGCTCGGCATGCAACTCCGTGCACCCCGGCGCGCTGTACCTGCACCAGGGCTCGTCGTACGTGGTCGACGAGCTGGACCTCGAATCGGGGCTGGCGATGGTGCACGCGGAGGAGCCGGAGTGGAGCACCTCGGCGCGGGAGATCGTCGACATCGCGGTGCTGGAAACACACGAGCGCCGCGAGTTCGACGGGGTGACGGTCTGCCTCGGCGAGGTCGCGGTGACCTCGCAGGTGGTCGGCTACCTGCGCCGCCTGCCGTCGGGCGGGGTGCTCGACCAGATGGCGCTGGACCTGCCGGAGCAGGTGCTGCGCACCCGAGCCGTCTGGTACACGATCACCGACACCCTGCTCACCGGTGGGGACGGGGAGCCTTCCGGTGGGGACCGGCAAGTTGAGTGCAGGGCGCCGGGTCGCGCCGGGGTCGAACCGGCGCGGATCCCCGGCGCCCTGCACGCCGCCGAACACGCGGCGATCGGCCTGCTACCGCTGTTCGCTACGTGCGACCGATGGGACATCGGCGGTGTGTCAACCGCGCTGCACGCTGACACCGGGGAGGCAACGGTGTTCGTGCACGATGGCCATCCCGGGGGTGCGGGATTCGCCGATCGCGGTTTTGCCGCGTTGGTCCCATGGCTGGCCGCTACGCGGGAGGCGATCGTCTCCTGCGAGTGCCCGGCGGGATGCCCGTCCTGTGTTCAGTCGCCCAAGTGCGGGAATGGGAACGAACCACTGGACAAGGCGGGGGCGGTGACCGTGCTGGATCTCGTGTTAGGGGCTGTTGGTCGTCACGAGGTCCCGCGTGGTCACGGGGTCGATCAGGCCGCCGACGGTTCGGCGACGGCCAGTTGAACGCGCGCGCCCTCGAGCGCACGGGAAAGCACGTCGTGCACGACCGCCGCGTCCGGCAGTCGCCAGCCCCAGACCTCGGGCTTGACCCGCCAGTGCACGACACCGTGCTGGAACGGGGTCGGCGGGAGCGGGATCCAGCTGCCCTCGCCGTGGTACCGGACCGACTCGCGCCCGGCCAGCTTCGCCGGGCACCCGCCCGCCGAGGCGGTGGTCAGGAACAGCCACCGCCCGTTCGGCATGGCCACGATCGGTGCCGGCTGGCCGAGCGCGCGGAGCAGGCAGGCCGCGCGGCGGCCCAGCTCGTCGTCCACCTCGACCGCGTCGACCACGGTGCCGGTGGCGACCAGGAGGCTGTACGGCGCCTCGGTCCACCAGGCGGCGACCCGGTGCGGGTGGGCGCCGACCTCGTCACGCCAGTTCTGGTGCACGGGAACGGGGGTCTGCCAGTCGGGGTCGGCCCCGTCCTGGTCGGCCGCCGACTCGGGAACGGCCGGGTAGGTGCCCGGAAGCACCGGCCAGCCACGCCCAGCGAGTCCGATCGCCTCGGCACGCAGTTCGATGCGGAAAGCGCCGCGCCAGCTGTCCGACCAGTCTGTGTCCAACATTTCCTGCCTGCTCTCCTAGCTGCTTCAACCGCGTGAGCGGCTCTGCAATCAAATAAACGGCAACTTGCAGAACGCCGGAAGTAGCCACGCGACGGCCGGTGCGAATCGGACGACGAACGAATGCCTGACCACCGGAGAACCGAAGATCTCCCGATTCGGGACCTCCGCGACGCCCGCTGTTCACCTGAAGCGGACATTTCCACGCTCTACCAAGGGTTTTCGCGAATCCGGCGGCGATCCGGGAGCACACAGTGATACGTGCGCGCAACAGAACGTGATACCGCTCACCGCGCCTGGCCGACCGTTGCTCGTGGCTCCGGGTGACCGTTCGCCGTACGCGCGAGCAGTGGGACCGTTCACCCCTGCCGTTCGTCGCACGAACTCACGACGAGCTGTCGATCGGCCCCGCCCGCGCCCTGCCCGAAGCGGCCGGGAACCGGCCCAGCGGACCGGGCAACGCGGCCCGCGTCTCGACCAGCGCGTCCCACCGGTCGAGCCGGCATCCGGCCAGCTCAACCCGCATTTTCGCGACCACCTGCCCGGCTTTCGCGCAGGCGATCTCCACTCCGTCGACGGCCGCTCCGGCCGCCGCGAGCGCCGCCAGATCAGCGGCGGCCGCCGCCCGCTGCCTGGCCAGCACCACCGCACCGAGGCCGTAGAGCGCGGTGGCCACCAGCACCAGCGCGGCGACCACGGACGCCGCCCAGACGGTGGCCACACCGTCATCCCGGCGCACGAGCCACCTCCGGTTCGTACAGCGCGTACGCGTGACCGTTCAGCCGGAGCCCCGGCAGCAGCCTGGCCCCGGCCGCCACCTCGACGGTGACCGCGTCACCCTCCGGCCGCACGACGAACTCGGCCCCGGCCGGTCCGATCTCCCGGACCGCCCGCTCGACCGACTCCGGCTGCCCGCGCGCGACCAGCCGGGCCGCCTCCCTTGCCGCGTCCGCGCACCGCAACTGGTCGGCCATGGCCACCAGTCCCCCGATGAGCAGGACGAAGAAGGCGGTCAGCGCGCCGAGCGCGATGGCGGCCTCCACGGTCACCGCCCCGCGGTCGACCCTCATTTCGGTTTCTCCAGCGCACTCTCGACCAGGGAGGCCAGCAGGTCCTGGACCACTCCCCCGGTGACCACGTCGAACAGCACCCCGGCCAACGCGACGACGACCAGCGTCACCAGGACGTACTCGACACTCACGGCACCCGCGTCCGGGCGCACCTCACTCAAGATCATTTGTCGGCTCCTTTTTCGGTTGGGTCAAGGAAGGGCCAGCTGCCCGGCCAGGCCGGCGAGCACGGGCAGCACGCCCCAGCAGAGGAAGGCGGGCAGGAAGCACAGGCCGAGCGGACCGGTGACGAGCACTCCGGCGCGTTGCGCCCGCGCTTCGGCCTGGTCCCTCATCGCCGAGCGGACCCGTTCGGCCATCACCTCGGCGACCCCGGCCAGCGCCGAGCCCGAACGAGCCGTGCGACGAGCGGCCCTCGCCAGTTCGGCTGTGTCGGGACAGGCACCGGCCGCCGCCCAGGCTGCGGCCGGATCCGCGCCGAGCGCCAGCAGCTCGGCCGTCGACCGCAGCGTCGCGGCCACCTCGTCCGGCGCGCCCACGGCGACTGCTCGGATCGCGACCGGCACCGGCAACCCGGCCCGCAACGTCGCGGCGAGCAGATCCCAGCCCGCAGCGAGCCGACGGGCATCGGCAGCCGACGGCGCCCGTGGCCGCCGGGCGACCAGTCGCACGACCACGACCACTGCGAGCACCAGCACCGCGCCCCCGGGACCGGCCAGCGCCATCGCCAAGCCCACCGCAGCGAGTTCGGGCACCAGCCGGGGCAGCGGTTTGGCCTTGCGCGGCACCCTGCCGCCGCCCGGCCAGAGCGCGACGGCTCCGGCGAGCAACGCCACCGCGGCGGCCGTCATGACGCGACCCTGGTCAGCCGGGCCGTCCAGGCCACGCCCGCGGCGAGCAGGACCGCGCCGAACAGCAACATCAACTGCCCCAGCCCGGTGCTCGCGAGCAGGTGCAGTGGCCGTGCACCGAGCGCCTCGCCGAGCAGGATCCCGAGCACCGGCAAAGCCGCGAGCACCACCGCGCTCATCCTCGGCCCCGCCATCGTGGCCTGAGCCTGCCGGGCGAACCGCAAGCTCGCGTCGAGGTCGCGTCGGACCGCGCTGAGCACGCCGGCCATCGGCAGACCGTGGCGATGCGCGAGTCGCCAACTCCGGGCCAACTGCCCGGCGGCATCGTCGGCCAGGTCCGTGTCGTCGCCGAAGCGGACCGCGCCGGCTACCGCTCGCACGGCCTTGGCGACCTCGGGCGGTGAATCCACCGCGGCCGCTTCGGCCGCCGAGGCGGGATCGGCGCCGGCGTCGAGTTCGGCCGCCATCGTGCGCATGGCCTCGGCCATGCCCTCGGCCTCCGCGATCCGTGCCCGGCCCGCTCTGGCCGAGCGCCAGAAGTACCGGCCCGCCGCGGCGAGCACGATGACCGTCACCGGTCCGGCCGGACCGAGCGCGAGAAAGGCTGTCAGCAAAGCGATCACACAACCTGCGACTGTCGCAAGTAGACGGTTCCGGGGTCGCTCGGTGGTTCTTCGGAGGTCGGTTGCGCGCCCTGGCCAGGTGAGCAACGCGGCCGCGGCGAGCAGGAGAACGAGGGTCAGCATCGTCTGCCTCCGGGTCTCGTGGTGGGGAGCAGTGAGCGCAGTGCCGGGCCGTGCTCGGTCCACATGCCGTCCTGCCAGGCCGTGCACACCTGGAGTCCGTCGCCACCTCGGCGCACCACCGCGATTTCGGTGAGGCGACGGGTGTTGTCCCGGCCTCGGACCATGTGCAGCACCACCCGGATCGCCGCGGCGACCTGGCTGTGCACGGCGTCGCGGGAAAGTCCGCCCAGCGCCGCCAGCGCCTCGAGCCGCGCCGGGACTTCGCTCGGTGAATTGGCGTGCAGCGTTCCGGAGCCGCCTTCGTGGCCCGTGTTGAGCGCGGCGAGCAGTTCGCAGACTTCACGGCCGCGGACTTCGCCGACGACCAACCGATCCGGCCGCATTCGCAGGGCCTGGCGAACCAGCTCGCGCAGGGTGACCTCGCCGACGCCCTCCACATTGGGCGGACGCGCGACGAGCCGGACGAATTGCGGATGCGACGGCTGGAGCTCACCGGCGTCCTCGACGCAGACGATGCGTTCGGTCGGCGGGATGGCGGACAGCAGGGCGGACAGGAGCGTGCTCTTGCCCGCTCCGGTGCCGCCGGTGACCAAAAAGGCCAGTCGGGCGGCGATGATCGCGCGGAGCACCGCGGCACCGGTCGCGCTGAATGTGCCGAGGCGTTGCAGTTCGGCGAGGTCGTGCTTGGCCGGGCGGAGCACGCGGAGGGAAAGGCAGGTGCCGTCGGGCGCCAAGGGCGGCAGCACCGCGTGCAGGCGGACGCGCCCGTGCGGACCAGGGATCCATCCGTCGACGAAGGGCTGGGCGTCGTCGAGCCGACGTCCGGCCGTCATCGCCAGGCGCTGCGCGAGCCGCCGGACGGCGTCCTCGTCGGCGAAGGTGACCTCGGTCCGGTGGAGCCCGTCCTTGCCCTCCACCCAGACTTCGCCGGGTTTGGTGACGAGCACATCGGTCACGTCGGGATCGGTGAGAAGCGGCTCGAGCGGCCCGGCGCCGACGAACTCGTGACGGACCAGACGCAGGGTCTCGAGCAGTTCCTCGTGCCCGGCGATGCCGGTCGCTTCGGCACGAACGGCCTCGGCGAGCCCGGTCGTCCCGGTGCCTTCACGCGCCAGGCGACGACGGACGCGTTCAACGAGTTCAGCCGTCACGATGACACCTCACGTTTGCTGCGCGGGAATGGGCGGTTGAATTTCGGATTTCCACGGCCGGATTTCGCGTTCGGACAGCCGATTTCCGCGTTCGAGTGGCCGCATTCGGGAGTGCGGGCACGGATACGGATCGCGCGGCGGACACGGGTGGCGGCATGGGGGTGCGCCTGGGCGCGGGAATGGGCGGCGGTTTGGGAAGCGGAGGTGGTTTGGGGAGCGGGGGCGGCATCGGGACGGGACGTCTGTGGTTGGGCTCGGGGGTGGTGAGGGGTTTGGGAGTCGGCGGCTGGTAAGTGGGGTCGGTGGCTTGGGCTCCTGTGGGTTGGGTTGCTGTGGGTTGGGTTGCTGCGGGTTGGGTTGTTGCGGGCGGGGTGGGTTTCGGGAAGGGCTTGGGTGGAGGCGACCGGAATGAGACGAGCGGTGAATGGCGGATGGTGTGGGACTTGGCTGCCGCCGACTGGGGTGGAACGGACGGCTCGATCCGGGTAGCGAAAGGCTCGGCTGGGGGCGGTAGTAGTGGGGCGTGCGGTGGGATGGGGGTGGCGGAAGGCGCGGTTGCCATCGACTGGACTGGGGCTTGCGGTGAAACGGGGATGGGCTCGGCTGTTGTTTGTGGGAGTGGGGTGGGTGGGCGGATGAGGGTGGCGAAGGGGGTGGTTGGGAGCGGTCGGAATGGGGCGGGGCGCGCGACGTGGACAGGGCGCGCAATGTGGGTGGGGCGCGCGACGTGAATGGGACGCGCGATGTGAGCAGGGCGCGGAATGTGAGTAGGGCGCACGACGTGGATAGGGCGCACGACGTGGACAGGGCGCGCGACGTGAGTAGGGCGCACGACGTGGACAGGGCGCACGATGTGAGCAGGGCGCGGAATGTGAGTGGGGCACGCGACGTGAATGGGACGCGCGATGTGGGTGGGGCCGAGGGTGTGGGTGGGTGTGGTCATGGGGTGGGCTCCTGGCGTGGGAGGGCGGCGATGGCGGAGGCGGCAACGGAAAGTAGGGAGCCGCCGGGGTGGAAGGAGCCGCGGGTTAGTGAGCGGGTTAGGCGCGGTTCGTGCCGGTATTCGCCTAGGAGGGGGACATCGAGGGTGTCGGCGGCTTGGGTGGCGGAGAGACCGGAGCGGGCGGGGCCTTTGGCGACGAGGCGGATTTCCGCGCCGGTGCCGCGCAGGAGGGCCACCACGCGTTTCGCGGCGGAGCAGGCTCGGAAATCCAGTGGGACGACCATCAGGACCAGGTCGGCGCGGGCGGCGGCTTCGGCGGAGCCGTCGCCCAGGTTGCGCGGTAGGTCGCAGATGACAAAACGTCCGGCACGGCGGGCGGCGTCCACCACGGCGGCGATTGCCTCACCGTTGGGAGAAGGGCGGTCGGTTGGTGGGGTGGTGCGACGACGGGCGGAGTTCGGTTCGGCGGTGAAGGGCTCACTGGCGTGAGGCGGCGGATTCGGGGCGGCGAATGTCGTGGATCTGTCGCGGGAAAGCGGGTGAGAAGGGGCGCCGGTGCGTGGTGGGGTGCCGGTGGAGAGGAAGGCGAAGCGGCCTGGGGAGCAGTCGTGGTGCGGCAGGGCCTCTTCCAAAGCGGACAGCAGGATGCGCCCCGAGTCCACGCGGAGGTCCGGCCAGCGCACGGCCCGGTGGTTTTCGGCGCCCAGCAACAGGTCCAGGCCGCCACCGAGGGGGTCGCAGTCGAGCAGGAGGGTGCCTTCCCCGGCTCGCGCGGCGGCGGTGGCGAGACCGGCGGCGAATACCGAGGCACCGGCGCCACCGCGGCCGCCGATCACGGCGAGCACCCGGCCGCCGGGGCGAGCGGGGCCATCGACGATTTCGGCGAATGCTTTCAGCACGGCGGTTTCGTCGTCCGGGAGGGAATGGACCTGTTGCGCGCCGACGGCGAAGGCGCGTTGCCAGGTGCCCGGCTCCGGCGGCCCCTTGCAGACCACCAGCACGCCGTCGCGCCGCGGCAGTTTCACCGGTTCGTCCTCGGTGACGGCGGCTTCGTCGATCAGGACCAGCGGGGCGTCTTTCCAGCGCGCCCGTGCGGCGAAGAGATCGGGCACGCATTCGGTTTCACAATTGGCGACCGCGGCGAGGCGCAGTACTTCGTCGAGCACGACCGCGTCGGTCGCGACGACGAGAACACGTTTTCCGGTGACAGGTCCGGTCACAGTTGTCCCCCCGTTTCCGCTGGGCGGGCCTGGGTGGCCCAGCTTCCACGGTCACCGGGGCGGGTGGGGTGGGACAAGGTGGTGGTGGCCGGCCTGTGGACAAGTGGTCGGTTGTGGACAACTCGGCAGCACACGGCAAGGCCTGGAAATAGAGCGACCCCCGCCAGGGGGGAGGGGCGGGGGTCGCTGGAGGTCCAGCCCCGGGGGGTCGGACTGAACCGGCCCGGGTGACACCGGGCAACACCACTGTAACCACCGGATCAGCGCGTTATCGCTGTTCAAGACGCCCACAATTCGGTAACGGAACTCCGGATCGGCGACCCTGTCCTGTCGTGGATTTTCCGCCCGCACCGGGGAACCGTGCCGGGGCCACGCCTATTGTTGAGAGGTGGCAGATCCCCGCTTCACGCCGCCGGAGTCACCGGTGGCCGCGTTCTTCGACCTCGACAAGACGATCATCGCCTCGTCCAGCGCCCTGGCCTTCAGCAAGCCCCTGCTCAGCCGCGGGCTGATCAACCGCAGGGCCGCGCTGAAGAGCGCCTACGCACAGCTCGTGTTCTCCCTTTCCGGCGCCGACGCGAGCAAAACCGAGCGCATGCGGGCGGAGATCTCCGCGCTGTGCCGGGGTTGGGACGTCTCGCAGGTGCGCGCGATCGTCGCCGAAACCCTGCACGACGTGGTCGATCCGCTGGTCTACGCCGAAGCCGCGGAGCTGATCGCCGAGCACCGCGCCCAGGGCCACGACGTGATCGTGCTGTCCGCCACCGGCGAGGAGGTGGTGGCGCCGATCGCGGAAATGCTCGGGGCCACCCAGAGCGTGGCCACCCGCATGCAGATCGTCGACGGCCGCTACTCGGGCGAAGTGGACTTCTACTGCTACGGCGAGAACAAGGCAGTCGCGGCGAAGCGGCTCGCCGCCGAACGCGGGTACGACCTGGCCGCCTGCGCCGCCTACACCGACTCCAGCACGGACATCCCGCTCCTCGAGGTGGTCGGCCGTCCGCACGTGGTCAACCCGGACCGGGTACTGCGCCGGCTGGCCACCGAGCGCGACTGGCCGGTGCTCGCCTTCACCCACCCCGTGCCGCTGCGGAACCGTCTCGCGGGGCCGGCGATCGCCGTCGGTATCGGGATGGGCGCGGTGGCCGCCGGAGCCACCTGGTACGGGCTCGCGAAGCGCCGCAAAGGCAAGTCGTGAAACCTCACCCGGATGACATAACCGCAGGTAGCAACGGGTGCGAGGGGTACTGAATCGTGACTCTGAACCGGTGCACCCGATCGCGCCCTTGTAGTGACCGGCATCACTGGCGTACAAAGTGAGTGCGGACATCTTGTCGGCCAGGGACGAGGCGAAGAGAAGCCTTACTCCACCCCGAAAGAGCTCCGTGCGCGGACTCCGGGCACCCACGCGCAGCACGCCGCGGGAGGCTTGTCGTCTAGGGATTGCGTACCGGGACGCCGGACGCCGAGTCCAGGTAGGTACGACTGGAGTTGCACGCTTGGTAACCCAGCAGTCCGCGCGAGCAGGCGGCGCCGATTCGTCGGCGCCGCCTGCAGCATGTTCGGGGTCCGCACGAACGTTTGTGACACGCCGATGTCACGGTGTGAGCGCTGCGTACTCCGATCGGCACAGCGGGTCGTTGACCGGCACAGTTTCGGTGAGTAGCTTCCCGATGCCGGTCCGAACAGGTGAGTCCCCAACTCCATACCGGCTATACCTGTCAGCGAAGCAGAACCGAACAGGGAGGCCGACGTGAGTATCGGGCGCACGCGCAAGCACCCACGGAGGAAAAATGCGCTCGCCGCGTCGGTGGCCGCGTTGCTGGCCACCACCGGGGTGGCGGGGGCCGTGCCCGCGTCCGCGATGAACCCGGCCGACACCCCGGCGAAGCGCCAGCAGGCGGCCCAGCGGCAGGACGACGCCGAGACCGCCGAGGCGCAGCAGTCGCTGGCTCGGATGACGCTGGAGCAGAAGGTCGGCCAGTTGTTCGTCGCCGACGTCTTCGGCAAGTCGGCCACCGATGTGCACCAGAGCAACCAGAACAAGTACGGCGTCGGCACGCCCGCCGAAGTGGTGGAGAAGTTCGGCGTCGGCGGGGTCATCTACTTCAACAATCCCGGCACCGACAACATCGACGACCCGGTCCAGCTCGCGAAGTTCTCCAACGGCCTGCAGAAGGCCGCGCTGAACTCGGGCGCGAAGCTGCCGTTGATCCTGTCGATCGACCAGGAGGGCGGCCGGGTCACCCGGCTGGGCAAGCCGGCCACCGAGTTCCCCAGCAACATGGCGATCGGCGCGGGCCGCAGCACCGAGGACGCCCAGCGCCTGGCCACCATCAACGGCCACGAACTGCGTGCCGTCGGCATCGCGCAGAACTTCGCGCCGGACGCGGACATCAACTCCAACCACCTCAACCCGGTGATCGGCTCGCGCTCCTTCTCCTCCGATCCGGCGCTGGCCAGTTCGCTGGTCACCGCGGAGATCGACGGTTACCAGCGCTCCGGCCGCGCGACCGAGACGGTGTCCACCGCCGCCAAGCACTTCCCCGGCCACGGTGACGCCGCCGAGGACAGCCACACCGGGCTCCCCGTGATCAAGCGGACCGAGCAGGAGTGGCGCGCGATCGACCTGCCGCCGTTCCAGGCCGCCATCGACGCGGGCGCCGACTCGATCATGACCGCGCACATCACCGTGCCGAGCCTCGACCCGTCGGGCAATCCGGCCACGCTGTCCAAGCCGATCATGGGCGACCTGCTCCGCGGTGAACTCGGCTACCGCGGCGTGGTGGTCACCGACTCGCTCCAGATGGCCGGCGTGCGGAAGCTGCACCCGGACAACGAGATCCCGGTGCTCGCGCTGGAGGCCGGTGTCGACCAGATGCTCATGCCGCCGCACCTGGACGTGGCGATCAACGGCGTGCTCGACGCGGTGAAGAGCGGCCGGATCACCGAGGACCGGATCAACGAGAGCGTGATCCGCATCCTCAAGCTGAAGCTCAAGCGCGGCATCTTCGCCAAGCCGATGGCGGACGTCGGCGCGGTCAAGAACAAGGTCGGCACCCCGGAGCACCTCGCCGACGTGCAGGCGCTGACCGACCGCACCACCACGGTCCTGCGCAACGACGCGAACCTGCTGCCGATGAAGAACCCGGGCAAGGTGCTGGTCACCGGGTACAACCGGCCGGACTACCCCGGTTACCCGGCCGAACCGGTCGCCGCGCTGGCCAAGGCGCTGGGCGCCACCGGGCTGTCCACCGGCACGAGCCCGAACGCGGACACCGTGGCGAAGGCGGTCGAGGCGGCCAAGGGCGCGGACACCGTCGTCGTGCTGACCAACGGCCTGCGCACCAGCGCGAACCAGGTCAACCTGGTCAAGGCGCTGCTGGCCACCGGCAAGCCGGTGATCGCGGTGGGCGTGCAGGAGCCGTACGACCCCGGATACGCGGACGTGCCGACCTGGGCGGTCACCTACGACTGGCGCGAGGTCACGATGAACTCGCTGGCGAAGGTGCTCAAGGGCGAGACGTCGCCCCAGGGCAAGCTGCCGGTGAACATCCCGGCGGCCGGCGGCCAGGTCCTCTTCCCCTTCGGCCACGGACTGAGCTGGTAATCCCATGGGCTTCACGCGAAGGCGACTGCTCGGCGGCGCGGCCGCGGCCTCCCTGCTGACGGTGGGCAGCGCGAGCGCGCAGGAGAACGACACGCAGCACCACGGCTCGGTGGTCACCGGCGCCGACCAGCTGGCGAAGCAGGGCTGGCAGCCGCTCGCCGGGCGCAAGGTCGGGGTGCTGTCCAACCCGACAGGCGTGCTGGCGAACTTCGACCACACCGTGGACTCGATGGTGGAAGCCGGCGTCCGGCCGGTGGCGGTCTTCGGGCCGGAGCACGGTTTCCGCGGCAGCGCGCAGGCCGGTGGCTCCGAAGGCGACTACGTCGACCCGCGCACCGGCGTCCCGGTGTACGACGCGTACGGCGCCGACGCCACCAAGCTGGCCGGAATGCTGACCAAGGCGGGCGTGGACACCGTGGTGTTCGACATCGCCGACGTCGGCGCCCGCTTCTACACCTACATCTGGTCCATGTACACCGCGATGGTGGCCGCCGCGAAGACCGGCGCCGCCTTTGTCGTGCTGGACCGGCCGAACCCGCTCGGTGGCAAGGCGTTCGGCCCGATGCTGGACCCGGCGTTCGCCTCCGGCATCGGCCGCAAGCCGATCGTGCAGCAGCACGGCATGACCGTGGGCGAGCTGGCCAGGTACTTCGCCGGCGAGTTCCTGCCCGCCGAAGGCGTCGAGCCGCCGAAGCTGGAGATCATCCAGCTCAAGGGCTGGCGACGGGACACCTTCTTCGCCGGCACCGGTCTGCTGTGGACACCGCCCAGCCCGAACATGCCGACGCCGGACACCGCGCTGGCCTATCCGGGCACCGGCCTGTTCGAGGGCACCGTGTTCTCCGAGGGCCGCGGCACCACCCGGCCGTTCGAGATCATCGGCGCGCCCAAGCTGGACTGGCGCTGGCGCGAGGCGCTCGACGAGCTGAACCTGCCGGGCGCGCGGTTCCGCGAGAACTACTTCGTGCCCACGTTCAGCAAGTTCGTCGGCGAGACCTGCGGCGGCGTGCAGCTGACCGTCACCGATCCGCGTGCCTTCGACGCGGTCCGCACCGGGGTGGCCATGCTGGTCACCGCGAAGAAGGTGCATCCGGACCTGTTCGGCTGGCGGCCGGACAACTTCATCGACAAGCTCTCCGGCTCGGCCCGGTTGCGGACCATGGTCGACGCCGGGGCGGGCGTGGACGAGATCGTCGGTTCCTGGCAGGGCGAGCTGGCGGACTTCGACCGCGGACGGCGGCAGTACCTGCTCTACAAGTAAGAGGGGGAACGATGAGGCTCGGCGCGCTGATCGTGATCGCGGCGGTCACCATGGCGGGTATGACCTCGAGCGTGGTCGCCGCCGAGGGCGAGGCGGTGACCGGCCGGTTCGACCGCCCGCAGCAGGGGTTCGCCCCGCCGGGCACGCTGCTGCGCCCGGCCACGCCGGAGGAGGCCGGGCTCGATCCGGCGCCGCTGCTGGCCGCCGAGCAGAAGATCGACGCCTGGACCAAGCCGGACAGCACCGGGCACCCGTTGTTCGCCGGTGCGGTCGGCATGCAGATACACGACGGCATGGTGGTGAACACGCACACCGCCGGGTCCGCGCTGCGCTACGCCGACGGCGCCGGGACCGAGCTGCCGCCGGAGCAGCAGGTGCCGATGCGGATGGACACCATCTTCGACCTGGCCTCGATCTCGAAGCTGTTCACCTCGCTCGCGGTGATGCAGGTGGTCGAGACCGGTCAGGTCGACGTGGACGAGCCGGTGGCCACCTACCTGCCGGAGTTCGGGGTGAACGGCAAGGAGTGCATCACCGTCCGCCAGCTGCTCACGCACACCTCCGGGCTGGAGCCGTTCCTGCCGCTGTGGCGCGACTGGCCGGACAAGCCCGCGCGCATCAAGGCCGTCATGGACGTCAAGCCGATGTACGAGCCGGGCAGCACCTACAAGTACTCCGACCTGAACCTGATCACGCTCGGCGTGCTGGTGGAGCGGATCACCGGGCAGCCGCTGGACGTGCGCGTGCGCGAGGGCATCACCGAGCCGCTGGGCATGGTGGACACCGGGTACAACCCGCCGGCGTCGAAGCTGGACCGGATCGCCGCGACCGAGTTCATGACCGTGCCGGACCGCGGCATGATCCGCGGCCAGGTGCACGACGAGAACGCGTGGTCGCTGGGCGGGGTCGCCGGGCACGCCGGGGTGTTCTCCACCGCCGCCGACCTGTCCGTGCTCGGGCAGGCGATGCTCAACGGCGGGTCCTACGGCGGCAAGCGGATCCTGCAGCAGGACAGCGTCCGCCAGATGCTCACCGACTACAACCAGGCCTTTCCCGGCAACGCGCACGGACTCGGCTTCGAGCTGGACCAGCTCTGGTACATGGGCGGGCTGACCTCGCCAGCCACCGCCGGGCACACCGGGTTCACCGGTACCTCGCTGGTCATCGACCCGACCTCGCGCTCGATCGCCATCCTGCTGACCAACCGCGTGCACCCGACCCGCACCTGGGGCTCGATCAACGTCGCGAGGGAGGCCTGGGCGACCGGGCTCTCACGCGCGCTCGCGGTCCCGCCCCGGCACGGGCCCGACGCGTGGTTCTCGGAAATCGGCAACCAGACGTCGGCGACCCTCACCACGGCGCCGCTCACGGTGGGTGACCGGCCGCTGAGAGTGACCTTCGACACCTTCGTCGACAGCGAATCGACCGATCAGCTCGTGCTGGAGTCCTCGATGGACGGGACGTCGTGGCAGCCGGTGTCACTCCGGGCGTCCGGCCCCGGTGCGCCCGGAGGGGACGTCACCGCGCTCTCCGGCACCGGGCACCGATCTTGGTGGACGGTCAGCGCGATGGTTCCGGCCACCGGGAATGTGGCCCTGCGCTGGCGTTACACCACGGACAAGCAATACACCGCGCGCGGCGTGCTCTTGGACGGCGTTAAGGCCGTTGTGTCCGGTAATGCGGTGCTGGACCTGGAACGCACCCCGGAAGCTGTAACGGCGCAGGGATGGCAGTTGCGTAGTCGCTGAGTCACACCGCGCTCATTGAACGGGCGCAAAGATGTTGAATCTTCTACGACAAGTCACAACTTCGTTACCCGTTCGGGCCAATCGGGGCAGATAGTTTCACTGGGTGTAGCAAGTTGCGAAGTTGTTAACAAGTGAACGTTAACATCTTCGACCTGGTTAGCGACTTTCACAGCAACCAAGCATGAGCTGCCCGACCAGGAGACACCGTCGGGTGGCACTCTCCTTCGAAGGGTGTGGGTTGCCTTGTCGCAGATTCCTACGGTTAGTAAGTTTCCCACGGTGACCAGCCCTGAGTCCGTCACCGACTCCGCTCCGGAACCCGCCCCCGCGCGGGACGCCGTGCGCGAGTCCGAGGCCAGCCCGCTGGTCCGGATCCGGTCGCTGCTCCCCGGCCTGGCCAGGGCCGAGCAGCGGGTGGCCAAAGTGGTCCTGGACGACCCGTCCAGCGTCGCCAGACGCAGCATCACCGAGGTGGCGCTGGCCGCGAACACCAGCGAGACCACGGTGACCCGGTTCTGCAAGGCCATCGGCGTCGGCGGCTACCCGCAGCTGCGCATCGCGCTGGCCGCGGACACCGCGCGCACCGAGGCCCGCTCCAGCCGCAACCTCGGCGGCGAGATCGGCCCCGACGACGACCTGGCCGCGGTGATCGGCAAGGTCAGCTTCGCCGACGCCCGTGCCGTCGAGGAGACCGCCGACCAGCTCGACGTCGCCGCCCTCCAGCGGGTCATCGACCTGATCGCCGGCGCCGGCCGGGTGGACGTCTACGGCGTGGGCGCCAGCGCCTTCGTCGCCGCCGACCTGCAGCAGAAGCTGCACCGCATCGGCCGGGTCAGCTTCGCCTGGTCCGACACGCACATCATGCTGACCTCGGCGGCCGTGCTGAAGCCCGGCGACGTCGCGGTCGGCATCTCGCACACCGGGGCCACCACCGACACCGTGGAAGCGCTCCGCGTGGCCCGTGAGCACGGCGCCATCACCGTCGCGCTGACCAACTTCCCCCGCTCCCCGATCACCGAGGTGGCCGACCACGTGCTCACCACCGCGGCTCGGGAGACCACGTTCCGCTCGGGGGCGACGGCCAGCCGGATCGCCCAGCTCACCGTCATCGACTGCATGTTCATCGGCGTGGCGCAGCGGCACATGGACGCCGCCGTGTCCGCGCTGGACGCCACCCGCGACGCCGTCGGCCACCACCGGCTCGGCGTCCGGCCGGACGGCCGCCGCCGGCCGAGGGAGACCGGGAAATGAGTGATGTGAAGGTGAAGGACACAGTTCGGCCGCTGGTAGGCCTGCGCCGCCAGGTGGTCCACGTGGACTCCCCGACGGAGCAGCGGAACCCCCGCACCATGGACATCGACCTGATGTCCACCGTGGGCATTCTCGGCGCGCTGAACGCCGAGGACAAGCTGGTCCCCGACGCGGTCAACGCGGTGCTGCCGCAGCTGGCCCGCGCCGTGGACTTCGCGGTGGAAGCCCTGCGAGCCGGCCACCGCGTGCACTACGTCGGTGCCGGTACCTCCGGCAGGCTCGCCACGCTCGACGCGGCCGAACTGGTTCCGACCTTCAACGTGCCCGACGACTGGTTCGTGGCACATCACGCCGGTGGGCCCCGTGCCCTGCGGCAGGCCGTGGAGAACGCCGAGGACGACGACACCGCCGGTGCCGCCGAACTCCGCGAGTCGGTGGAGCCGGGCGACTTCGTGCTCGGCCTCACCGCCTCCGGGCGCACCCCGTACGTGCTGGGCGCGCTCGCGGCCGCTTCGGAGGCCGGGTGCCGGACCGCGCTGGTCTCCGGCAACCCGCGCACGCAGTCCGTGCCGGGGGTGGACGTGCTGATCGCGGTGGACACCGGTCCCGAGGCGATCGCCGGCTCCACCCGGATGAAGGCGGGCAGCGCGCAGAAGATCATCCTGACCGCGTTCTCCACCGCCACGATGATCAAGCTCGGCCGGACCTACTCCAACCTGATGGTCAGCATGCGGGCGACCAACGCGAAGCTGCGCGGCCGCAACGTGCGCATCCTGCGCGAGGCCACCGGGATGAGCGAGCAGGACTGCTCGGAGGCGCTGGCCGAATCCGGTGACGACCTCAAGGTCGCGCTGGTGCACCTGCTGTCCGGAGTGGACACCACCACGGCCGGGAAGGCGCTGGAAGCCAACCAGGGGCACGTGCGCAACGCCTTGGCGTCACTGCACATGCGGGCGAGTTAAGACAGCGCGCGAAGCGCCCCGTTGAGGGCGGTGGTGGGCTGGCAGGAGGGCTAACCGGCTGAATCGGCGATGCCGGTCGCCTCTCGGGCGCCGGTTTCGTAGCTCTGGCAGCAGAACAGCAGCCATTCGCGGACACCGTCCGGCTCGCCCGAGGCGAACGCCTCGGCGGCCGCGGTGTACCTCCGCGCGTGCCGGAAGCAGGCGACCTCCGGCACGGTGAGCGCCTTCGGGTCGAGTCCGGTGGCGACCATCGACAGCCGCGCGGCGGCTCGCGCGAGCACGCCGTCCGCGGTGCCGAACGGTCGCAGCGTGAGCAGTTCACCGTGCACCACCGCGGTGAGCACCGGTCCCGGCACCGAAGTCGCGCCGGTGACCAGTTGCCCGAGCAGTTCGAGGCGTTCGGCGGTGCCTTCGCGCGGCCTGCCGAGCGCGTCGGCGTCGGCGGCCAGGTCCGCGGCGGCGAGCACGTGCAGTTTCGCCAGCGCCTGCAACGGCGCCCGGCGCCAGACCGGCAGCAGCGACTCCACCGCTTCGGCCACGCGCAGCGATCCGGCGAGCACCGGGTCGGTGACCGAGCCATCGGCGGGGATGTCGGGGTCACCGCCGTCGATCCCGGCCGACGCGCGAGCCGCGCGGACCGAGGCCTCGGCGGCGGTCGCGGCGCCCGCCCGCAGGTTGGCCGGGTGGCGGTGCACGGCGAACACGGCGTCCTGCGCGGATTTCACCGCGGCGGCCACCCCGTCGAGGTCGAGCAGCGGCGCGAGCGGATCGGTCATGCGTCCAGCACCTGCTCGGACCGCTTGACCACCGGCGGCAGCGAGGACCACGGGAAGTTGATCCACCGGTCGGTCCGCCGCCACACGTACTCGCAGTTGACTTCCGAGTGCGGCTTCTCGTAGACCACCGCGCAGCGCACCTCGGCCACGTGGTCGGCGCAGAAGTCGCGGACCAGCTTGAGCGTGGCACCGGTGTCGGCCACGTCGTCGGCGATCAGCACCTTCTTCTGCGTCAGGTCGACCACGTTCGGCACCGGCGGCAGCATCACCGGCAGGTCGAGGCGCTGGTCCACGCCGGTGTAGAACTCCACGTTCATCACGTGCAGGTTCTTCACGTCGAGCGCGTAGCCGAGCGCGCCCGCCACGAAGAGCCCGCCGCGCGCGATGGACAGGATGAGGTCGGGGTCGTACCCGCTGTCGGCGACTTCCTCGGCCAGTGCCCGGCTCGCCTCACCGAACAGTTCCCAGGTCAGCTCTTCGCGTTCTGCCACTTCCCGAGCATAAGCACGACCAAGTGGACTGCTGAAACTGGGTGAAAATGGATCTGTGCAGCGTCCACTTCTGCTTCGTAGATTCAGTTCCGTGAACGACTGGACCCGCCGTCCGACGCTCGTCGGCAAGCACGTGCGCCTCGAACCCCTCACCCCCGACCACGCCGCCGGACTGTACGAAGCCGGGTCCGACCCAGTGGTCTGGACCTGGCTGAGCGGGTTCCGGCCGGAGACCACCGCCGAGGCCGGCACGATGGTCGCCGACATCCTCGGTGATCCGGACCGGCTGGCCTTCGCGCAGGTGGACGTGCGTACCGGTGCGGTCGCGGGCACCACCTCGTACTACGCGATCGTGCCGAAGCACCGGATCCTGAGCATCGGGCACACCTGGATCGGCAAGCCGTGGCAGCGCACCGCGTTGAACACCGAAGCCAAACTCCTGTTGCTGCACCACGCTTTCGACGAGTTGGAAGCGAACAGGGTCTCGTGGGAGACCGACCTCAACAACACCCGGTCGCAGCGCGCGATCGAGCGACTCGGCGCGACCAAGGAGGGCGTGCTGCGCGCGCACCGCGTCCGCAAGGACGGCTCGATCCGGGACACCGTGCTCTACTCCGTCACCAAAACGGAATGGCCATTCGTACGCGATTCCTTGGCCGCTCGTCTGGGCTGAGCCGCCGTTCGACCGCACTGGACCGCCACTTGTCGGACCAGCCGATCCACCTCCTCGTGTGTAACCTCGAGGCAACCTTTTACTTCGGGTACCAACGTCGCTACGGTGCCCCCCGGGGTAGCCCAGGATTCGCGAATCAGGAGGCAGCGCACCATGACCGAGCAGTCGCCGGCGCTCGACAATCTGCTCACCGAGAGCCGGACCTTTCCTCCCAGTGACGAGTTCGCCGCGCAGGCGAACGCGAACGCGGACCTGTACGCCGAAGCGGACGCCGATCGGGAGGCGTTCTGGGCCAAGCAGGCCGAGCGACTGCACTGGGAAACCAAGTGGACGCAGGTGCTCGACTGGTCCGACGCGCCGTTCGCCAAGTGGTTCGTCGGCGGCAAGCTGAACGTCGCCTACAACTGCGTGGACCGGCACGTCGACGACGGCCACGGCGACCAGGTCGCCATCCACTGGGTCGGCGAGCCCGGCGACACCAGGGACATCACCTACGCCGAGCTGAAGCGCGAGGTTTCCAAGGCCGCCAACGCCTTCGCCTCGCTCGGGCTCGTCGCGGGCGACCGCGTGGCGATCCAGTTGCAGATGGTCCCCGAAGCGATCTTCTCGATGCTCGCCTGCGCGCGCCTCGGTCTCACGCACAGCGTGGTGTTCGGCGGTTTCTCCCCCACCGCGCTGCGGTCCAGGGTGGACGACGCGGCGGCGAAGGTGGTCATCACCTCCGACGGTCAGTTCCGCCGCGGCAAGGCCGCGCCGATGAAGGCCAACGTCGACGAAGCGCTCGAAGGCGCCGAGACGGTGGAAAAGGTCATCGTCGTCAAGCGCACCGGCGAAAAGCTCGAGAGCGACGTGCCGTGGACCGAGGGCCGCGACCTGTGGTGGCACGAACTGGTCGACGGCCAGTCCGACGAGCACACCCCGGAAGCCTTCGACTCCGAGCACCCGCTCTACATCCTCTACACCTCCGGCACCACCGGTAAGCCGAAGGGCATCCTGCACACCTCGGGCGGTTACCTGACCCAGGCCGCGTACACGCACCACAACGTGTTCGACCACAAGCCGGGCGAGGACGTCTACTGGTGCACCGCCGACATCGGCTGGGTCACCGGGCACAGCTACATCGTCTACGGGCCGCTGGCGAACCGCGCCACGCAGGTGGTCTACGAAGGCACGCCGAACACCCCGCACGAGGGCAGGCACTGGGAGATCATCCAGCAGTACAAGGTCTCCATCTACTACACCGCGCCCACGCTGATCCGCACGTTCATGAAGTGGGGCAAGGAAATCCCGGAGAAGTACGACCTGTCCTCGCTGCGCGTGCTGGGCAGCGTCGGCGAGCCGATCAATCCCGAGGCGTGGATCTGGTACCGGGACAACATCGGCGCGGGCAAGGCGCCGATCGTGGACACCTGGTGGCAGACCGAGACCGGCGCGATCATGATCTCGCCGCTGCCTGGCGTCACCGCGGCCAAGCCGGGTTCGGCGCAGCGCGCGCTACCGGGCATCTCCGCGAAGGTGGTCGACGACCAGGCCACCGAGGTCCCCCACGGTGGCGGCGGTTACCTGGTGCTCGACAAGCCGTGGCCGTCGATGCTGCGCGGCATCTGGGGCGACAACGACCGCTACCGCGAGACCTACTGGTCGCGGTTCGCCGACCAGGGCTTCTACTTCGCCGGTGACGGCGCGAAGTACGACGCCGACGGGGACATCTGGCTGCTCGGCCGGGTGGACGACGTGATGAACGTGTCCGGGCACCGGATCTCCACCACCGAGGTCGAGTCGGCGCTGGTGTCGCACCCGACGGTGGCCGAGGCGGCCGTGGTCGGCGCGACCGACCCGACCACCGGTCAGGGCATCGTCGCCTTTGTCATCCTGCGCGGCAACGTGGCGCAGGACGAGGCGAAGGGCGAGGAGGCGATCACCGCGCTGCGCAACCACGTGGCGAAGGAGATCGGCCCGATCGCCAAGCCGCGTCAGATCATGGTCGTGCCGGAGCTGCCGAAGACCCGCTCGGGCAAGATCATGCGCCGCCTGCTGCGTGACGTGGCCGAGAACCGCCAGGTCGGCGACGTCACCACACTGGCCGACTCGTCGGTGATGGACCTGATCTCCTCCGGCCTGAACTCCGGCAAGTCCGAGGAATGACGCGCCCTTCCGGGTCGTGGGCGGCCAGGTCGTGTGCATAAGCGGCGGAGCCGCTCGCGGTGGGCCGTCAACCGGCACCGGCGCGGGTTCTCAGTCGTCTTCTCGCGAGGACAGCTTCACCGTGGTGAATTGGTATTCATGAGGTGAAGATCCCGGAGCGAGAAGACGGCTGAGGTTCCGCTACCCGCGCCGCCACGCAAACCACTGTCAAACGCTGGCTAAGCGTCCACGACCTGGAAGACGGTGCAGCGTCCGGCGAGGGCTTCGAACTCGTCCGGGCTGCCGCTGGGGACCACCCCGGCCTTCACCATCATGTCCACGCCGTTGGGCACCTTCTCCGGGAACGCCCGCAGAATGGGGCCCTGCTCCGGCTCCGGCACCTCGATCAACCGCACCCGCTTCTTGCGACGGCCCTGCGCGAGCGTGCCAGCACCGGCCGCGCGGACGTTGCGCACCCAGTCCGCGCCGGGAATTCCACCGAGCACGTACCGCTCACCGTCCACTTCGTACGGTGTGACCGGGGTGCTGCGCGGTTGCCCGCTGGTACGACCCGGCACGGTCAGCACGTGGATGTCCCCGAGGCGGAATCCCGTGCCCAGCAATGCTTTCACCACGCGGTTGAACGTGCGCAGCCCGCGTGGCAGTGCCACCCTGTCCATTCAACAACCCCCAGTCCAGTCCATTCCGGGTAGATCCGTCAGCACTTCCCGCAGCCAGGCCAGTTCCGCCTGGCGCATCGCCTGTGCGTACTCGACTTCCAGCAACACCGCCCTCGGCAGCCCGCTCGCCAGCGCGTCACGCAGGCCGTTCGCCCAGAACTCGGTCAGCTCCGCGAGCGACCGCTCCCGCTTGCGCAGCAGTTCTTCCGCCTCGTCACGGGGAAGCTGGCCGAGGTGCGCCAGCCCGGCGCCGAACACCGGGTACTCCTCCGCCCGCTCCCCCACGTACTCGCGCAGCAGCGAGAGAATCTCGGCACGACCCTCTTCGGTGATCGCGTACACCGTGCGTTCGGGCCGCGCTCCTTCCCGCGTGGTACCGGAAACCTCGATCAGGCCGAGCTTCAGCAGCCGCCCGATCGCGTCGTAGAGCGAGCCCCCGCGCAGGCGCACCACGTCGGCGATGTGGCGCTCCTTGATCAGTGACTGCATCTCGTACGGGTGCCGCGGCTGCTCGTTCAGCAGGCTCAGCACGGCGAGATTGAGCGGGGTCCGGCGGGCACGCATCCGCGCTCCAGATAGTCGAAGTCGGCTAGTCGACTTCGACTATAGCGACTCGCGCTACGCTTGCCCACCCCCGGCGTGCGATGATCGAACGCATGTTCTAGGCTGTCGCGCTGGGAGAACCCATCGATTGCGGCAAGGAGACAAGACCTGCGATGACCGTGGATTCCTTGACAGAACCCGAGGCCCCGGCCGCCGCGCCGGCGCCGGTCTCCGAGAACGGCCAGGCGGAAACTCCCGAGACGACCGAGACTTCCTCGGCGGCCGAGGAGGCCAAGCCCAAGCGCGGTCGGCCGAAGGGCCAGACCACCGCGAAGAAGACCCGCACCGTCGAGCTGACGCTGACCGTCACCGGCACCGCCGACGGCGAATGGCAGGCTGAACTGAAGCACGGCAGCAAGTGGATCGCCCGCGGCATCGAGATCCCGGCGGCCGCCGTTTCCCGCGCGGCCAAGGAGCTGCACGAAGAACTGTCCGGTCCGATCGACGAGGTCATCAACGCCGCCCGCGAACAGCAGGCGCAGAAGGTGGCCCAGCTCGAGGCCGAGCTCGAAGAGGCCAAGAAGGCCCTCGCGGAACTCGAGCAGTAAACCTGCTCAAAACAGGAAATCGGGGCTGTCGCGACCAAACGCGGCAGCCCCGATTTCGTTTTGTCTCAGGCGCTCAACGGAGAACGACCCGGCAGCGGGGACTTGAACTCCAGCCACTGGCTGTCCTCGACCGCCTCCACGGTGTGCGGCACTCCGCGCGGGTGCACCACCGTCTCCCCGGCGGCGAGCCGCACTTCGCGCCCGTCGATGGTGCCGCGCAGTTCTCCCGACAGCAGATAGATGACGCTGTCGTGATCGTGCCGGTGCTCCGGCGAGCCGACGCCCGCCGGGTACCGGATTTCGTACAGCAGCCCGGAAACCGCGGTCTCGCGGGTGCGGAAGGCGCCGGTGCCGCCGAGCAGCCGTTGACCCTCCACTGTGGACAGGACCTGCCAGTCGCTCACGTCAGCGTCCGCGGCTCGTGCTTGACCGGGAAGTTCACCGACCGCGCGATGTAGCACTTCGAATGCGCGACGGCGTGCAGTTCCTCGGCCGCCGCCACCATTCCAGGTTCGGCCACGGTGACCACCGGCCGCAGCGTCACCTCGCGGAACTGACCGCCGCCACCGGCTTCCTCGACCATCACGCCGTCCGCTTCGTCGACGTACCCGGTGATCACCACGTTCTGCATCGAAGCGAGCGCGAGCACCCACAGCATGTGGCATTCCGAGAGCGAAGCGACCAGCAGCTCCTCCGGATTCCAGCGGGTGCGGTCACCGCGGAAAGCCGGATCGGCCGACCCGGCCAGCACCGGCTTCCCCGGGACGTAGATGTCGTGCGCCCGCGAATAGTCGCGATAGGTGGCCGTGCCCTTGCCCTCGTTGCCCGTCCACGTGACGGTCATGGCGTAGTGGTGTTCCTTCATTCGGCTCACGTCCTCCAGTTCCGCGGCATGTACTATTCGTATACAGGTCGTATACAAACTCTAGGGGGATGGATGGCCGCCCGGTCCGGCCGCGAGAAGGCCTACGAGTTCCTCAAGGGTGCCGTGCTGCCCGATCCCGCCGCGCAGGGCCAGTTCATCAGCGAACAGGACCTGGCGAGCCGGATCGGCGTCTCGCGCACGCCGATCCGGGAGGCGCTGCTGATGCTCGCCGCCGAGGACCTCGTGCAGCTCGTGCCCAACCGCGGTGCCTACATCGCCCCGCTCACCGGCCGCGACCTCTCCGAGCTGATCGAGCTGCGCGGCATGATGGAGCGCTTCGCCGCGGAGAAGACCATCGCCGGTGACGGTGCCCCGGTCGAACGGATGCGCGCCACCCTCCGTCAGCAGGCCGAACTGGCGGATCCCAGTCAGGCCAAGGAGTTCATCGAGCTGGACGCGGTGTTCCACACGCACCTGATCGAGGCGGCGGGCAACGCCATGCTCAGCAAGGCCTACGCCGGGCTGCGTGATCGGCAGCTGCGGGCCGGGCTGGTCGCGTTGTTCGCCTGCCCGAACCGCCAGCACACCGTCTGCGAGGAGCACCAGGCGATCGTCGACGGCCTGGCGGCGCGAGACCTCGCCGCCACGCACGCCGCCATCGACCACCATCTCGGCACCACCCTCAAGCTTCAGTTGACCAGCTGATCGGCTTCGTCGCGGGCCTCGTACTCGGCCGGGTCGGGGTCACGCCCGATCAGCACGCCGATGATCGTGACGACCGCGGTCACCAGCACGTACGCGGCAATCGCCAGCCAGGTCCCGAATCCGGCGAACAGCGCGGTGAACAGCAGCGGCGCCAGCGCACCGCCGATCACGCCGGCCAGGGTGTAGCCGAGTGAGCTGCCGGTGTAGCGCAGGCGCGGCGAGAACTGCTCGGTGACCAGCGCGGCCTGCGGGCCGTACAGCAGCGCGTGGATGACCAGCGCGAGCACGATGCCGACCACCACGGTGAGGTACGAGCCGGTGCTGACCATCGGGAAGAAGACGAACGGCCAGATCCCGGCGGCGATCGTGCCCGCCAGGTACAGCTTGCGGCGGTTGACCCGGTCCGAGAGCGCGCCGGCCGCCGGGATCAGCACCAGCTGGCAGGCCGAGCCGATCATCACCGCGGTCAGCCCCTCGCTGCGCGACATGTCCAGTTCCTGGGTCATGTAGGTCAGCACAAAAACGGTGAACAACGCGTAGAGCACGTCGGGGCAGACGCGGATCAGCACGGCCGCGATCAGGCCTCGGCGCTCGTCGCGGAACACCTCGGAGATCGGCGCCTCCGGCCGGTCGCCCTTCTCCGCGATCTTCTTGAACACCGGGGTTTCTTCCAGCTTCAGCCGGATCCACAGTCCGAAGAGGACAAGCACGCCGGAGAGCAGGAACGCGACCCGCCAGCCCCACGAGCTGAACTGGGCTTCGGTGAGCAGCACGGCCAGCAGCGCGAGCACGCCGTTGGCGAGCAGGTTGCCCGCCGGCGGGCCGACCTGGGCGGCCGACGCCCAGAACCCGCGTTTGCGTGGATCCCCGAATTCGCTGGAGAGCAGGACCGCACCACCCCACTCGCCGCCGATGCCGACGCCCTGGGCGAACCGGAGCGCGACCAGCAGCACCGCGGCGAGGCCGCCGATGTTCTCGTAGGTCGGCAGCACGCCGATCAGGAAGGTGGCGACGCCGGTCAGGATCAGCGTGAACACCAGCACGCGCTTGCGGCCGATCACGTCGCCGAGCCTGCCGAAGACGAACCCGCCGAGCGGGCGGGCCAGGTAACCGACGGCGTAGGTGGAGAAGGCCGCCATGGTGCCGGCGAGCTTGTCACCGGCCGGGAAGAACAACTCGCCGAAGATCGTCGCCGCGGCGACCGAGTAGGCGGCGAAGTCGTACCACTCCAGCGCGGTCCCGGACAGGCTCGCCGCGAAGGCGCGCCGCAGCGAGCGGCCGTCCACCTGTTCTTGTGCAGTCATCGCTCACATCCCGTTTGGCTATGGTGCCGAGTTGCGGTAATACTGGTTGTATACATCTTGCATGCGCAAGCCCCAATTGAGTTTTTCCTGGTCAGGAGGTCACATGCCGGAATACCCACGGCTCAGCTTCACCCTGCCGGACGGCAGCGAGGTGCACACGGACGTGCACACGCTGCTCAACGCGGGCTATGCCGGCCGCAGTCAGGACGACGTCGCCGCGCACGTCGCGGAGCTGGCCGAGCTGGGCGTCCCGGCGCCGACGACCACCCCCGCGCTGTACCCGGTCGCGCCCTACCTGGCCAGCCAGACCGACGAGGTGCCGGTGCAGCACGACCGCACCTCGGGCGAGGCGGAGTGGGCACTGGTGATCACCGGCCCCGCGCCGGAGGACGTGCTGCTGACCGCGGCCTGCGACCACACCGACCGCGCGCTGGAGGTGCACGGGGTGGCGTGGAGCAAGAACGCCGGGCCGGACGTGCTCGCGCGGAAGGCGTGGCGGCTGGTCGACGTGGCCGACCGGATCGACGACCTGGTGCTGCGCGCCTGGGCGGGCGACGTCGAAATCCAGCACGGGAAGCTCGCGGAGTTGCTGACGCCCGCCTACTGGCTGGACGTGCTGCGCGAGAAGGGCTGGTACGAGCCGGGCGTGGTGCTGATCTCGGGCACGATCCCGATGCACCACGGGGTGGACCAGTTCACGTCGTCGTGGCGCGTCGAACTGAGCGACCCGGCGACGGGCAACGTGATCGAACTGGGCTACCGGGTGCGCCCGCTACCGGACCCCATCGGCTGACGCGGCGGTCCTTTGTGGACCACCACCCCGGCGCTAGCGGGGCGGGTACGGCGGCTGCCCCGGCGGCGGATATCCGGGCTGCTGCGGATATCCCGGCGGCTGACCCTGCTGGTATCCCTGCGGCGGGTAACCCGGCTGCTGGGGCTGCCCCTGCTGTTGGGGATAACCCTGCGGAACCTGGTGCGCGTGGCCCTGCGGCGGCTGGGGCGGGAATCCGGGACCGCCCGGCGGCAGCTGGCCAGGGGGCGGACCGGCCGAGGGGAACCGGCCGGGCGGCGGACCGGCGGGGCGCTTCTTCCGGAACTGCGTGTAGGTCCAGAACGCCCCGCCGCCCAGCATCAGCACGCCGCCGCCAAGGAGCAGCCAGCCGGTGCGCGTGTTGTCCGAGCGCTGCTCCTCCATCGACCGCTCGGTCGAGGAGCCACCACGACGGGAGGTCTCCTGGCAGGTGTCGCCGGCGCTCATCGTCTGGCTGCCGCACTTCACCGTGTCGTTGCTGAGGGTCACGATGCCGCCGATCAGCAGGAAGACTCCCACCACGGTGGTCAGCACGGCGTAGATCTTGTCCCGCAAGACTCCCCCTCAGCGACGAAAACGGTCTTCATCTTGGCACGCCTCAGCGCACCCCGGACATCAACTTCCGGATGAACGGCGTGCCCAGCACCAGCAGGACGCCGATGCCGATGCAGATCGCGCCCAGCGTGCCGAAGTACGGTCCTTCGTTCTCCGCGCTGTAGAACCGCGCCAGCCAGCCGGACAACGCCGTGCCCAGCGCCACCGACAGGAAGTTCAGCGCGACCATCTGCGTCGGGAACGCCGCCGGCGCCAGCTTCGTCGACAGCGACAGCCCGACCGGCGAAAGGCTCAACTCGGCGAGCGTCACCACGAAGATGATGCCGACCAGCGCGAGCAGCGGCGTCGACGCCGGACCGCCACCGGCCAGCGGCAGGAACAGCAGGAACGACACCCCGGCGATCCCGGTGCCCAGCGCGAACTTGATCGGCGATGACGGCTGCCGCTCACCCAGCTTCGTCCAGATCGCCGCGACCACCGGCGCCATCAGCAGGATGAACACCGGGTTCACCGAGTTCATCCAGGACACCGGCATCTCCCAGCCGAACAGGTTCCGGTTCAGCCGCTCGTCGGTGTAGGCCGCGATCACGGTGAACTGCTGCTGGAACAACGCGAAGAACGCCGCGCTGGCGATGAACATCGGCACGAACGAGACCACCCGCTTGCGCTCCACCGGCGTGGTCTTCTTGCTGGTCAGCAACACCGCGAAGTACGCGACCGAGGCGACGACGATGACCAGGATGGTGCGGTCGGACAGGTTCTCCGCGGTGACGAACCCGGTCAGCACGGCCACCACGATCAACGCGATCGCCGCCACGGCGATCCCCGCGACCAGCGGGCGGCGGTTGGCGGGCAACGGGTTCGGTACCACGCGCCCGCTGTCGGGCAGGTTCTTCCGCCCGAGCGTGTACTGGACCAGCCCGGCGGCCATGCCGATCGCGGCCAGCCCGAAGCCGAAGTGGAAGCCCAGTTCCTCCTGCGCCAGCCCGGTCAGCAGCGGACCGATCCAGCCGCCGAGGTTGACGCCCATGTAGAAGAGGGTGAAGCCGCCGTCGCGGCGTTCGTCGTGCTCGCCGTAGAGCCCGCCGACCAGCGCGGTGGCGTTGCCCTTCAGCCCGCCACTGCCCAGCGCGACGCACACCAGGCCGACCCCGACCCCGGCGAATCCGGGCAGCACCGCGAGACTGACGTGCCCGATCATGATCAGCACCGCGCTGTAGAACAGCGTGCGCTCGGAGCCGAGCAGCCGGTCGGCGATCCAGGCGCCGACGACGGTGGAGAGGTAGACGAGCCCGCCGTACGCGCCGACGATGCCGAGCGCGGTCGGCTTCTCCAGGCCGAGACCGCCGTCCGTGGTGGAGTAGTAGAGGTAGATCGCGAGAATGCCCTGCATCCCGTAGAACGAGAAGCGTTCCCACATCTCGACGCCGAAGAGGTTCGCCAGCCCTCGTGGGTGCCCGAAGAACCCCTTGTCCTTGCCGACCTCGGTAGAGGTAGTACTCACGATGCGTCCATCCTGTCGAGACATCGTTGTCAAAGCGCATGGTAGGACCGTCGGTGAACAACGAACAGGTCCGGTCGTATTGACGGTGCTGTCTGGCAAGTCACCCGTGGGGAAGCCCACCTTCGCCACCGCGGCCACCCGTTCGGGCGCTAAAATCGCGTAAAGGTGTGCCGGGAAGTCTGGTCGGCGAGGCTGAACCGACCCCGGAAACGGAGCCCGCGTGAGCACACCCGAATCGCGACTTCCCGCCAAGGCCGCCGAGTTCGCGCGGTACCTGCGCACCGAGACCACCGGCGGGCTGATCCTGCTGGCCGCCACCGCGCTCGCCCTGCTGGTGGCCAACTCCCCGCTCGGCGACATCTACCGCGATCTCCGGGATTTCCAGCTGGGGCCGCACTTCCTGCACCTGGATCTGTCCATCGGGGACTGGGCGAAGGACGGGCTGCTGGCGCTGTTCTTCTTCGTCGCCGGGCTGGAGCTCAAGCGCGAGCTGGTGGTCGGCGAGCTGTCCAAGTTCAAGCAGGCCATCCTGCCGATCTTCGCCGCGCTCGGCGGCATGATCGTGCCCGCGGTGGTGGCGCTCGGCGTCGGCTGGGGCGAGCCGGGCATCGATCGCGCCTGGGCCGTCCCGGTGGCCACCGACATCGCCTTCGCGCTCGGTGTGCTGGCGCTGACCGGGTCCAACCTGCCCAGCAGCGCCCGGGTTTTCCTGCTCTCGCTGGCCGTGGTGGACGACCTCGGCGCGATCATCGTGATCGCCGTGCTGTTCACCACCGGGTTCAACCTGCTCGCCGCGGGCATCGCGGTGGTGGCGCTGGCGCTCTACGCCTGGCTCCAGCACCGCCGGGTGCGGGCGTGGTGGTTGTACGTGCCGCTGGCGGTGATCACCTGGGTCGCGGTGCACTCGGCGGGCATCCACGCCACCATCGCCGGGGTCGCGCTCGGCCTGCTCACCCGGGTCCGCCCGGACGACGGCGAGGAGCACGCGCCCGCGATCCGGCTGGAGCACCGGCTGCAGCCGTGGTCGGCGGCGCTGGCCGTGCCGCTGTTCGCGTTGTTCGCCGCGGGCATCGAGATCGACGGGGACGCGCTCGCCTCGGTGTTCACCTCGGCGCTGCCGCTGGCGATCATGATCGGCCTGATCGGCGGCAAGGTGATCGGCATTCTCGGCGCCAGCGCGCTGGCGGTGAAGCTCGGGTTCGCCGAGAAACCCCGCGGCATGGGCTGGCGGGACATGACCGCGTTGTCGGTGCTCGGCGGCGTCGGCTTCACGGTCAGCCTGCTGATCGCCGACCTCGCCCTCGACGGCGCGATGGCCGAGCAGGCCAAGGCGGCGGTGCTGATCGCCTCGGCGATCGCCTCGCTCACCGCGGCCGCGCTGCTGCTGCGACGCAGCCGGGTCCACGCAAACAATGAGGTCATCGAGGATTAATGGCGCGCCCGCCGAGCCCGATCAACGGGCACGTGGCACGATGAAGCCCGTGAGCAGCCCCAAGCACCAACTCAACGATGCCGATGGCATGGGCGCCGTCCCCTACCTGCCGCTGTCCGACGACAGCGAACGCAACGGGGACCAGTCGATCGGTGCGCTGGTCAAGGACGCCACACAGCACCTGTCGACACTGGTCCGGGCCGAGGTCGAACTGGCCAAGTCGGAGGTCGTCGGCGAGGTCAAGAAGGGCGTCAAGGGCAGCGTCTTCTTTGTCATCGCCCTGGTCGTCGCGCTGTACAGCTCGTTCTTCTTCTTTTTCTTCCTCGGTGAACTGCTGTCCGAATGGCTCAAGCGCTGGGCCGCCTTCGGCATCGTGTTCGCGCTGATGCTGGTGGTCGCCGCGTTGTTCGGCTTCCTCGGTTATCGCAAGATGAAGAAGATCCGCGCACCGGAGCGCACCATCGACAGCGTCAAGGAAACCGCCGCCGCGCTGAAGTCGCGCCAGCCGTCCGGGGACGAACTCCCCGCGGTGCGCGACTGAGCCTGCGCGTGCACGCCGGCCCCGATCCGTCGATCGTGCGGATCGACGGACCCTGGACCCACCGCGACGTCTCGGCCAACGGCATCCGGCTGCACGTCGCCGAACTGGGTTCGGGGCCACTGGTGTTGCTGCTGCACGGTTTCGGCGAGTTCTGGTGGGCCTGGCACCGCCAGCTGACCGGCCTCGCCGACGCCGGGTACCGGGTGGTCGCCGCGGATCTGCGCGGTTACGGGGATTCCGACAAACCGCCACGCGGGTACGACGCTTGGACGCTCGCCGGTGATGTCGCGGGTCTGGTCAAGGCACTCGGGGAACGCCGCGCGCACCTGGTCGGGCATGCCTGGGGCGGCATGCTCGCCTGGACCGCCGCGACCCTGCACCCGCGCGTCGCCGCTTCGGTGAGCGCGCTGGGCGCCGCGCATCCGCTGGCGCTGCGCGGTTCGGTGGCCAGGACGGCCTGGCGCGGCCGGGGCGGCAACCAGGCCCGTGCGATCGGCCACCTCTTCGGCTTCCAGGTGCCGATGGCCCCGGAACGCAAGCTGGTCCGTGACGACGGCGCCGAGGTGGAGCGGCTGATGCGCGCCTGGTCCGGTCCTCAGTGGACCGAAACCGCGGAGTTCGCCGAAGCGGCGGCGAAGTTCCGCCAGGCGATCCAGGTGCCCGGGGTGGCGCACAGCTCACTGGAGTACTACCGCTGGGCCTTCCGCGCGCAGTTCCGCGGTGAGGGCAGGCGGTTCACCGAGGCCGCCGACAAGCCGAGCACCGTGCCCGTGCTGCAACTGCACGGCCAGGAGGACCGCTGCGTGCTGCCGCGCACGGTCAAGGCCTCCGAACGCTGGCTCGGCCCGGACTCGGTGCTGACCACGCTCGCCGGTGTCGGCCACTACCCGCACCTGGAAGCACCCTTGCGCACCACGGAAATCCTCGCGCAGTTCCTCAAGAAGCGCGACGGGGCCTAGGCGGCGCAGGGGCCGGTGCTGACCGCGGCGCCGTAGCCGGGGGCGGCAGCCACCTCGGGAGCGACTTCCGCGGCGGTCAGCGTGAAGCCGGTGTCCGGGTCCTCGACCGCGGCGCCGAACACCACCCCGATCACCTCACCCCGCGGATTCACCAGCGGCCCGCCCGAGTTCCCGCTGCGAATCCCGGCGCGCACGGTGAACACGTCCCGCTGCACGGTGTTGGTGTCGTAGATGTCCGGCCCGCGCAGGGTGATCTGCTGCCGCACCCGCGCCGAGGTCGCGGTGTACGGGCCGTCGAGCGGATAACCGAGCGCGATCGCGTCGTCCCCGGCGCGTGCGGGCTGGTCGGCGAACTCCAGCGGCTCGGCCTCCAGCCGCGGCACGGCGAGGATCGCGACGTCGGTCGCGGGATCGAAGTGGACCACCCTGGCCGGGAGCTTGCCCTCCGGTGTCTCGACCGCGGTCTCGTCGGTACCGGCGACCACGTGCGCGTTGGTCATCACGCGCTGCGGCGCGATCACGAAGCCGCTGCCCTCCAGCGCGCGGGAGCAGGCGGGCGCGTTGCCCCTGACCTTGAGCACGCTGCCGCGCAACTGACGGACCACCGTGCTCGCCTGCAGGTTCTCGTCGGGCGGCGCGACATCGGCCTTGGGCGCCTGCTGGAACGGGGCCACGATGGACGGGAAGCCGGACGCGTCGAGCAGCTTGCGCAGCTCGTTCGGCAGGCCCTGCGCCGAATCCGGCATCACCTGGTCGACCCCGCCGAGCACGGTCGAGTTGTTGATCGCCTTGGACAGCCCCGGCAGCCCGGCCACGCTGGTCAGCGGCACCGCGATCAGCCAGGCGACGACAAAGACCACCATGCCCTGCACGATCGCGCCGAGCGTGTTGTCCACTCCGGACAGCTTCGGCGAGCTGATCTTGTTCCGCAGCTTGCGCCCGGCCCACACACCGAGCGTTTCACCCAGCGCCACCAGGAAAACAACCACACCGACCACCACCGCCACACGCAGCGCGGGGTTGTCGAACAGGTCCACGATCAGCGGCGCCAGCCGGATGCCGAGGATCGCGCCGAGCAGCACCCCGATAAAGGCGGGCAGCGCGACGAGCACGCCCTGACGCGCACCGGAAATCGCCGCCAGCACGGCCAGCAGCACCACGAGCACGTCGACCCAGTTCACGATTGCTCCCTCTCCCTGGAGCCACCGTTGTACACCGCCCGAGCCCGCGCCGCGTGCGCGGCCAGCGCTTCATCGAGATCCCGTACGTCGGATTTGTCCCACTCGCGTTCCCAGCCGCCGAGCCCGAGCACGGTGGCCAGCAGACCCGCGGTGAAGCCCCACACGAACAGCCCGTCGACCTCGAACACCGGTCCCACCCAGTCATATCCCTTCCGGCGCACCTGGAACCGGTTGGCCGGGTCGAGCAGGTCCTCGACCGCGACCCGCGCCACCGCCGCGGTCTCCCCCGGATCTACGGCGTGCACCGGTGAAGGGTTCACCCAGTGGGCCAGCACGGGGGTCACGGAGAATCCGGACACCGGCACCCAGAGGTCCGGCAGCACGGCGACCGGGCGCACGCCCGACGGCAGCACCCCGGTCTCCTCCTCGGCCTCCCGCAGCGCGGTGCCGACCGGACCGCCGTCGCCCTCGTCGGCGCCACCACCGGGAAAGGCGACCTGACCGGCGTGCGAGCCGAGCGTGTCGGCGCGGCGCAGCAGCAGCACGTCCGGGCCGCGCGGACCTTCGCCGAAGAGCACCAGCACCGCCGCCGGCCGGGTCTTCGTGCCACGCGGCGGGCGGAACCGGGTGAACGCCGACGCGTCCACCTCACCGCTCGCGGCGACCAGCCCGCGCAGCCACTCCGGCACGCTCTCTGGGTCGACCAGCGGCCCTTGTTCGCTCATGCGGAGTACCTCGCGACGGCTTCGCGCACCTGTCCCACATCGGCGAGCAGGCGCGGGTTGTCGATGAACCGGACCTCACCGCCCGGGGTGACCAAATAGGACGCGGGCAGCGCCGGCGGCACCTTCAGCGCGGTGCGCACCGGGCCGGTCTGCCCCTCTCCGTCATACACGGCGGGCAGGCGCACGCCCAGTTCCGCGAGCAGCTCCAGTCCGTCCGACGGTGAGCTGGCGACCTGCACGGTGAGCACACGCGCGGCCCCCGGCTCGGCCGCGTAGGCGGCGAGCACCGGCAGCTCGGTGCGGCACGGCTGGCACCAGGTCGCCCAGATGTTGACCAGCGTCGGGCCGGAGCCGAGCGCCGCCGCGAGATCGAGCTGAGCGCCGTCACCGAGGCATTCGGTGCCCACCCCGGCGAGCGCCGAGCCGGGCCGGCCGGTGGCGCACGCGGCCAGCGCCGCCTTCGCGCGCGCGGGTCCCAGGTCCTCGGCCGGCACGGCGCCCTGGTTGCGCGGCAGCACCGCGACGATCACCGCGAGCAACAGCACCGCGACCGCGAGTGCCCACTTGGTCGCCTTGGTCAAGAGTTCGTCACCATCGCCAGCAGGTGTTCGCGCTCCTCCCCCTTGACCAGCTTCGCGGCCTCTTCGAACTCGGTCGGCCCGGTCCCGTAGGACGGGCAGTCACGCGCCAGCGGGCAGGCACCGCAGGCCGGTTTCCTGGCGTGGCAGACGCGCCTGCCGTGGAAGATCGTCCGGTGGGACAGCATCGTCCACTCCTTGCGCGGGATCAGCTCGCCGATCGCGTGCTCGACCTTCACCGGGTCGTCGAGCGTGGTCCAGCCCCACCGGCGGACCAGCCTGCCGAAGTGGGTGTCCACGGTGATCCCCGGCACCCCGAAGGCGTCCCCGAGCACCACGTTCGCCGTCTTGCGGCCGACACCGGGCAGGGTGACCAGGTCCTTCTGGTTGCCGGGCACCTCGCCGTCGAACCGCTCGACCAGCGCCGCGCCGAGGCCCATCAGCGAGTTCGCCTTGGCCCGGAAGAACCCGGTCGGCCGGAGGTACTCCTCCAGCTCGGCGCGGTCGGCACCGGCGTAGTCGGCGGCCGTCCGGTAGCGGGCGAACAGCGCGGGGGTGACCTGGTTCACCCGCACGTCGGTGGTCTGCGCGGAGAGCACCACGGCGACCAGCAACTCCAGTGGCGTGGTGAAGTCCAGCTCGCAGTGCGCGTCGGGATACGCCTGATCGAGGCAACGTTTCATCCGTCGCGCGCGTCTCACCAATGCCAACCGGCTTTCGCCGTCGACGGAACGGGCGGAGGCGCCACCCTCACGGGGGGCTTTACGGGCTTCGGGCGGCACCCCGATAGCCTACGGGCGCCATCAGTTCAGGCGCGAAAAGGACCGAGCCGCAAGCGAGGATCTGAAAGCTATGACCGTCTGGTTCGTTATCGCGGTACCGCTCGTGATCATGTTCTTCGCCCTGATCATGGAGCGCGTGGAGAGCCGCCTCCGGCATGTCGCCGTGCAGGAGGAAGAGGTCGAACAGTTCCTGGAGCAGGCCCAGCCCAACGAGATCAGGGCACTGCACGGCCACGGGATCGGGCGCGCGCTGGAGCTGTTCCGGCTCCGCCGGCTCGGCGGACGGGCGGCCAAGCTGCGGCCGCGGAAGGTGCGGAGTTAAGCTCTGCCGCCGACCGAGATCGTCTTAACTCCTCTCGTCCTCGCGACGAGCGGTGTCCGGGTGAACACCGATCGCCCTGGCTTCGGCGAGCCATGAGGCGATCTCGCTGGCACGCCCTACACTGCACGCAAGTGATCGGCGACACGCTCATCCGTCCTGGACCGCGGGTCGCCACCGATGAGGAGGCACGAGGTGGACGAAACCCTGGCCCGCGCGGGCATCTTCCAGGGGGTGGAACCTGCCGCAGCTGAGGCGCTGGCGCAGACCTTGGAGAGCGTCGAGTTCCCCCGCGGCCACGTGATCTTCAGTGAGGGCGAACCCGGCGACAAGCTCTACATCATCCAGTCCGGGAAGGTGAAGCTCGGCCGCAAGTCCGCGGACGGGCGCGAGAACCTGCTCCAGATCATGGGCCCGTCGGACATGTTCGGCGAACTGTCGATCTTCGACCCGGGCCCGCGCACCTCCAGCGCCACCACGGTGACCGAGGTGCGCGCGGTGATGATGGACCGCCCGGCGCTGCGCCAGTGGATCTCCACCCGGCCCGAGATCGCCGAGCAGCTGCTGCGCGTGGTCGCGCGGAGACTGCGCCGGACGAACAACATGGTGGCCGAGCTGATCTTCACCGACGTGCCCGGTCGCGTCGCGCGGGCGCTGCTCCAGCTCGCCCAGCGCTTCGGCAGCCAGGAAGCCGGCCTGCTGCGGGTCACCCACGACCTGACGCAGGAGGAGATCGCCCAGTACGTCGGCGCCTCGCGGGAGACCGTGAACAAGGCGCTGGCCGACTTCGCGCACCGCGGCTGGCTGCGCCTGGAAGGCAAGAGCGTGCTGATCCTGGACCCGGAGCGACTGGCTCGACGGGCTCGCTGACGGCAACAACATGAGGGGCCGGGCGCCACCCCCGACGTGGCGCACCGGCCCCTCATGCCGTGCGCGGACCATCCCCCGACGATCCGCGCTCCCCGCCCTCCGGTCGCAGGCCCCGACCCTTATGCCGGAGGGTGCTGAGAAGTCATATGCAGTTCTGACTATCCGTCCACCATGAACGGCCCACAGCACTCACTTCAAGGCCGTTCACTCTCAAGGACGCCAACCGCCGTAGTTTGTTGCGCCATTTCGGGCAAAAACTTCGCCTTGTTACCCAACCGAGACACGAACGGCCCAACGCGATCGCGATGGCCCTGTCCATCTTGCCCGTTCAACGACCCGCGCGCCGGATTCATTCCCGTCTCACGCCCCGCTTCCGCAGGATTTCTTGTCACAGCTTGGTGACGAAGGTCGCCGGAAAATAAGTGGTACAGACGTACCAGTCGACGCATAATGGTACACATGTCCCACTCTGCCTCCGGTGGCACGACGCTGGCCGACTACCGCACCGCGCTGACCGCTCCCGGCTCGCGCGGCCCGGTTTTCGCCTCCGTGCTCGCCCGCCTGCCGATCGCGATGATCGGCATCGCCGCACTGCTCTACGTGCAGCGGGAAACCGGCTCGTTCGCCGCCGCCGGACTGGTCTCGGCCGGTTCGCTGGTGGGCGTGGCGGCCGGTTCGGTGGTGCAGGGGCGGCTGATCGACCGGTTCGGCCCGACCCGGCCGCTGCTGATCACCACCGTGTTGTTCGCCGTCGCGGTCACGACGCTGATCACCTTCATCGAGGCCGGCGCGCCGACCGCGCTGCTGGTGCTGCTCGCCGGTGGCATCGGCATCACCGAGCCGATGGTCGGCTCGGCCTCACGCGCGCTGTGGGGACGGCTGGTGCCCGCCGGTCCGGCCAGGGCCGCCGCCTACTCCTACGAGGCGATCAGCATGGAGGTCTTCTTCATCCTGGGGCCCGGGTTCGCCGGGGCGCTCGCGGCCGCGCCGTGGGCCGGGACCGGGCTGGTGATCGGTGCTTCGGTGATGATCGCCGGTTCGACGCTGTTCGCGCTGAGCCCGGTGGTCCGCGCCTGGGGCGCGATGCCGTCCGGCCGCCGCCCGCTGCTGGGCGCGCTGGCCAGCCCCGGGATGCGCACGCTCGCCATCGCCGCGCTCGGCTTCGGCGTGGTGATCGGTTTTGTCGAGGTCGCCGTGCCCGCTTCGGCCACCAACGCCGGGCACGCCACGATCGGCGGCCTGCTGCTGTCGGCGTGGTCGGTCAGCTCGGTGGTGTTCGGCGTGGCGTACAGCCTGCGCCCGTGGCCGCGGTCGATGGGCCTGCGGTTGCCGGTGCTGCTGGCCGCGTTCGGCGCGATGGTGGCGCTGCTCGCGGTGCCCGGTTCGCTCTGGGGCCTGGCGCTGGCCATGCTAGGTGCCGGCGCGCTGATCACCCCGCAGTCCACCGCGCACTCGGCGGCGATCGAACTGGTCGCGCCGAAGGGCACGGCCGCGGAGGCGTTCGGCTGGGTGATCACCGCGGTGACCCTTGGCCTGGCGTTCGGGCAGTCGGTCAGCGGTTACCTGGTGGAAGCGAGCGGGCCGCCCGCCTCGTTCCTCGCCGCCGGGGTGGCCGCGGTCGCGCTGGCCGCCGTCGTGTGGAGCCTGCGCCGCACCATCACCCCGGCCCCGAAGCCCGCTCCGGCCGAACTCGTCGGTGCCGCCGCCTGACAGTTACCACTTAGGCTCACAGCGTGCGGAGGTACTCCAGCTGGGCTCGCACGCTGTGTTCCGCCGGTACCCACAAAGCCCGGTCCACGTCGGCGTAGACGAGTTCGACGACCTGCCTCGGCGTGGCGTCCGGCCCCAGTTCTCGCAGGGCGCCCCGGACCTGGTCCAGGCGTTGCTCCCGGTGCGCCAGGTACTCACGCGCCGTCGCGCGCAGGTCCGGGAGTTCCGGGCCGTGGCCCGGGAGTCCCGGAGTTCCCTCCGGCAACTCGGCCAGGACGCGCAGCGAGCCCAGGTAGGCGCCAAGGTCATCCAGCACCGTGGTGCCGCGGCCCAGGATCGTGTCGCCGGTGAGCACCTCGCCGCCGACCCGGAACGACACCGAGTCCGCCGTGTGCCCCGGCGTGTGCAGGACGCCGATCTCCAGCCCCGCCACCGAAAGGACCTCGTCCGCCTGGAGCGCGTCCCCGTCCAGGCACAGCGAGGCGTCGAAAGCCCGCACCGGCGCGGAGACCGCCGAAGCCAGCCAGGGCGCCCCATCGGCGTGGTCCGGGTGGTGGTGCGTCAACAGGATCAACGAGACGGGCGCCACCGAAGCCAGCAGCTCGAGGTGCGGCCGGTCGTCGTAACCAGGGTCGACGATCACGCACGACGAAGCACCGGGCGCGCGCAGCACCCAGCTGTTCGTGCCCTCCAGCGTCATCGACGACGGGTTGTTCTCCAGCAGCACCGACGCGGTCGGCGAGACCTGGCGCAGCACGCCATAGGCGGGATGGGTCACGACGGCTCCAGCACGATCCGGGCCCGGTCGCCTTCACGGACCAGGGTCGGCGTGATCTTCTTGATCGAACGCTCCGCCGTCAACGCTTCCCGCACGCTGGAGAACTCGCCGATCTCGGTGAGGGTGAACCAGGTCGGCGGCATCAGCGTGCTGCGACCGGCCGCGGCGTCGGCGAGCGCGTCCGCGGCGGGCTGCCAGCCGGAGGCGTCGGCTTCGGTGGTGGCCCCGTCCGCGCGCTGGCCCTCGGGCAGCGCGGCGACGAAGAACCGCGTGTCGTACCGGCGCTTCTCCTGCGGCGGCGTCACCCAGTTCGCCCACGGGCGCAGGAGATCCGCCCGCAGGGTCAGCCCGGCTTCCGCCAGGAACCCGGCCAGCGACTGGTCCCGCGAGATCAGCCGATCCCGCACACCCGCGAACTCGGAGGTGTCGGCGACCACAGTGGACTCGGTACCGGCCAGGAGCACGCCGGACTCCTCGAAGGTCTCCCGCACGGCGGCGCACACCAGTGCGCGCGCGAGTGACTCGGAGCAGGAGAACTTCGACGCCCACCAAGCCGCGTCCGGTCCGGCCCAGCTGATCGACGCGTCCGCGTCCCGCTTGTCCACACCGCCGCCGGGAAACACCGTCATCCCGGCGGCGAAGGCCATCGCTGCCACGCGTCGCTGCAGGAACACCTCGACGCCGGAACCGCTCTCGCGGAGCAGGACCACCGTCGCGGCGTCCTTCGGAGTGACCGGTGGCCCCTCCGGGGTCGGCAGGTCCGAAGACGACGTCAGCGGCATCTTGGTCAGGTCGACGACGACCTCGTCAGGTAGTTCGGCCACGCCCCGCAACATACGTCACCGTGTCGACGTGGTCGATCAACTCCGTCGCCGGAAACGCTTCAGGCGCCGGAGAAACCGTCCACCCAGCGCCGGTTCTCCGGCCCCCTGCCCGCCCCGTTCAAGCGCAGCCGGGCCGCTTCCGCCCGCTCCCGCTGGGCCAGCTCCGCGTGCAGCTCCCGGAGGAGCTTGCGGTCCCGGTCGCTGAGTTTTGGGTCGTTCAGATCCAGCTCGGGCAGCTCGACGACGTCCCCGCCGGGCAGCTTCGCCGAAGCGATCGCACGCCCGGTCTCCGGGTCTTCGGCCAGCGCGCGCCGCAGCTGCGCGACCTCGGCCGAGCTCATGTCCGTGGTGCTCTCCACGCCGCTGGAGTACTCGGCCTGGTGGCTGAGTGCCTCCTGCCGTGCGGCGGTGATCGCAGGAGGCTCAGCTTTTCCCACCGGAGCGGGCTCCGGCGCCGGGTCGGGTCGCTGGACCTCTTCGGTGCGGTGCTCGACCGGTGGCTCCGGGGTGCGCCGGTCGTCGGCCAGCTCGTGCCGGGGCTTCGACTCGGCGGGCGGCGGAGCCGAAGCGACCGGGGCGGGCGCGTGCGACGAAGCCTTGGCGGGCGGCACCGATGGCGCCTGCCCGCTCGACGGGGCCGTGCCCGCGTGCCACGCCCGGTTCGCCGAGGTCATCGCGTGCTTGTAGTAGCCGGTGCGATCGGCGCCCGGGCCGGTCACCTCGACCACGGACCGGATGCCCACCCGCCGCAGCGCGGTGTCCACCCGGAAGGCGACGGCGGGCGGGTGGCCCTCGGGGCCGATCTCCACCAGCACCACCCGCTGGGGCAGCGGGCCGGGCACGCTGCCCGCCGGGGTGTTGCGCCAGACGGCGTGCACCGACCGCAGGTCCGGCAGCACCTGGAGCGCCCGGTCCAGCGCGTCGGCGATGCCGCGCTCCGGCTCGTTCTCCCCGGTGAACCGGTGCGAGACGTCGGGCTCGTTCTCGTCGATGAGCACCTCGTCGACCAGTGTGGCGTCCGAACGGCTCATCTCCAGGATCAGCGCGAGCTCGCGCTGCTCGACGGAGCGGACCGGGATCTTGCCGGCGATCAACGCGCCGGCGGTCAGCTCCGCGGCCTCGTCGAGGCGCGAACGCGCGACCAGTTCCCGTGCCTCGGACAGCGCACTGTCGTCGAGGCGGCCGGCCATGGCGAGCAGCAGGTTGTGCAATCTGAGCGGCACACCCAGCCCGTCGTGGGCCTCCACCATCGCGATCTCTCCCTCCAAGCTCGCTGGAGGTAGCGAGCCGTTACGCGGCGACGAGTCGGTGCCCGGCGTCCACGGCGCCCACGCAGACGAGTTCCGAGTTCGCCAGCGCGGCTCGGTGGTACTCGGGGAGCTCGAACCGCGGCGGAAGCACTTCGATGCTGGGTTCCTCGTCCCCCAGCACACGCAATACCCGCTGCAGCTCACCGGTCAGCCTCGGCATTCCGGACACCGCGCTCACCAAGAGAACCCTCTTGGGCTCACGATCACCCGGAGTGCCGTTATGCCGCCAGCTCGCCCGCACCTCACCCACGTCTGGGCGACCACGCAACGTTGCGTGCACGACCACGGACACAGAGTCGACGGAGTTCACCCGATCGGGGGCACTCTTCGTGAATGTGTACCGGTTCCCGCCGCCGTCGTCCACCCCCAGCGTGGAACTGACTTGGTGCCAATCGGCGCCGTGCGGAATCAATCCAGCCACGAGCAGGCGATACTCCGGTTGGTCCAAATCAATGCTGTGCTTGAGCAAAGATCTTGGAATGGTCCGCGCAAGGGTGGCCATGGCCCCCTCGGCGAGCCAGTCCCGGAACCTCCACAGCGTCTTGTCCGGCAGGCGCCCGGCCAGCCGGAGGAGCAGCTCGTGCGTCGCCTGCTCGATATCGGGGTCCATCACGACACCTCCACGATGACTTCGATCTCCACGGGCGCCCCCAGCGGCAGTTCGGCGACGCCGACCGCGGACCTGGCGTGCACCCCGGCCTCGCCGAAGATCTCGCCGAGCAGCTCCGAAGCGCCGTTGATCACGGCGGGCTGCCCGGTGAAGCCCTCAGCGGAAGCGACAAATCCGACCACCTTGACCACGCGGGTGATCGAGTCGACGCCGGCGAGCGCGTGCACGGCGGCGAGCGCGTTCAGCACGCAGGTGCGCGCGTGCGTCTTGGCCTCTTCGGGGCTGATCTCGGCGCCGACCTTGCCGGTGGCGGCGAGCTTGCCGTCGACGAACGGGAGCTGACCGGAGGTCAGCACCTGCGAGCCGCTGCGCACCGCGGGTACGTAGGCGGCCACCGGCGCGGCCACCCCGGGCAGTTCGATGCCCAGTTCGGCCAGCCTGGCACTCCAGCTCATGCTCAGCCCTTCTGCCGCTTCAGGTAGGCGACGTGCTGCTCACCGGTCGGGTTCGGCAGCACGGTGACCAGTTCCCAGCCGTCCTCGCCCCACTGGTCGAGGATCTGCTTGGTCGCGTGGATCAGCAGCGGAACGGTGGCGTACTCCCATTTGGCGCTCATGGCCGCGAGCGTAACGACCCCGTCCAGACCGCCGGGGACGAACCCGCGTTCGGCCAAGATGGTGAATCTCCACCGACATTTGGTCAGAATGTGTTTCACTTCACACCTACTCACGAGTAGATAGGAAGTGACATGCGGACGACGAAGTCCCTGGGCGCACTGGCCCTGTCCCTGCTCCTGCTGATCGGGCTCACCCCGGCCGGGCAGGCCGCCGCGCCCCGGTACTTCGTGCCGTGGACGCTCGCCGCCGCGGTGCCCGCCCAGCTCGCCAATCCCGGCGGCCCGCCGCCCGGCGCGAACGACTGGACCTGCCGCCCGAGCGAGGAGCACCCGAACCCGGTGGTGCTCACCCACGGCCTCGGCGCGAACCAGACGGTCAACTGGCAGACCTTCAGCCCGCTGCTGGCCAACGAGGGCTACTGCGTTTTCTCCCTGACCTACGGCGTGCCCGGCACGCCGAACCCGGTCTACCAGCCGGGCGGGCTGCTGCCGATGGAACAGAGCGCGGCGCAGCTCGGCACCTTCGTGGACAAGGTGCTCGACCGCACCGGCGCATCCAAAGTGGACATACTCGGCCACTCCGAGGGCACGCTGATGCCCAGCTACTACGTGCGTTTCCTCGATGGAGCGGCCAAAGTGGACAAGTACGTCAGCCTGACGCCGCTGTGGCAGGGCACCACGCTGTTCGGACTGTCCACCCTGTACCAGTGGGGCCAGGTCCTCGGGCTCAAGCCGGTCGTCGACGGGGTGCTCAACCCCGCCTGCGGCTCGTGCCCGCAGTTCCTCGAGGGCTCGGACTACCTGACGAAGCTGCACGAGCGCGGCGTCTTCGCGCCGGAGGTGGAGTACACGAACATCGTCACCAAGTACGACGAGCTGGTCATCCCGTACACCAGCGGGCTGGGCACCGGGCCGAACGTGCGCAACGTCGTGCTGCAGGAGACCTGCGGCCTGGACTTCGCCGAACACGCCGGGGTCGCCGCCGACCGCAACACCGCCGGTCACGTGCTCAACGCACTCGACCCGGCCAACACCAAGCCCGTGCCGTGCGTGCCCGCGAGCCCCATCGGCAGCTAAGTTCGGCGGAGTGGAGACCTGGCGGATAGTCGCGGCCGTGCTGCTGGTCCTGCCCGGCCTCGTGGCGGTGCCGATGATCATGGCGAAGGTGCGTGATCGGACACAGTCCTCGGCGTCCGTCGCGGTCTCCGGCGCGGTCTCGGTCACCGCGCTGGCCGTGCTCACCCTGCTGGTTCTCACCGTGCTGCCCCCGGTCGCGAGCTGGGGCGCGGCCGTGACGGTGGTCGCCGCGGTCGGCGTTCTGCTGCTCACCGGGTAGTGGCTCAATTAGGCTGGCGGCGTGACCACACCCCTGGCCGGCTGGACCGACGAACTCGCCAGAGCCCGGCTCCACTTCGTCACCGGCAAGGGCGGGACGGGGAAGACCACGCTCGCCGCCGCGCTGGCGCTGGCGCTCGCCCACGGCGGCCGCCGGGTACTGCTGGTCGAGGTCGAGGGCAGGCAGGGGGTCGCCCAGCTCTTCGACACCGAGCCACTGCCCTACGCCGAGCAGCGGATCGCCTCCGCGCCCGGCGGTGGTGAGGTCCGCGCCCTGCACATCGACGCCGAGGCCGCGCTGCTCGAGTACTTCGAGATGTTCTACAACCTCGGCTTCGCCGGCCGGACCCTGCGCCGGATGGGCGCCATCGAGTTCGCCACCACGCTCGCGCCCGGCCTGCGCGACGTGCTGCTCACCGGCAAGATCAAGGAGTGCGTCCGGCGCACCGAGTCCGACGGCCGCTACTCCTACGACGCGGTGATCGTCGACTCGCCGCCCACCGGCCGCGTGGTCAAGTTCCTCGACGTCACCAAGGCGCTGACCGATCTGGCCAAGACCGGCCCGATCCGCGGCCAGGCCGAGGGCGTGGTGCGCCTGCTGCACTCCGGCGAAACCGCCGTCCACCTGGTCACCCTGCTCGAAGAGATGCCCGTGCGCGAGACGGTCGAGGCGGTCTCCGAACTCGACGGAGCCGATCTGCGCCCCGGTGCCGTACTGGTGAACAGGGTGCGGCCGCCGCGACTGCCCGCCCGCTCGGTCACCGCCGCGGCCGATGGCCGGGTGGACGCCTCGCGGGTGCGTGCCGGGCTCACCTCGGCCGGGCTGGAGCTGGGCGAACAGACGCTGGACGCGCTCGTCGAGGAAACCGTCGAGCACGCCATCCGCGTGGCCGCCGAGCAGCGCGCCCGCGAGCAACTGGCCGAAGCCGACCTGCCGACGATCGAACTGCCCGACCTGACCGACGGGGTGGACGTGGCCGCGCTCTACGACCTCGCCGAAGCGCTGCTCGAACAGGGGGTGCGCTGATGGCCGAGGTACTGGACATGGACGCCCTGATCGACGACGAGAACACGCGCGTGATCGTCTGCTGCGGTTCGGGCGGCGTCGGCAAGACCACCACCGCGGCGGCGCTCGCCCTGCGTGCGGCCGAACGCGGCAGGCAGACCGTGGTGCTCACCATCGACCCGGCCCGGCGGCTGGCCCAGGCGCTTGGCCTGCGCGAACTCGGCAACCACCCGCGGCAGGTCAGCGTCGAGGGCTTCGAGCCGAAGGGCGAGCTGTGGGCGATGATGCTCGACATGCGCCGCACCTTCGACGACATGGTGCGTGTGCACGCCGGGCCCGAACGCGCCGAGCAGCTGCTGGCGAACCCCTTCTACCAGACCATCTCCACCTCGTTCTCCGGCACGCAGGAGTACATGGCGATGGAGAAGCTGGGCCAGCTCGCCGCCACCGGCGACTGGGACCTGATCATCGTCGACACCCCGCCGAGCCGGTCCGCGCTGGACTTCCTGGACGCGCCGACCCGGCTGTCCACCGCGCTCGACGGCCGGATGATCCGGCTGCTCACCGGTCCGGCGAAGGCGGGCAGCTGGGGCCTGCGCAAGGTGGTCGGCGCCGGGTTCAGCATGTTCGCCAAGGCCGTCTCGACGATCATCGGTGGTCAGCTGCTGACCGACGCGTCGGCGTTCATGCAGGCCTTCGACACCATGTTCGGCGGCTTCCGCGAGCGGGCGCGCAAGACCGCCGAACTGCTGCGCTCGCAGGGCACCGCGTTCGTGGTGGTGGCCGCGCCGGAACCGGACGCCCTGCGCGAGGCCAGTTACTTCGTGGAACGGTTGTCCGAGGAATCCATGCCGCTGGCCGGGCTGGTGGCGAACCGCACCCACCCGGTGCTCGCCGAGCTGTCCGCGCCGAAGGCACTGGCCGCGGCGGACTCGCTGGAGCGCGCGGCCAAACCGGCGCCGCTGGCGGTGGCCGTGCTGCGGCTGCACGCCGACCGGGTGGCGCTGGCCGAGCGCGAACGGCGGCTGCTGGCCCGGTTCACCAAGGCCCATCCGGGGGTCCCCGTGGTGGGGGTGCCCGCACTGCCGAGTGACGTGCACGACCTCGACGGACTGCGTGACATCGGGGACCGCCTCGCCGGTGGTTAACCGACCCGGACGGCCTCTTCTTCCTCGTCCACCCCGGCGAACTCGCGTTTCGCCGTCATCAGCAGTTCCTGCCAGGACGACACGTCCGGGCGGCGGCGCAGCAGCGCGCGGCGTTCCCGTTCGGTCATCCCGCCCCACACCCCGAAGCTGATCCGGCTGTCCAGCGCCTCGGCCAGGCATTCCGTCCGCACCGGACACCCCATGCAGACGAGCTTCGCGCGGTTCTGCTCGGCACCCCGGACAAAAAGCTCGTCCGGATCGGTGTCCCGGCAGGACGCGTGGACTCGCCAATCAGACTGGTTGTTTTCCATGCCCCCAAGCTCCCTACCTGTTCGATCCCAGCAGGCGGGCCTCCCCCGGGGTGCAGCATAGACACCCCCAGGTGGCCGCGAGCCGGGCTCTCCCTCTGCTCACGTCGACCCGGAGCCCTCCCTTGGCCACCGGTACCGCCGAACCGACTAGTCCACCTGGCTGAGGACTAACCCATCCGTTGGCTCATTCCGTGAGTTGTGACGGACTGTATTGGCCATCGGTTCCCCCGCCAAGTTGCCGGTGGTCTTTCGTTACCTCTGCACACGCCCGGCGGAGGTCACTGGAGCCACACGGGGCACGCGTAGGCTGGGGCGCGTGCGGAAAGCGGACGGACTGTTCAAACTGCTCGGCCTCTGCCTGCTCGCGGGGGTGCTGGTAGCCGGGGTGCTGTTCCCCGTCGCCGGTGCCGCCGGGGTGGTCTCCAACCAGGCGAGCGAGACCGTCGACAGCATGTCGTCGGAACTCGCCACCGACCCTCCGCCGCTGGTCACGACGGTGACCGACCGGGACGGCAAGCCCATCGCGACGCTGTACTCCCAGTACCGGATCCCGACCGCGGCGAACGAGATCTCCGATGCGATGAAGTACGCGCTGATCTCGGTGGAGGACCGCCGGTTCTTCGAGCACCGCGGGGTGGACTGGAAGGGCACCATGCGCGCGGCGATCTCCAACGCCAGCGACGGGGACACCCAGGGCGCGTCGACGCTGACCCAGCAGTACGTGAAGAACTACCTGATCAACGTGGTCTACCGGGACAACAAGGTCGGTCAGGAAAAGGCCCAGGAAGCTTCCATTGCCCGGAAGCTCAAGGAGGCCCGGATCGCGATCCAGCTCGAAACGAAGATGAGCAAGGACCAGATCCTGGCCGGCTATCTCAACGTGGTCGAGTTCTCCCGGCAGATCTACGGCATCGGCGCGGCCGCGAAGGCCTACTTCAACAAAACGCCGAAGGAACTCGACGCCAAGGAATCGGCGTTGCTCGCCGGACTGGTGAACAACCCGATCATGTTCGACCCGTGGAAGAACCCGGAGCGCGCCACCGAGCGCCGCAACCTGGTGCTCGACCGCATGGTGGACAACGCCAAGCTGGCCCGCGCCGACGCCGACCGCCTCAAGGCCGAGCCGCTCGGTGTGGTCGAGGGCGCGCCGACCAAACCGGCCGCGAACTGCACCGGTGCCGGCCCGGAGAACGGTTTCTTCTGCCAGTACGTCGAGGACTACCTGCTCAAGAGCGGGATGTCCAAGGACGACCTGTACACCGGCGGGTACACCATTCGCACCACCATGGACCAGAAGGCCAATCACGAGGCCAAGGTGTCCGCGGAGACGCAGGTGAAGAAGAACCAGAAGAACGTGGCGAACACGCTTTCACTGGTGAAACCGGGCAAGGACCGGCACGAAGTGGTGGCGCTGGCGGCGAACCGCGACTACGGGCCGGACGCCTCTCGCGGCCAGACCCAGTTCGCCTTGCCGTCGGGCATCTACAACACCGGCGGCGCGGGATCGAGCTACAAGATCTTCACCGCCGCGGCGGCGCTGGAAAAGGGTGTCGCCGGCATTTACAGCACCATTCAGACACCGGGTTCCTACACCTCGAAGGTGTTCACCGGTGGTGGTCCGCAGTGCCCGACGGTGGCCCGCGGCACCCGCGCCTATTGCCTGTCGAACGCCGGTGAGGGTTATGGCGCTTCGATGAGCCTGCAGAACGCGCTGGCGACCTCACCGAACACCGGTTTTGTCATTCTCGAGGAACAGGCGGGAATGGGTCCGGTGGTGGAAATGGCCAACCGCCTCGGCATGCGCGAGACGATGGCCAGCAACCTCGGTGGCGGCCCGGTGAAACCGGAGTCCCAGGAATCGGGCGAGAACATCAGCCAGAGCGCCTTCTTCGGCCCGAGCGATCGGTCGCCCGGGCAGGGTTCGTTCACCCTCGGCCCGAGCCCGACCTCCGGGCTGGAGCTGGCGAACGTCGCGGCGACCATCATGAGCGGCGGGGTGTGGTGCCCGCCGACGCCGATCGCGCAGGTGCTCGACCGCGACGGCAAGCCGATCCCGGTCAAGGAGCAGGGCTGCGAGCAGGTGATCGAGGAACCGCTGGCGAACTCGCTCGCGGTCGGCATGAGCAAGGACGACATCGCGCCGGGTACCTCGGCGGCCGCGGCGCAGGGCGTCGGCTGGAACCGGCAGATGATCGGCAAGACCGGTACCACCCAGGGCAACGGCTCGGCGACCTTCGTCGGGGCCACCCCGCAGCTGGCCGGCGCGGCGATGGTGTTCCGGCCGGAAGGCGGCAAGGGCGGCATCTGCGACGGTGGTGTCGGCAACGTCTACACCTGCGGCACCGGGAACATGTTCGGTGGCAAGACCCCGGCCCGCACCTGGTTCGGGGCGATGTCGAAGATCCTGGAGGGGCAGGAAGCCCCGCCGCTGCCGCCGTCCGACCCGCGGTTCGAACGGGCCGGGCGCCGATAGGTGGCAGGACTAGGGTTTCCGGCGGAGTCGTCCTGGCGGCCGCCAATAGGCCGCTTGGACGACATCGTCACCCGGGCAGGGCGTTGACACCGTATTGTGGATGACGTGAGCACGCAGGGTAGCACTGGGAAGAACGGACAGCGCGGCAAGCGGATCCGCAACCTCGCGCTGGGCACGGTCGCCGTCGGCGCGGCCGGGCTCGGTTACGCCGCCGGGATCGAGCGTCGGCACTGGACCCTGCGCACCGAGGAAATCCCCGTGCTGGCACCGGGTTCGCGCCCGATCAAGGTGCTGCACATCTCCGATCTGCACATGGTGCCCGGCCAGCGCTCCAAGCAGGAGTGGGTGGCCGCGCTCGCCGAGCTGAAGCCGGACCTGGTGGTCAACACCGGCGACAACCTCGCCCACCGCCAGGCCGTGCCGTCGGTGCTGCGCGCGCTCAACCCGCTGCTCGAAGTGCCCGGCATCTTCATCTTCGGCAGCAACGACTACTACGGCCCGAAGCCGAAGAACCCGGCGCGCTACCTGATGCCCAAGGGGCGCAAGAAGCTGATCCACGGGCTGCACCTGCCGTGGCGCGACCTGCGCGCCGCGCTGATCGAGCACGGCTGGCTCGACCTGACCCACGTCCGGCGCACCATCGAGGTCGCCGGGCAGCAGGTGTTCGCCGCCGGCGTCGACGACCCGCACCTGCACCGCGACCGGTACGCCGACATCTCCGGCCAGGCCGACCGCGGCGCCGCGCTGCGCATCGGCGTGACGCACTCGCCCGAGCCGCGCGTGCTCGACCCGTTCGCCGCCGACGGGTACGACCTGGTGCTCGCCGGGCACACCCACGGCGGGCAGCTGCGCATCCCCGGCTACGGCGCGCTGGTGACCAACTGCGAGCTGGACCGCAGCCGCGCCCGCGGCCTGTCCCGCTGGGGCGCGAACATGTGGCTGCACGTTTCCGCTGGTCTTGGCACGTCGCCGTACGCACCGGTCCGCTTCGCCTGCCCGCCGGAGGCCAGCCTGCTGACCCTCGTCGCGCGTGACGAGCAGGCGGCCAAGCCCCAGAAGGCCACCCGCCGCAAAGCCCGCACCGACGTCCGCTAGACTTCTCCACGACCCAGTAAGCAGTACCTCGGGGTGTGGCGCAGCTTGGTAGCGTGCCTCGTTCGGGTCGAGGAGGTCGTGGGTTCAAATCCCGCCACCCCGACGCTAGAAAACGGGAGACCCCTGTTCGCGGAGTGCGCGAACAGGGGTTTTTCGTTGCGGTGTTGTCCGGGGGTCGAGCCCCGGGCCCCCGCCAGGGGGCGAGCCCCCTGGACCCCCATTGCGCGGTGCGAGTCTGCTGGGTCAGCAGGCGCCCATATTGGCGGACTCCAAAGCGAAATCTGCGACTCGCCCCTGGTTGAAGGCAAAGCGGTAGTACTTGTCCGGGTGGCCTGGGACCTGGGTCCGCATCACCTCCGGAACCGGGGGCACGGGCTCCAAATCCGGGTAGGCGGATCGCACTTGGAATTCTCGGGAGCCCAGGGTGATGCCTTCCGGGGTGTGTGAGGTGGCGGTGCCGCCGATCATCACCAGGCCGATCGCTGGGTCGGCGAAGACGCCGCTGCCGACGTTGGTCTGCCCCTCGTCCGGGTGCAGGTAGTACAGGTGGCAGGCGGTGGTGGCGTCCTTGTCGATTAGCAGGCCGGTTGATTCGGCGGCCGTTTCTGGTTGGCCGAGGTGCAGCGTCTTGTAGCCGTCCGGTCCGAGGACGGCGCCTCCGTCCGCCGGAGTCATCAACAGCGCCGAAGCCAGTAGGCCGGTCATGATCCCGCTCATCCCCGTCTCCCTCCGTTGTGGATAGGGAGACGTCTGCACCGACGTTCGGTTGCTTCTTGACCGATGTGGGTGACAGTTCGTTATCGGTTGGCGATGACGTCCACCCAGCACTGGCTGAACTGGCCGTCACCCCCGCGCGACCACACCCAGGCGCTGCGGGCGGCGCTGGCCAGCTGCGGGTGGTCCGCGCCCGCCGACTCCAGCCCGGCGATCAGCCCGTTCTCCACCTCGCGCGACAGCTCGCGGTAGGTCAGGTCCGCCCGGTACCGCACGTGCTCGCGCACCTCGCCGAAGCCCGCCCTGGCCACCGCGGCCGCGATCCCGCGCCCGGCGAAGGGATCGCCGCCGTCACGCCGCCGCAGCAGGTAGTAGCCGCGCAGCGCGGCCACCACGTTCGCCGTCTTCGGCCGCAGCTTGGCCCGGCTCCAGTCCGGAGTGGACAGAGCGAGCACCCCGCCGGGCCGCAGCACCCGCCACAGCTCGGCCAGCACCGCGTCCACCCGCGCCACCGTCTCGAACAACCCGTGCGCGAAAACCAGGTCGAAACCGCCGTCCGGCAACGGCAGCGCGTACTCGGAACCGGCCACGAAGTCCACAATGGACGAGCCGACCGCGTAACCGGCGGTCTGGCCGACCGGGCCCGGCACGTGGTCCACCCCGACCACCCGCAGCTCGTCGGCCGCCGAGGCCAGCCCGTGCGTGGTCACCCCGGTACCGCAGCCGAGGTCGAGCACGCGCATGCCCGGCCTGATCCAGCGAAGGGCGAACGCCGTCCGCTCGGCGCCGACGCGCGCGGACACCTCCGAGAGCTCGAACGGGGGACGTCCCGGCGCGAATGCCTCCTGCACCCCGCACACAGTACGGCCAGCACGACCCCGGTTGGCGAAAAAGATTCCCGAACCCCGGGGTACCCACCCCGATGGCCCAAGCTGGCAGGATCGAGCCGTGAGCACCCAGTACCAGCCCGCCCAGGTCCCCGAACGGCTCTTCGACGACGAGGCGGCCGAAGCGCGGTGGCGCGCCCGCTTCGGCGCGCCACGGATGTCGGTGCCCGAATGGGCCATCGACGCGCCCGACGCCAACATCTACGTCTCCAACGCCAGCGGCGTCTGGGAGGTCTACGCCTGGAACCGCGCCACCGGCACGCACCGCCGGGTCACCGACCGCCCCAACGGCACCATGCACGCCGTGCCCTCCCCGGACGGCCGCTGGATCTGGTGGTTCAACGACACCGACGGCGACGAGTTCGGCTCGTGGGTGCGCCAGCCGTTCGAGGCGGAGCCGGGCGCGGCCGAGCCCGCGATCCCCGGCGTGCACGACGGCTATCCCGCCGGGCTGGACATCGGGCACCGCATGGTGGTGGTCGGCGTGTCCACCGACGACGGCAGCGAACTGTTCGCGCGCACCGGTGGCGAGACGAGGACCTTCTACCGCCACGCCGACGACGCCGGGATCGCCGGGCTGTCCCGCGACGAAACGCTCGTCGCCATCTCACATTCCGAGCACGGTGACTCTCGCCACCCGGCGGTCCGCGTGCTGCGCACCGAGGACTTCGCCACCGTCGCCGACAAGTGGGACGGCGAGGGCAAGGGCCTGACCCCGCTGGAGTTCTCACCGGTCTCCGGCGACCAGCGGCTCCTGCTGCTGCACGAACGCCGCGGCCGCGAGGAGCTGCTCGTCTGGGACGTCGCCGCGGACACCGAGACCGAGCTGGAGCTGGACCTGCCCGGCGAGGTCAGCGCCGGCTGGTACCCGCAGGCCGACGCGCTGCTCGTGGTGCACTTCCACCAGGGCCGCAGTTCGCTGTACCGGTACGACCTTTCCACCGGCGAATTGTCCTCTTTGGACACCCCGCCGGGCCGGATCGGCGGCGCGGGCGTGCGCCCGGACGGCACGGTCGAGTACTCGTGGTCCAACGCGGCGAAGCCGCCGGTGATCCGCGCGCGGTCGGTCGCCGGTGAGGAGACCGTGCTGCTCACCCCGCCCGGTGAGCGCTCGCCGGAGTCGGCGCCGCTGGTGGACGCCTTCGTCGAAGGGGTCGGCGGGCGCGTCCACGCACTGGTCTCCCGGCCCGTCGACGCGCCCAGCGGCCCGCTGCCCACGGTGTTCGCGCTGCACGGCGGTCCGCACGCGGCCGACGAGGACCGGTTCTCCGCCTACCGCGCGGTCTGGCTGGACGCCGGGTTCGCGGTGGTCGAGGTGAACTACCGCGGCTCCACCGGGTACGGCTCGGCGTGGCGGGACGCGATCGAGGGCCGCCCGGGGCTGACCGAGCTGGAAGACGTGGCCGCGGTGCACGACTGGGCTGTCGAAAGTGGACTGGCGGACCCGGAGAAGTGCGTGGTCAACGGCGCTTCCTGGGGCGGTTACCTGACGCTGCTGGCGCTGGGCACGCAGCCGTCGCGCTGGGCCGCCGGGGTCGCCGGGGTGCCGGTGGCGGACTACATCGCCGCCTACGAGGACGAGATGGAGCAGCTGCGCTCGTTCGACCGGGCACTGTTCGGCGGTTCACCCGACGACGTACCCGCGGTGTACCGCGACTGCTCCCCGATCACCTACGTGGACGCGGTCACCGCGCCGGTGCTGGTGCTGGCCGGGGACAACGACCCGCGCTGCCCGATCCGGCAGATCGAGAACTACCTGGACAAGCTCAGCGCGCGCTCGGCGCCGTACGAGTTCTACCGCTACGACGCCGGGCACGGCTCGCTGGTGATCGCGGAGACGATCAAGCAGAGCGCCATCGAGGTGCACTTCGCGCTGCGGGCGCTCGGCCTGCGCTGACCGCGAAAAAGCGGGGCACCACCGGCATCGGTGGTGCCCCGCTTCGCGTGCGTCAGGCGGCCTGGGCCTGCCACATCCAGTGGGCCTCTTCGAGCTTGTTGGTGATCTCGATCAGCAGGTCCTGGGTGACCAGGTCGCTCTTGTCGGTCTCGTCGATCCGCTTGCGCAGGCGCTGGATCAGGTCGGCGAGAATGTCCACGATGGCGGCCACGGTCGCCTCGTCGGACTGCCAGTTGTCCGGGAAGTCGGCCAGGCCGGAGCTGGCGACCACGGTCTTGGCCTTGCCGTTGGGCGAGACCCCGATCGCGTTCGCGCGCTCGGCGACCGAGTCGGTGTAGGTCCGCGCGGTGTCCACCAGCTCGTCGAGCTGGAGGTGCACGCTGCGGAAGTTCTTCCCGACCACGTTCCAGTGCGCCTGCTTGGCGATCAGGGACAGGTCGATGAGGTCGACCAGGGTCGCCTGCAGGACGTTGCCGGTGACTTCCTTGTCGCTCTCGCTGAGCGGACTCTTGATCGGCGCGTTGGCCATGGTTGTTGTCCTCTCAATCCGTGGTGGCGGTGACCTTGACCTCGATGTTGCCGCGGGTGGCGCTGGAGTACGGGCAGATCTGGTGCGCCTCGGCGACCAGTTCGCTCGCCTTGCCCTGCTCCATGCCGGTCAGCTTGGCGTCGAGTTCGACGGTCAGTTCGAATTTGCCCTGGTCGTTCTTGCCGATGCCGACCCTGGCGGTGATCTCGGAGTCGCCGAGGTCGACCTTGTGCTGCCGGGCGGCCACTTTGAGCGCGCTGTGGAAGCAAGCCGCGTAACCGGCCGCGAACAGCTGCTCCGGGTTGGTGTGCGCCCCGCCAGGGCCGCCGAGCTCCTTCGGCGTGGCCAGCGTTTCGTCGATGATTCCGTCGGTCGAGGTGACCTCGCCGTCGCGGCCTTCGCCGCGGGCGGTCGCTTCGGCGGTGTAGAGCGCCTGAACCATCGTCGCCTTCCTCCGTCGTCCGGTGTTCCACCCGGTATAACGCCAGGCGGCCGGAGATGCATGCCGGGCCATGACGGGTGTCACCCGTCCGGTTACCCAGGCGGCGGAAGATCAATCAGCGACCGGCGCGGTAGCGCGCGAACTCCACCACCTGGGCGCCGATGGTGCGGAGGGTGAACTCGGCCTTCTCCGAGGAGCAGCCGCCGCCTTCGTCGAACTTGACCTCGGCGGAGTTGATCGCACCCCCGAGCGGCGTCGGCCACCCGCGCAGCGAGTGCGTGATCGTGCGCAACTGGGCGAGCGTGGCGACCGAGGCCTGCCAGCCGAAGGCGATCGAGGCGAGGCCGACCGCGCGGCCGTCGAGGTACGGGCGCTCGTCGCCACGCAGGTCTTCGATGTAGTCGAGGGCGTTCTTGACCAGGCCGGACAGCGCGCCGTGGTAACCGGGCGAGGCGATGATCACGCCATCGGCCGTGCGCAGGGTCTCGACCAGCTGCGCCGCTTCCGGGCCGCGGTCGACGTCACTGGCGTCGTAGAAGGGCAGGACGAGGTCGGAGCCGGTGATCGCGACGGTTTCGGCACCGGCGCTCTCGGCACCGGCCAGCGCCAGGCGGAGTGCGCGCTCGGTCTGGGAACCGTCCCGCAGCGAACCACCGAGGCCCACCACCTTGATGGCCATCCCCATCACCGCGCCTTCCCGTCCCCGACCAGCCTGACACCCTTCACTCATTCGAGGCTAGCCCCTCCACTTAACTGGAGGACCAGTCATTCCACCGGAGTTCCCCGTCACACCGCCCCCTGGCGGGCGGAGCTACTGGCAAGTAGCCTCATACCGCCAGTATCCCGGCCCGGAGGAAGCTGATCATGACCGTGCCCGTGCAGATCCGCGTGCAAGCCGCCGCGGCCCAGGTCCTCTACGCCCTGCCGACCCCGGTCAAACGGCTGATCGCCGGGCGCCCGATCCGGCTGGACGGGCAGGAACTGGCACTGGACGCGCAGCTGCTGCTCCGGCTGCAGCAGCTCACCGGCGCCGAACTCGCCGGGCAGTCGGTGGAACGCTCGCGTGCCGACCTCGACGTCTCCCGCCACCTGGTCAGCGGCAAGCCGATCCAGCCGGTGCACACACGCGAGCTGCTCATCCCCGCGGAAGACGGCGGCCTCCCGGCGACGCTGTACACGCCGGAGGGCCTGCCGGAACCGTCCGGCCTGCTGGTGTTCTTCCACGGTGGCGGCTGGGTGGTCGGCACCAGGAACAGCCACGACAACACCGCCCGCTTCCTGGCCAAGCACGCCGGGGTGCGGGTGCTGTCGGTGGAGTACCGCCTGGCTCCGGAGCACCCGTTCCCGGCCGCCGCGGACGACGCGGTGACGGCCTTCGACTACGCGTACGCCAAGGCGGGCGAACTGGGCGCGGACCCGGCGCGCATCGCGGTCGGCGGGGACAGCGCGGGCGGCAACCTGGCCGCGGTCGCCGCGCTGGTGACCACCCGGCGCGGCGGCCCGGCCCCGGCGTTCCAGCTTTTGCTCTACCCGGGGGTGGACATGAGCACGCGGCGGCGGTCGCGGGAGATCTTCGGCAACGGGTTCTTCCTCACCGACGCGCAGATGGACTGGTTCGCCGGCCACTACGCACCCGAGGGCGTCGACCGGACCGACGTGCGGCTGTCACCGCTGCTGGCCGAGGACCTCAGCGGATTGCCGCCCGCCTACCTGGCCACCGCCGGGTTCGACCCGCTGCGTGACGAGGGCGAGGCCTACGCGGAGAAGCTCGAAGCGGCGGGCGTGCCGGTGGCGCTGCACCGCCAGGAGGACCTGATCCACGGATATGTGAATTTCCTCGGCATCGGCCGCCGTTTCCGCGAGGCCACCGCCGAAGCCGCGGGCGCGCTCCGCCTGGGTTTGAGCAAGAAGAAGAAATGAACAACCGTAATCCCGGCGCGGGATTTTCCCGCGCCGGGATTACGGATCCCCCCGATTCATCGGGTCGGCGTTCTGTTGTTGTTTCGGTCGATCAGGGCGCGGGCAGGGCCGGCACCGCGGGCACCGGCGGCACCGGCAGCGGCACGGCCGGGATGGCCGCCCCGCCGAGCAGGCTGCTCAGCAGCGTGGTCAGCGTGTTCAGCAGTGAGGTGAGCAGCCCGGTGACCATGGTCAGCGGGTCGGGCAACGGGGGCAGCCCCGGCACCGGCGGCACCTGTCGTGGTTCGGTGCCCGTCCTGAGCACCCTGGACACCTCGGTGTTGTAACCCTTGGCCTCACCTGCGGTTTCCTGGGCCTCGGACTGGATCGTGTAGCGCTTGCCGGCCGCCAGGTCGGTGAGCAGCGGGTCGAGCTGGCCGACCGCCCCCTCCGTGCCTGCCACGTCCCCGGCGTAGGCGACCTTCGCGAGTTGGTCGCGCAGTTCGAGCACCTTGGCGCCGGCGGCCTGGGTGCTCGATGCCCCCTTGCCGTTGTCCACGATGCTCGCCGCGGCGACTCCGGACGAGGCCACCGCCAGCAGGCTGCCGACAGCTATCGCGGCAATCGAGCGGGCAATAATGCCTTTCATTTCCTACCTCCGGCCTCTGCATGTCTCAGACCTGACCCGGTAATGGATACCAACCGTATTGGCCCATGGCCACCCGATCACCGGCAAAGTCGCTTTTCCGGCGCTCACCTGATGAATTCATTTCCCCGGAAATGTCCCGCAATTGATTACGCTGAAGAGCTTGAGCCTCGCTAGGTTGATCATCAGCGACGAGCCGGATCGCCACGCACAGCCACCGGCCCACCCGTTAGAGGCGCTTGGTCACCCGATGGGCCTAATTGGATGATCAATTACCCCCATCACCCCGTGGTGCAGGCGTGTCGGCTAGACCATCGGTGCACCGATCACCCACGTTCGTCGCAATCACCCCAGTCGTCCCAGTCCCGGGTGAGCGCACGAAGAAGCGGCCCGGAGCAGTCCGATGTGGACTCCTCCGGGCCGCGTGTGGTGGGAGCGTCCGCCCGTGGGCGGGGGCTTATTTCCCGAAGGCCGCGGCGACCTTGTCGCCGAGGTTCTTGTCCACGTTGCGCCAGTACTCGAACACGCGCTCCAGCACCGGCTGGGAGACCTCGTTCGACGCGTGGCCGATGATGTTGTTCGCGAGCCGCTCGCGCTGCTCGTCGTCCATCACCTCGCGGACCAGCGTGCCCGGCTGGCCGAAGTCGTCGTCCTCGGCGTGCAGCTTGTAGGCCGAGCGGATCACCTCGTCCTCGACGCCGTACGCGGACGCCGTCTCGCTCCCGTCGGCGTGCGGGCCGCCGAACGAGTTCGGCGCGTAGACCGGGTCGCCCGGGTTGCTGTAGCGCATCTGACCGTCGCGCGAGTAGCTGTTCACCGGGGACTTCGGCGCGTTGACCGGCAGCTGGGTGTAGTTCGCGCCGATCCGGTAGCGGTGCGCGTCGGGGTAGGCGAACAGCCGACCCTGGAGCATCTTGTCCGGCGACGGGCCGATGCCGGGCACCAGGTTGGCCGGTTCGAAGGCGGCCTGCTCGATCTCGGCGAAGTAGTTCGACGGGTTGCGGTCGAGCACGTAGCGGCCGACCTTGATCAGCGGGTAGTCGCCCTGCGGCCACACCTTGGTCAGGTCGAACGGGTTGAACCGGTAGTCCGCCGCCTCGGCGTAGGGCATCACCTGGACGTGGAGCGTCCAGCTCGGGTGGTTGCCCTTCTCGATGTTCTTGAACAGGTCACGGATGTAGAAGTCCGCGTCCGCGCCGGCGATGCGGTCGGCCTCGTCCTGGGTCAGGTAACCGATGCCCTGGTCGGTCTTGAAGTGGTACTTGACCCAGAACTTCTCGCCGCCGGCGTTCTCCCACAGGTAGGTGTGCGAGCCGTAGCCGTTCATCTCACGCCAGTTCGACGGGATGCCGCGGTCGCCCATCAGCCAGGTCACCTGGTGCGCCGACTCCGGGCGCAGGGTCCAGAAGTCCCACTGGATGTTGTGATCGCGCAGGTGGTTGTCGGCGCGGCGCTTCTGCGAGTGGATGAAGTCGGGGAACTTGATCGGGTCGCGGATGAAGAACACCGGGGTGTTGTTGCCGACCAGGTCGTAGTTGCCCTGGCTGGTGTAGAACTTCACGGCGAAGCCGCGCGGGTCGCGCCAGGTGTCCGGCGAGCCGTTCTCCCCGGCTACCGAGGAGAACCGGATGACGCTCTCGGTACGGGTGCCCGGCTGGAACAACGCGGCCTTGGTGAACTGGCTGACGTCCTCGGTCACCTCCAGGAAGCCGAACGCGCCACCGCCCTTGGCGTGCACCACGCGCTCCGGCACACGCTCGCGGTTGAACTGCGCGTTCTTCTCGATGAGGTAGTGATCCTGCAGCAGGATCGGGCCGTTGGCGCCGAGCGTCAGCGAGTCGTTGTCGCTGGCGACCGGGATGCCCACGTTGTTCGTGGTCGGCTTGGTCACGCCGATGCCTCCTCGTGGTGGTGGGCCGAGCTGGCCTGCCCCTCCACCATTGCGCGTTTTCTGGAACGAGTCAAGAAAACTAAAGAAGTTGCACGGGTGTACCAGGAATTGGTGTCATCGATCACGTGCCGTTCCAGCCGTATCGCCGCTTGCTCGCCCTGCCGTCGGTGCCCAGCTCGATGCTGCTGATGTTCTTCGCCCGGCTGCCGATCACCGCCATGGGCATCACGCTCACCCTGCACGTGGTGACCGACCTCGGCCGCGGCTACGGCGAGGCCGGGCTGGTCGGCACCGCGACCACGGCGGGCAGCGCGCTCGGCGCCCCGCTGATCGGACGGGCCATCGACCGGTACGGCCTGCGGCCCGTGGTGGCGGTCTGCGGTGTGGTTTCGGCCGGCTACTTCCTGTCCACCCCGCACCTGCCGTACCTCGCGCTCGTGCTGGTCGCGCTGCCCGCCGGGATGCTGGCGGTGCCCGCGGGCTCCATCGCCAGGCAGGTGCTCGCCGCGCTGGTGCCCGACGCGCAGCGTCGGACGGCGTACTCGCTGGACACCGTGGCGGTGGAAGTGACCTTCATGGTCGGGCCCAGCCTGGGGATCCTGATCAGCACGCAGTTCTCCTCGACGGCCGCGCTGACCTCGATCGGCGTGCTGTCCGGGGTGGTCGCGGTGCTGCTGTACCTGATGAACCCGCCGGTGCGCGCCGACCACGAGGTGGTCACCGGCGAGCGGCCGCCGTTGCGGTCGTGGCTGAGCCGGGAACTGGTCGCCACCCTGCTGATCGCCGCCGCCGCGACCTTCGTGCTGGTCGGCATGGAGCTGGCGGCGCTGGCCACGCTGCGGGAGAACGGCGAGGTCGACTGGACCGGTGTGGTGATCGCGCTGATGTGCGTGGCTTCGCTGGTCGGCGGCATCGTGCACGGCGCGGTGCACCGGTCGCTTTCGCAGGTGACGCTGATGGTGCTGCTGGCCGTGCTGACCATTCCGGTCGGCCTGGCCGGCACGCCGTGGTGGCTGCTGGCGCTGGTGCTCGTGCCGTCGAACCTGGTGTGCGCGCCGACGCTCGCCGCGACGACCGAGGCGGTCAGCTCACTGGCCCCGGCGCGGGTGCGCGGGGAGGCGATGGGCCTGCAGGACTCGGCCACCCGGATCGGCCTGGCCGCCGGGGGCCCGGTGGTCGGATTCGTGATGGACCACTCGGCGCCGGGCTGGGGTTTCGTGGCCTCCGGCCTCGGCGGACTCGCGCTCGCCTCGGCCGGCATCGCGCTGCGCTCCCGGTTCGGCGCCCGCACGCGGGTGCGGGCGCCGGCGGAGAGCTAGAGGCAGGCTTTCTGCAGCTGCTCGAGATTGGTCAGGCTGCGCTGCAGCCAGTCGTTGACGTTGCCGAGCTGATCGGTCTTGCGCTGCTCCAGCTCGACGTAGGAGTCGGCCATCGCGAAGAGCGTCTGCTGGACGTCCTGCTCGGCGACCTTGTTGCCGAGGTCACGCAGCTTGGCGGCCTTCTCCCCGGCCTCGGCCTGCAGCTGCTCGGGATTGACGTTGGGGTCGAAGTTCGCGATCCCGAGCGCCTCGGTGCACGCGGCGGCTTTGCTCGTGGCGTTGTTGGCCTGGTCCACCGCCTTTGACACCTCGTCGCACCCGGCCAGCACCAGCCCCAGCACCGCGATCCCGATCAGGTGTCGTCCAGCGAATTTGGTCATAGCGCCCAACCTACTCGAATCCGGCACTCCAGCGACGAGGAGCAGTACTTAGCCACGCCCGGAGGACCGCGGCGACCCGTTTCGACTGCCGTCCCCCCGCAGAGCGGCCAAGACGACGACGATGCACCCCCGCCCATCCCAGGGGGGCGTCCCCGAACCCAGCGTACCCAGGTTCCGGGGCCGGAGGGGTGCGTCTGCTGGATCTGTGGATGGCGGGTGCGGTTGTGGATGGTTCGGAGGGGGCCACCCCGGTTTTAGTGTGACTACGGCGGGGATTGCTGAGTCGAGGCGGGAAAGCGTGCCTTGACCCAGCAATCCCCGCCGTGTTTTGGCTTTGGATCGGGGTGGGGAGGGGGTCTGGGTGGTCCCGAGCGTTGGGTGGCCGGGCGGCGGTTGGGATATCGGCGGGTGGCCGCGTGGGCGGCGCCTGTGTTCGAGGGAGTGTGGGCGTCACGAATGTGGCCTTCGGGAGTGCCATGGCTGAAAGCCGCATTCGTGACCTGGGCAGTGACAAAGGGCGAGAGGGAGTCTCAGCCCTTGACGCAGACGACCTGCTTGAGGTGCGCGACCACCTCGACCAGGTCCGACTGCGCGGCGATCACCGAGTCGATGTCCTTGTAGGCGGCCGGGATCTCGTCCACCACGCCCGCGTCCTTCCGGCATTCGACACCGTCGGTCTGGGCGGCGAGGTCGGCGGCGGTGTACAGCTTCTTCGCCTTGTTCCGCGACATCCGTCGCCCCGCTCCGTGGGACGCGGACTCGAAGGAGTGCGAGTTGCCAAGGCCGCGCACGATGTACGAGCCGGTACCCATGCTGCCCGGGATGATCCCGAGATCCCCCGAACCCGCGCGGATCGCGCCCTTACGCGTCACCAGCAGGTCCACCCCGTCGTACGTCTCCTCCGCCACATAGTTGTGGTGGCAGCTGATCGCGTCGTCGAAGGTGGTGGCCGGGATTTCGTCCTTGAGCGCCTGCTTCACCAGCGCGACCATGGTCGCCCGGTTGCGCGCGGCGTAGTCCTGCGCCCAGAACAGATCCCGCCGGTACGCCTGCATTTCCGGCGTGCCCGCCACAAAAACAGCGAGGTCGCGGTCCGGCAGGTCGGCGTTGTGCGGCAACTTCCGCGCCACCGCCATGTGCCGCTCGGCCAGTTCCTTGCCGATGTTGCGCGAACCCGAGTGCAGCATCAGCCACACCCGCCCCTCGTCCGGCCCGCCCTGCTCGAGGCATACCTCGATGAAATGGTTCCCACCGCCGAGGCTGCCGACCTGCAGGTGCGCCCGCTTGCGCAGGTCCTGCACACCGGAGTGCAGCTCACCGAACCGGTTCCAGAACTCCGCCCAGCCGCCGACCCCGTGCACGCGCGCGGTGTTGACCGGCGTGCGGTGCATGTTGAACCCGACCGGCACCGCGGATTCGATGCGGCTCCGCAGCTTGCCGAGATCGTCCGGGAGGTCCGACGCGGTCAGCGAGGTCCGCACCGCGCTCATCCCGCAGCCGATGTCGACACCGACCGCGGCCGGGGACACCGCGTCACGCATCGCGATCACGCTGCCGACGGTGGCGCCCTTCCCGTAGTGCACGTCCGGCATCACGGCCACGCCGTGGACCCAGGGCAGGTTGGCGACGTTGTGGAGTTGGCGCATCGCCTGCTCCTCCACCGAATGCGGGTCCGCCCACATCCGGATCGGCACGCGAGCACCCTCCACCGCGGTGTACATGGCTGGTTCCTTTCCCGAGAAATCCTTGACATCCCCAGAATCACCGCAAAAGTCGATCAGCTCAACCGGATTTGCAACGAACACCCGGCCGAGCCCGATACAGGGGCGACATTCACGAAGACTGGAGCACGTCTTGTCCTTGCGGTCCCTCCCCCGTGAAATCCGGCTCATGCGCGCGATGTCGCGCGAAGCGAAGCGTCGCGGCATCAGCTATGACGAACTGAGCGACCAGCTCAGCCCCGAAGAGCTGTACCTGTTGTCGGAGAACCTGCCCGACGTCACGCGCTGGGGTCTGGTCCCCGACGACGAAATCACCGTGGAGCCACCGGAAAACCGCACGGTGGCCGCGGCGAGATCCGGGGACTGGTGGCCCGCCGCGGCCGCACTGGCCGAGCGCACCGACTGGGATCGGCGTTCGGCGCTGGTGGAAGCGCTGGCCGAGGCCGCCGCCGAGGACAAGGACTGGCTGAGATCCTGGCGGGCGGAAGCGCCAGGGGACGTCAACGGGCTGGTCGTGCAGACCGAAGCGCTCGTGCGTCTGGCGTGGAAGGCCCGCGGCGCGGCACCGGCCAACGAGACCACCGAAGCGCAGTTCGCCGGCTTCCACCGCCTGCTCGGCGAAGCCCGCCAGAGCGCGGAACGCGCGTGCGCCGCGGCGCCGGAGGATCCCACGCCGTGGGTCAGCCTGCTCACCATCGCCCGCGGCCTGCAGGTCGGGCACGAACGGTTCCGCCAGTGGTGGGCCGAGCTGATCGCCCGCGCCCCCGCCCACCGCTCCGGGCACACCCAGGCGCTGCAGTTCTGGTGCGCCAAGTGGTCCGGTTCCGACGAGCAGATGTTCGGCTTCGCCGAGGCGGCCGCCGCCGACCACCCGTCGCTGGCCGCGCTTCCGCTGGAGGCCGCGTTCGAAGCCTCGCTCAAGAACCCGAAGATCTGGCAGGAGCGCTGGATCCGGCCGCGGACCGACGCGCTGCTGGCCTGGCTCGCCACGGGCGGCGCCACCGGCCCGTACGCCCGCACCGAACACAGCATCGCCGCGCTCGCACTGGTCGAGACCAAGCGGTACGACCTGGCGGTGACGCAGTTCCGCGCGGTCGGCAGGCACGCCGACGCGTGGATCTGGCACTACACCGAACTCCCCCGGTTGAAGTTCCTCCTCGCCCGCGGTGAAGCCTGCCGCAAGGCCAAGAAACCCTGAGACACGGAAAAGGCCGTGGGTGCGCGGGGCGCCCACGGCCTTTCGGCGAGAACGAACGCTCAGCCCAGTTGCGGGGCCAGCGTTTCGGCGATCTCGTAGGTGTTCAGCGCGGCACCCTTGCGCAGGTTGTCCCCGCACACGAAGAAGTCCAGCGTGTTCGGGAAGTCCAGCGCCTGGCGCACCCGGCCGACGTAGGTCGGGTCCTCGCCGACGACCTCACCGGGCGTCGGGAACACGTTGTTCTCCGGGTCGTCCACCAGCACGATGGTCGGCTGCGCTTCGAGCACCTTGTGCGCTTCCTCCACGGTGACCTCGCGCGCGAAGGTGGCGTGCACCGCCAGCGAATGCGTGGTGACCACCGGAACCCGCACGCAGGTCGCCGAGACCTTCAGGTCCGGGATGCCGAGGATCTTGCGGGATTCGTTGCGCACCTTCAGTTCTTCGGAGTACCAGCCGTCACCCTTGTAGGAACCGGCCGACGGCACCACGTTGAACGCCAGCGGCGCCGGGAACGGGGAGTCCGAAATGGACAGACCGGCCGCCTCCAGTGTCTGGCGCACGTCACCGGCGGCGACACCGACCGGCTTGCCCGCGACCGCTTCGAGTTCGGCGTAGAGCCGGTCGACGCCTTCCTTGCCCGCACCGGAAACCGCCTGGTACGACGCGACCACGAGTTCCTTCAGTTCGAACTCGCGGTGCAGCGCGCCCAGCGCCGCCATCATCGAAAGCGTGGTGCAGTTCGGGTTCGCGATGATGCCGCGCGGGCGCTCGCCGACCTTGTCGGCGTTCACCTCCGGCACCACCAGCGGCACCTCGTCGTCCATCCGGAAGGCGCCGGAGTTGTCCACCGCCACCGCGCCACGGGCCGCCGCGACCGGCGCCCATTCGGCGGAGATCTCGTCGGGCACGTCGAACATCGCCACGTCGACGCCGTCGAACGCCTCCGCGGTCAGCTCGATGACGGTCAGCTCCTCGCCACGCACGGTCAGCTTCTTGCCCGCCGACCGCGCCGACGCGATCAGCCGGATCTCGCCCCACGGCACGGATTCCCGGTTGTTGATGATGTCGATCATCACCGTGCCCACCGCGCCGGTGGCGCCGACCAGAGCCAGTACAGGAGCCATTTCTACCGCCCACTTCCCGCGTAGACGACGGCCTCTTCGTCGCCGCCCAGTTCGAATGCGTCATGGATGGCGCGCACCGCGTCGTCGAGCTGCGCGTCCCGGATCAGCACGGAGATGCGGATCTCGGAGGTGTTGATGATTTCGATGTTCACGCCGACCTTGGACAGCGCTTCGCAGAAGGTGGCGGTGACGCCGGGGTGCGAGCGCATGCCGGCGCCGACGAGCGAAACCTTGCCGACGTGGTCGTCGTAGAGCACCGAGGAGAAGCCAAGCTCCTCCTTGATCTTCTCCAGCGCCGCGACCGCCTTGGGCCCGTTGGCCTTCGACAAGGTGAAGGTGATGTCCGTGCGCCCCGACGAGGTGTTGGACACGTTCTGCAGCACCATGTCGATGTCGATCTCGGCGTCGGCGATCACCCGGAAGATCCGGGCGGCGGCACCGGCGTGGTCCGGCACCCCGGTCACCGTGATCTTGGCTTCGGAGCGGTCGTGCGCCACACCGGTGATCAACGCTTGTTCCACGGGGATCTCCTCGATCGATCCGGCCACCGTCGTGCCCGGCTTGTCACTGTAGGAAGAACGGACTCGGATCGGCACGCCGTAGCGGCGCGCGTACTCCACCGAGCGCAGGTGCAGGATCTTCGAGCCGCTCGCCGCGAGTTCCAGCATTTCCTCGTACGGCACGGTGTCCAGCTTCCGCGCGTCCGGCACGATCCGCGGGTCGGCGGAGTACACACCGTCCACATCGGAATAGATTTCGCACACGTCGGCGTTCAGCGCCGCGGCCAGCGCCACCGCGGTGGTGTCCGAGCCACCGCGGCCGAGCGTGGTGATGTCCTTGGTGTCCTGCGCCACGCCCTGGAACCCGGCCACCAGCGCCACATATCCCTGTTCCAGTGCTTCGCTGACCCGGCTCGGTGTGACGTCGATGATCCGCGCGTTGCCGTGCACGGCCGTCGTCACCACCCCGGCCTGCGATCCGGTGAACGACCAGGCCTGCGCGCCCTGGGCGGAGATGGCCATCGCGACCAGCGCGTTGGAGATGCGCTCACCCGCGGTGAGCAGCATGTCCATCTCCCGCTCCGGTGGAACCGGGTTCACCTGCTGGGCCAGGTCGAGCAGTTCGTCGGTGGTGTCGCCCATCGCCGAGCAGACCACCACCACCTCGTTCCCGGCCTTTTTCGTGGCCACGATCCGCTCGGCCACGCGCTTGATCCGATCAGCGCTCTCCAACGACGATCCGCCGTACTTCTGGACTACGAGCGCCACGGCCCGAACCTCCTCGCCGAGCGGGCCCCGAGCCCGCTCCATCGAATTCGACTCAGTCGGTGAGCCTACCGGGATCGGGCAGTTCGGGCGTGCCGTCATGTGGCCCCGACCACTGCGAATGGCCTGCTCGTCTAGGCTGGGCACCGTGTCCAGCACCTCGGTGACCGACCTGACTGGCGCCGCCGACGCCGGGCGCGGCGGGAATTCCGGCGGCGCGCACCACCGCCGGCCGGACGAACGCCGGGAGAGACTGCGCAGAGCAGCTTTCTTCCTGCTGCCCGGACTCCTCTTCCTCGGCGTGCGGCAGCTCGGCGTGGTGGTGCTGTCCGTCCTTTCCGGAGTGAACAACACCACAGCGCCGGAAGCGCTGCGGTCGTGGGACGGTGAGTGGTTCCTCGGCATCGCGCAGGGCGGGTACTCGGGTGTGCCGCAGGGGCTGGTCGACGCGTTCGGCAACCGCAGCTTCGAGACGCCGCTCGCGTTCTTCCCCGGCTACCCGACCGCCGTTCGCTGGCTCACCGAGCTCACCGGCCTTTCGCTGCCGACCGCCGCGTTTTTCCTCAGCGGCTTCTTCGGCGTGGTCACCGCGTACGCGCTGATGCGGCTCGGCAGCATGATCCGCGGTGGCTCGGCCAGGACCGGCCTGATCCTGGTGGTGCTGTTCGCCGCCTCGCCGATGGGCGTGGTGCTGTCGATGGCCTACTCGGAGTCGATGTTCTGCGCGGCCGCCGCGTGGGCGCTGGTTTTTGTGCTGGAGCACCAGTGGCTGGCGGCCGGGGCGTGCACCGCGGTGGCCGGGCTGGTGCGCCCGACCGCGGCCGCGGTACTGCTCGCGATCGGCGTGGCCGCGGTGGTCCACATCGTGCGGAAGCGGGAGATCTGGCACCCGCTGGCCGGGCTGCTGCTCGCCCCGGCCGGCCTGGTCGGTTACCTGACCTGGGTGGGCACGCGGCTGCGGCCCGGCGCCGGCTGGTTCGACCAGTTGCAGGCGTGGACCGATCTGCAGCAGCGCGGCTGGGACTCGCGCTTCGACTGGGGCGTGGCCACGGTGACCTTCGCCGGCAAGGCGCTCGGCCGCTCCGGGAACGTGCTGGAGATCGCCACCATCGCGATCCTGGTGCTGGCGCTGGTGCTGGTGGTGATCGCGATCAAGCGGCGGCTGGAGTTGCCGCTGGTGCTCTACGGCGTCGGCGTGCTGGCGATGGACCTGGGCTCGAACGGGCTGATGAACTCGAAGGCCAGGCTGCTGGTGCCCGCGTTCACCCTGCTCATCCCGATCGCGCTGGCGCTGGCCAAGCGCCGGACCTCGACGGTGGTGCTGGTGCTGGTGGGTGCGGCCGTGGCCAGCGCGTGGTTCGGCGCGTATTCGCTGACGATTTGGCAGTATGCGATCTGATGAAGGACGCCGAAACGAGTGTGCCGGTCCACGACCTGATCCGGCGGCGGTGGAGCCCGCGGGCGCTGGACGAGACGGCCGAGGTGAGCCGGGCGCAGCTGACCGCGCTGCTGGAGGCGGCGCGGTGGGCGCCGTCCTACGGCAACACCCAGCCGGCGCGGTACCTGGTCGGCTTTCGCGGGGACAAGACGTTCGCGGGCATCCTGAGCACGCTGAACTCGGGGAACCAGTCGTGGGCGCACCGCGCGGGGGCGCTGCTGATCGGGGCCGTGGTCACCGAGAACGAAAAGGGTGACATCCCGTACGCCGAGTACGGGCTGGGCCTGGCCAGCGAGAACCTGGTGCTGCAAGCGATCGCGGAAGGCCTGGTCGCGCACCAGATGGCCGGGTTCGACCCACATCTGGTGCGCCGGGAGTTCGACCTGCCGGACGAGGTGAGCCCACTGGTCGCGATCGCCGTCGGCACCCCGGGCGACCCGGCACAACTGGACGAACGCAGGCGGGACCGCGAACTGGCCCCCCGGCGGCGCCTGCCGCTGTCGGAATTCGCCTTCACCGACCGCTGGGGCCAGTCCTTCTAGCAGGGACCGGCGGTTGGCACCTTTCGCAGGATGACGTCGTCCGGGACGAGCACTCCCCGCGTCGCCGGTGTCCACAACGCGTGCCGTCCGTCCGCGGTGCCGAGCCACGCCACGGCCTGGTCCTGCGGCGGCAACCCGTTCCCGGCGAACGGCACCGGGTCGGTTCCGGTCGGCTGCCAGCACACCCAGGCCGGATGCACCCCGGGCCAGTAGCCGGGCAACTGCCCCGGCCCGGCTTCAGCGGCCTGCCTCGCCACCTGGAACCCCGCCAGGATCGCGGTCAGCAGGTACAGCACGCTGACGAAGAGCAGCACGCTCCAGCCGAACGCACCGGTCACCCCACCGCGCACGGCGCCGATCCGGCGGAACATGCCCCAGCCGGCGAGCACGAGGTAGGCGCCGGCCAGTGCGATCCCCGTGCAGACCGCACCGGACAACCAGCGCTCCGCGCTCGTCACCGACACGTCGTGCGCCCGCAGCCCGAGCGCACCGAGATATCCCTCGCTGAGCAGGAGGTCACCGGCGAACGGGGTGAACCCGCCGAGCACCAACGGCAGCCCCCAGCCCGCGGCCTGCCGCCATCCGCCCGCCGGGATCCGGCGGATCGCGATCGGGCCGAAGACAACGGCGAACAGAACTGCCGTCGCGATCCCGATCTGCGGCGCTACCTCCCACAGCAGTGGCAGCAGCACAAAGAACGCCAGCGTGGCCCCGATCACCGCGATCACGACCGAAATCCGGGTGGCCACCTGGAGGAACATCGGCCGAGTCCGGGGCAGGGCCACCAGCAACCAGGTCGGGACCAGGGCCCACGCGAGCGAGGACACCGCGCCCCACGGGAAGACCACCGCTCCCGCCCAGGCACCCAGTCCGGCGATCGGCGCCGGTTCCTCGGCGACCCTCGGGACGAGCGAAATCCCGGCCAGCAGCGCCATCGCGAAGAACGGCGTCGCGAACAAGAGCGCCCACAAGCCGCTCACCTGGTTGCGCCTGCGCTCGGCCGGACCGGGCAGACGCGGCAGGCTGTGCACGACCGGATCGAGGTCCCAGGCTCGCAAAGCCCGTCGGTACCGCCGCTCGAACGCGGCCCGATCCCCGTCCCCGTCGAAAACGGCAACGCTGCGGCCGTCCGCCAGATTGGCGCGAACCCGCTGCCGGAGACCCAGCGAGTTGTCCGCCTTCAGCAACCACAACCGATCCGGCGGAGGCCGCTCCGGCACGGCCGACATCGCGGCGATCACCACGGCCTCGGACCGCACGCCGTCGAGCGCGGCCTTGACCTGGGAAACGACCTGTTCCCGCGCGTTGAACTTCGACCCGGCCGCATGACCGGTGAACTCGAACCAGGCCCGGACGACCCGCGGCTCGGCCTGACGCCCGCGCCGCCACCACCGCACGTCCGGAGCCGCGCGCTCCTCGTCGATCAACCGGACGGTGAGTTCGCCGAACCGCCGATCGGCGAACTCGACCGGTGATTCGACCTCGACCAGGACCTTGACCTCGTACTCACCGAACAGAAGACCCAGCGCACGGCTGCGGAAGCGCCCCACCCGGTGAGGAAATCAGATGCCGCCGAGTCGCCGGAAGATCTTGGCCACGATCGACGAGACGATCAGCCAGAAGATCGCCGCGATGCCGTAGTTGACCAGGACCTGGGCCTTCGGGTCGGAGATGTTGGTGAACAGGTCGCCGAAGCCCATCGACAGCGGCTCCGCCCAGCTCCGGATGAACTGGGTGATGCCGTTCTCCGGGTTCGCGCCACCGACCGTGAGGATCACGTGGACCGCGAGGACCAGCGCGAAGACGAGCCCGGCCCAGCGGACCACCGCGGCCAGCAGGCCGCCGATCCTCGCCCTGGTCGCGCGCCAGTTCGCCCGGCGGCGCTCCTCTGCTTCCAGGGCCTCGGCGTCTTCCGCGTCACGGAACATCTCCGCCCGCGCCGGCGTGCCCGCGACCGGCGGCAACGCCTGCGTCGGGGGCTCTTCCTGAGCCTTCGCGGACCTCTCGGAGTGCTCTCCCATGCCTGGCAGTTTCGCACGCGGACCGGGCCCGAGGCTACTTGTGAGTAACAGCCGCTGGTTTGTTCCCGAGCCGTAACCGTGGTTAAGCTGACCGACGTGGCACGCGCTCTCCTGCTTCGCTGCCGCGACGGGGCCTGACCAGACCGGCTCCTCGTCGCGGGGCTTTGTGGTGCTGGCAAAACACCGCGCCGGTCGTTTCCCCAGTACGAAGCAGCAGGAGTAGCCAGATCATGAGCACGTCAGACAAGCCCGCGGCCAGCCGGATCCGCAAGCCCTCCCGGCCCGCCCCCGCGGACCAGCCCCAGTGGAACCCCCAGCGCGGCACCTCCATGCCGGTGCACCGCTACCGCCCGTGGTTCGAGCTGGTCGAGGACATCCAGCTGGCCGACCGCACCTGGCCGGACCGGCGCATCGAGCGCGCGCCGCTGTGGTGCGCGGTCGACCTGCGCGACGGCAACCAGGCGCTGATCGACCCGATGTCCCCCGCCCGCAAGCGCAAGTTCTTCGAACTGCTGGTGCGCATGGGTTACAAGGAGATCGAGGTCGGCTTCCCGGCCGCCAGCCAGACCGACTTCGACTTCGTCCGCGAGATCATCGACGAGGGCGCGATCCCCGACGACGTGCACATCCAGGTGCTGACCCAGTGCCGCCCGGAGCTGATCGAGCGCACCTTCCAGGCGCTGGAGGGCGCGCCGCGCGCGATCGTCCACATCTACAACTCGACCTCGATCCTGCAGCGCCGGGTGGTCTTCCGCGAGGAGCGCGAGGGCATCAAGAAGATCGCGTTGCAGGCCGCCGAGCTGGTGGTCGAGTACGCGGCGAAGTACTCCGACACCGACTTCCGGTTCCAGTACTCGCCCGAGTCCTACACCGGCACCGAGCTGTCCTACGCGGCCGAGGTGTGCAACGCGGTCACCGACATCTGGCAGCCGACCCCGGCCCGCCCGGCGATCCTGAACCTGCCCGCCACCGTCGAGATGGCCACGCCGAACATCTACGCGGACTCGATCGAGTGGATGCACCGCAACCTGGAGCGCCGCGACTCGGTGATCCTGTCGCTGCACCCGCACAACGACCGCGGCACCGGCATCGCCGCCGCCGAGCTGGGTTACCAGGCGGGCGCGGACCGGATCGAGGGTTGCCTGTTCGGCAACGGCGAGCGCACCGGCAACGTGGACCTGGTCGCGCTGGGCATGAACCTGTACAGCCAGGGCATCGACCCGCAGATCGACTTCTCCGACATGGACGAGATCAAGCGCACGGTCGAGTACTGCAACCAGCTGCCGGTGCCCGAGCGCAGCCCGTGGGGTGGTGACCTGGTGTTCACCGCCTTCTCCGGCAGCCACCAGGATGCGATCAACAAGGGGCTGGACGCGCTGGGCCGGGCCGCCGAGAAGGCGGGCGTACCGGTGGACGAGCACCCGTGGGAGGTCCCGTACCTGCCGATCGACCCGAAGGACGTCGGTCGCAACTACGAGGCCGTGATCCGGGTCAACTCGCAGTCCGGCAAGGGCGGCGTCGCCTACATCATGAAGAGCGAGCACCAGCTGGACCTGCCGCGGCGCTTGCAGATCGAGTTCTCCAAGACCGTCCAGCGGCACACCGACACCGCCGGTGGCGAGGTCGACCCGACGACCATGTGGAACGCCTTCTCGGCCGAGTACCTGGAGCCGAAGGTGCCGCTGGAGCTGGTGCGCCAGCACGTGACCGACAGCGGGGGCGGCGAGTACGAGATCGCCGCGACGGTCCGGGTGGACGGCGACGAGCACGACATCACCGGCCGCGGCAACGGCCCGATCGCCTCGTTCTTCGACGCGCTGGCCGGGGTCGGCTTCGACCTGCGGCTGCTGGACTACAGCGAGCACACGCTCTCCCCCGGTGACGACGCGAAGGCGGCGTCCTACATCGAATGCGCGATCGACGACCGCGTGTTCTGGGGGGTCGGCGTCGACCCGTCGATCGTCACCGCTTCACTGCGCGCCGTGGTCTCCGCGGTGAACCGCTCGCACCGGTAGCCGTGCGCGCCGAGCGGCTGGTCGCGCTGCTGTTCACCCTGCAGCGCAAGCGGGGTGCCACGGCCGCGGAACTGGCAGGGGAACTCGGCGTGTCCGAGCGCACCATGCACCGCGACCTGGCCGCGCTCCGCGACGCGGGCGTTCCACTGTGGACAGAGCAGGGACGCAACGGCGGAGTGCGGCTGGTCGACGGCTGGCGGGCGCGCCTGGACGGGCTGACCTCGCGGGAGGCGGTGGCCATCTTCGCCTTCGGGGTGCCGGAGGCGCTGGGCGCGCTCGGCCTCGGCACGGCGGTGTCGGCCGCGCACGCGAAGGTGTCGGCGAGCCTGCCGAAGGAGTTGCGCGAGCAGGCGGAACACGTGGCCGGGCGCTTCCACCTGGATGCGCCCGGCTGGTTCCGCGGGGAGGACTCGGCGGGTTCGCTGGCGACCGTGACGCGGGCCGTCTGGGAGTCGCGGCGGCTCCGGGTGTCCTACCGGCGGCGGGACAAGCTGGCCGAGCGGTTGCTGGAACCGCTCGGCCTGGTGCTCAAGGCCGGGGTCTGGTACCTGGTCGCGCGCGTCCCGGAGGACGACGCGCTGCGCACCTACCGGGTCGGCCGGATCAGCGAGGCGGAGCTGCTGGACGAGCGGTTCCAGCGGCCGCCGGAGTTCGACCTGGCGGGCTGGTGGCGCGAGTCGTCGGCGGCTTTCGAGCGGTTCACCATGCGGATCGAGGTGACGCTGCGGTTGAGCGGTCGCGCGTTCCGGCAGTTGCCCCGGGTGCTGGGGCCGGAGTCCATGCCGTCCTCGCTGCTGGAACGCCGCGACCTGGCCGACGGCTGGATCGAGGCGCGCCTGGCGATGGAGACGGAGGACATCGCCGTCGGCCAGCTCACCGCACTGGGCGGCGAGGTCGAGGTACTGTCCCCGGCTTCGGTACGGGCGCGCCTGGCCGCCGTGGGAGCGGAAATGGCAGCCAGGAACGCCCCACTCGACCAGGCGTAGGCCGAGGTGTTTACCGGTAGCCGGTGGCGTCGGCGGGTTTGCCGACTGACTCGACCTCCTCGATGTACCGCCACGCGTCCGGCCTGCTGCCGTCCACGTCGTTGATCGAGTACAGCTTGGCCAGCTGACCACTGCTCACCGTCTTACCGGCGAACCTGGCGTGGTCCGGGTCGGCGGCCAGCGCGGCGACCGTGCGGCCCGCGAAGGTCGGGGTTTCCGAGATGACGAAGTGCGGCTGGTTCTCACACGCGTCCCGCCAGTTTTCCTCGGTGACACCGAAGGTTTCCAGCATCGCCTCCGAGCGCAGCCAGCCCGGCGTGAAACCGATCGCCGTGCAGCCGTACGGCTCCAGTTCCGCCGCCTGCCCGATCGCCAGCAGGTGCCCGTTCGCCTTCGCCAGGTAGTACGGCAGCGTCGCCCCCTTGCGGTAGTTCGCGTTGTACTCCTGCGTCCCATCGGTCATCTCGACCACCAGCCCGCCCGGCTGCCGGATCATCAGCGGCAGCAGGTGGTGGCTGGTGATCAGGTGCGAGTGCACGCCCAGCTGCAACTGGTGCAGGCCCTTCTCCAGGTCGTGCTTCCAGATCGGCGCGTCCCAGTCGACGAATCCGTCACCGCCCCACAGGCCGTTGACCAGTACGTCCAGCCTGCCCTGCTCCCGGTCGACCCGTTCCGCCAGCTCCGCCACCTGCGTGCTCTCCAGGTGGTCGACCCGGATCGCGATCGCCTTGCCCCCGGCCGCCTCGACCAGTTCCGCGGTGTCCTCGATGGACTCCGGACGGTCCACTTCGGACCGTTGTGTCCTGGTGGTGCGGCCCGTGACGTACACCGTCGCTCCCAGGCGGCCGAGTTCGACGGCGATCGCCCGGCTCGCGCCCCGCGTCGCCCCGGCGACAACCGCCACCTTGCCCGACAGTGCTGCTCCCATGCCTGCTCCTTCTTGTGCGTTCCGACGAGGACCAGCCAACGCCCGAACCATGACAGAACCTGGCATGGTTTCCGAAAAACCACCTGAGATCGCTCTCAGCGCGGCTCACGTTGAGTTTGTTGTGGACCTTGCCCTGCTGGCGCTGTTCGTGATCGCGGTCGTGCCCCTGCTCCCGACCGAGGTCGCACTGGTCGGCATGGCCGCGACGGTCGCGCAGAGCGACGAGTCCGTGCTGCCGGTGTTCGCCGTGGCGGTGGCCGGCTGCCTGGTCTCGGACCAGCTCGTCTACCTGGCGGGCGCACGCGGCACCGGCCTCGTCGACCGGCTGCGCCGAAGGCCCAGCGTGGCCAACGGGCTCCACCGGCTCACCGAAGCGAGCACCCGGCACCCCCGCGCACCGCTGGTGCTGATCCGCTGGCTGCCCGGTGGCGGCACGGTCGGCGCGCTGGTGGCCGGGGCCCTGCGCTGGCCGTTCCGCGACTTCTTCGTCGCGTCGGCGATCGGTGTCACGCTCTGGTGCGCCTACATCTCCACGATCGGGTACGTGGGTGGCAGCCTGATCGACGAACCGGCCTTCGGGCTACTGGCCTCGCTCGCCGTCGCGGTCGCGCTGGGCACGCTGATCAGCCTGGTCGACCGGTTCCGGCAGGGTCGTCGCGGCGACCTCGGCGTGTAGCGCGTCGAGCACCGCCGCCACCGCCGGGCGGCTGGCCGCGCCCTTGCGCAGCACCACCTCGATGTGCCTGGCGGCGCGGATCCCGGCCAGCGGCCGCCGCGGCAGGCACTCCCCGGCCGGGCGGCTGATCGCGTACCGCGGCAGCAGCGCCACCCCGTGCCCGGCCGCGACCAGCGCCTCGATCACCCGGAAGTCGTTGATCCGCTGGAACACCGTCGGCTGCACGCCGGTGCGCACGGTCAGCGAGCGCAGCACGTCGTCCACCGGGAAGCCGACGTCGACGCCGATCCAGCGCTCCCCCGCCAACTCGGCCAGGTCCACGCGTTCCTCACCGGCGAGCCGGTGCCCCGGCGGCAACGCCACGTCCATCGGTTCGCGCAGCAGGTGGACCACGTCGAGCCGGTCGGAGTCGAACGGCGGCGCGTGCTCGTCGCGATGGGTGACCACCAGGTCGAAATCGGCGACCAGGCCGGGCACCGCCGACGGGAGCATGTCGATGTCGCGCACGTCGACCTCGAGCCCGTCGAACCCGGCCACGCGGTGCAGCAGGCCGGGCAGCAACAGCAGCGCGCCCGACGGGAAGATCGCCAGCCGGACCCGCCCGCGCGGCACGCTGCGGTAGGTGTCCAATTCGGACTCGGCGCGGTCGAGCGCGGCGAGCACCTCGTCGGCGCGGCCGACCAGTGCGCGGCCCGCGTCGGTGAGCCGGAGCCCGCGACCGGCCGGTTCGGTCAGCGGCAGGCCGACCTCCGCCTGCAACGCCCGCAGCTGCTGGGACACCGCGGACGGCGTGCAGTGCAACGCCCTGGCCGCGGCCGTCACGCTGCCGCGGTCGGCGAACTCGCGAAGCGTGCGGAGGCGGCCGATGTCCATGCGGGCGAGCCTATAGCAACTCTGAAGAGGCGCTTCAAGGTCATTGCAGTTATTCTCGCTGGTCCTTCACGATCACTCACTGCACAGTGGGGGCATGGCCCGCCGAGATCTGTTCACCGCGTTGCTGGTCGCCGTGCTCTGGGGCTGCAACTTCCTCGCCATCCACGCACTGCTCGACCACTTCCCGCCACTGTTCGCCGGTGCGCTGAGGTTCGCGGTGATCGCCGTGCCGACCATTCTGTTTGTCCCGTGGCCCAAGGTGAAGGTGCGTCACCTGCTCGGCTACGGCCTCGGCTTCGGCACCGGGCAGTTCGCCTTCCTGTTCATCGCGATGGACAACGGCATGCCGACCGGGCTGGCATCGCTGGTGCTCCAGGCCTCGGCGCCGTTCACCGTGCTGCTCGGCGCGGTGTTCCTGCGTGAGCGGTTCAGCGTCCGCCAGACCGTCGGCATCACCGTCGCGATCGCGGCCATGGTGATGATCGCCGCGCAGCGCGCGGAGAACGCCGCGCTGCTGCCGGTGCTGCTCACCCTGATGGCCGCGTTGAGCTGGGCGGTCGGCAACCTGAGCACCCGCCGGGCCAAGCCGTCGAACGCACTGCACTTCACCCTGTGGATGTCGGTGGTGCCGCCGCTGCCGATGCTGGCGCTGTCCATGTTCGTCGAAGGGCCTGGCGCCGGGTGGCACGCGGTGACCACGATCGGCACCACCAGCGGCTGGACCTCGATGGCCGGGCTCGCCTACATCGTGCTGCTCGGCACGGTCGCCGGTTCCGGGCTGTGGACCATGCTCATGCAGAAGTACCCGGCGGGCCGGGTCGCGCCGTTCTCGTTGCTGGTGCCGGTGGTCGGCATGTCGGCCGCGTTCGTGTTCCTCGGCGAACGGCCGCACCCGGTGGAGATCATCGCCGGTGTGGTGCTGGTGGCCGGGGTCCTGCTGGGTTCGACGGCGAGTTCAGTCGATCGACGCCAGCGCGGCGCCGACCGGGACCTCACCGGCGAGGACGTCGAAGCCCCGGTTCTCCGTGAGCGGCTCGCCCAGTGACGCGACCAGCACCGCGGCCACGTCCTGCCGCGCGACCCGGCCCGGTTCGAGGTGCCCGGCGATCTTGACCCGGCCGGTGAACGGGTCGTCGGTGAGCGTGCCCGGCCGGACCACCGTCCAGGTCAGGCTGGACCGGCGCAGGATGCTGTCGGAGACCTGCTTGGCCAGCAGGAACGAGCGGACCAGCCGGTCGCCCTGGTCCGGGGAGTCGGCGAACTGCGCGGACAGCTGGATGAACCGCACCACGCCGGCCTTCTCGGCGGCGCGGACCGCGGCGATGGTGCCGTCGCGGTCGACCAGGTTCACCGCGGACGGGTCCGGATCGGCGGCCCCGGCGGTGTTGATCACCACCTCCGACCCGGCGCAGGCGTCGACCAGCGCCTCGGGAAAGGCGGCCAGGTCGGCGATCACCGGTTCGGCGCCGAGCGCGGCCGCCGCTTCACCGCGGCGCTTGCTGCGCACGCCCGCCCGGACGGTGTGGCCCTGCCGCCTCAGCATCCGCACCACGTGGATCCCGGTCCGCCCGGACGCCCCCAGCACTGTGATCCGCATAACAGGGATGTTGCCATGAAAACGGCCCCACCGGCGGAAAGCCGATGGGGCCGTTATCTGCCCGCGCTCAGACGTCCATCGCCTCGACGACCGAGGCCACGTGCGGGACGTCGGGATTCACGCCCGGGTCCACCTCGACCAGTTCCGCCGACACCGCGTGCGGCTGGATCCGGCCGTCGCGAATGTCTTCGGCCCAATGGCAGGCCACCCGGTGCCCGGCCGCCGCGCCTTCGAGCACGCGCAGCTGCGGACGGTCGGTGTCGCACAGCGTCTCCTGCTTCCACGGACACCGCGTGTGGAAGCGGCAGCCGGTCGGCGGATTGGCCGGCGAGGGCAGGTCGCCGGCGAGCAGGATCTGCTCGCGGCTGTCCTCCACCACCGGGTCCGGCACCGGGATCGCCGAGAGCAGCGCCCTGGTGTACGGGTGCAGCGGCTCCTCGTACAGCGCGTCGGAGTCGGCCTCCTCCACCAGCGAGCCCAGGTACATCACGCCGATCCGGTCGGAGATGTGCCGCACCACGGCCAGGTCGTGCGCGATCACCAGGTAGGTCAGCCCGAGGCGGTCCTGCAGCTCCTCCATCAGGTTGACCACCTGCGCCTGCACCGACACGTCGAGCGCGGACACCGGCTCGTCGGCCACGATCAGGTCCGGCTCCACCGCCAGCGCCCGCGCGATGCCGATGCGCTGGCGCTGTCCACCCGAGAACTCGTGCGGGTACTTCCGCAGCGAACTCTCCGGCAGCCCGACCGAGTCGAGCAGCTCGCGCAGCCGCGTCGCGGTCTGCTCCTTGCCCTTGTCCAGCCCGTGCGCGCGCATGCCCTCGACCAGGATCGACTCCACCGACTGGCGGGGGTCCAGGCTGGACAGCGGATCCTGGAAGATCATCTGCATCCGCCGGCGCATCTTGCGCAGGTTCTCGCCCTTGAGCTTGGCCACGTCGGTGCCGTCGAAGACCACCGAGCCCTCGGTCGGCTCGGTCAGCCGCAGCATCGCCCGCCCGAGGGTGGACTTGCCGCAGCCGGACTCGCCGACCAGGCCGTAGGTCTCGCCCCGCTCGATGGACAGGTCGACCCCGTCCACCGCGTAGACGTAACCGACGGTCTTGTCGATCACCACACCACGCTTGATCGGGAAGTGCACCTTCAGGCCCTCGACGCTGACCAGCACGTCGTTCTTCGCCTCGGTCATCGGGTTCCCTCCCCCGCGGTGGCCGCGGTCTCCAGCTGCACCGGGTTGTGGCAGCGCAGCAGGCCGGGGCCGTCCGGCTCCAGTTCCGGGGTCACCTGGCGGCAGGTGTCCAGCGCGTTCGGGCAGCGCGGCGCGAAGGCGCACCCGCCGTCCCACGGGATGTTGTCGGCCACCGAACCGCGGATCGGCACCAGCTTCTCCCCGCGTCCGGCGTCCAGCCGCGGGATCGAGGCGAGCAGCCCGTGCGTGTACGGGTGTCGCGGGGTGGCGAACAGCGAGTGCCGCTCGGCCCGCTCCACGATCCGGCCGCCGTAGAGCACGTTGACCTCGTCGCACAGCCCGGCGACCACGCCGAGGTCGTGCGTGATCATGATCAGCGCGGTGCCGGTGTCGCGGACCAGTTCCTGCAGCAGCGCCAGGATCTGCGCCTGGATGGTGACGTCCAGCGCGGTGGTCGGCTCGTCGGCGATGAGCAGCCGGGGACGGCACGCCAGCGCGATCGCGATCAGCGCGCGCTGCCGCATCCCGCCGGAGAGCTGGTGCGGGTACTCCGTCAGCCGCCGCGTCGGGTCCGGGATGCCGACCTTGGCCAGCAGGTCGCCCGCCTCCACCATGGCCGCCTTGCGGGACAGCCCGCGGTGGCGTTCGAGCACCTCGGTGACCTGGATGCCGATCGGGATCACCGGGTTCAGCGAGGACAGCGGGTCCTGGAAGACCATGCCGAGGTCCCGGCCGCGCCGGTCCCGCATCTCGCCCTCGCCCAGCTTGAGCAGGTCGGTGCCCTCGAACTTGACCGAGCCGGTGACCTTGTTGCCGCGCTTGGCCAGCAACCGCATGATCGCCAGCGAGGTGACCGACTTGCCGCAGCCGGACTCCCCGACCAGGCCGACCGTCTGGCCGGGTTCCACGTCGAAGCTGACCCCGTCCACCGCGGTGAACGGCCGCTCGCCCTTGCGCTGGAAGACGACCTTCAGGTCGCGTACTTCGAGCAGAGCCATCTCATCTCACCGCCTGTTCTTCGGGTCGAGTGCCTCGCGCATGGACTCCCCGAGCAGGGTGAAGCCCAGCGCCACGATGATGATCGCGATGGCCGGGTAGAAGGCCAGTTCCGGGCGGATGTCCAGGAACTGCCTGGCCGCCTTGCCCAGCATCAGGCCCCATTCCGCGCGGGTCGGGTCGGGGTCGCCGAGACCGAGGAAGGACAGCGCGGCCGCCTCGATGATCGAGGTGGCCAGGGTCAGCGTGGCCTGCACGATGACCGGGCCCAGCGAGTTCGGCAGCATGTGGCGCAGCACGATGGTGTGCCGCTTGACCCCGAGCGCGGTCGCCGCCAGCACGTGGTCGCTGGAGCGTTGCGCGAGCATGGTGCCGCGCAGCAGCCTGGCGAAGATCGGCACGCTGACCATGGCGACCGCGATGATCACCGTCCACTGGCTCGGCTTCGCCGCCAGCGCGGCGATCGAGATGGCCAGCAGCAGGCTCGGAATGGACAGCATGACGTCGACGAGGCGCATCAGCACGGTGTCGATCCAGCCGCCGAACGCGCCCGCGATGCCACCGATGATCATGCCGATGACCAGGCCGATCAGCGTGGCCATCACGCCGACCAGCAGGGTCTGCTGCGCCCCGACGAGCATGCGGGAGAGCAGGTCGCGCCCGAAGTCGTCGACGCCGAGCGGGAAACCGGCCTGCGGGCCGGGAATGATGCCCTGGCCCAGCGCCACCTCACCCTGGAGGTAGCGCTCGTACGGGTCCTTCGGCGCGATGAACGGGGCGAAGATCGCCAGCAGCAGGAACAACCCGGTGATCACCGCACCGGTGATCGCCACCGGGCTGCGGGCCATCCGGCGGAACGCCTGCTGCGCCAGGCTGTGCCCGGCGGCGGTGGCGGCGAGGTCGTCGACCTTGTCCTTCTTGCGGGACAACATGTTGGTCATCGCACACGCACCCTCGGGTCGATGATGCCGTAGGAGATGTCGACCAGCATGTTCACCAGCACGTAGACCACCGCGCCGAGCAGGATCAGCGCCTGCAGCCGCGGGTAGTCACGCCGTTCGATGCCCTCGGCCAGCAGCGAGCCGATGCCGTTGAGGTTGAACACCCGCTCGGTCAGCACGGCCCCGCCGAGCAGCAGGCCGGTCTGCAGGCCGATGGTGGTGGCCACCGGGAGCAGCGCGTTGCGGAGCACGTGCCGCCGCCGGATGGTCGGCCCAGCCAGGCCCTTGGACTGGGCGGTGCGGATGAAGTCCTCGTTCATCACGTCGAGCACCGAGGCCCGGGTGATGCGGACGATCACCGCCAGCGGAATGGTGGCCAGCGCCGCCGCGGGCAGCACCAGGTGCACGATGGCGTCCCAGGAGGCGTCCCATTCCTGGGTCAGGATGCCGTCGAGCACGGCGAAGCCGGTGACGTCGGTGGCGCCGATCAGGGTGTCCTGCCGTCCGCCGACCGGGAACATGCCCAGCTTCTCGGCGAAGACGAACTGGAGCAGGTAACCGAGGAAGAACACCGGCACGGCGACCCCGACCAGGGTGGCCATGATGGTGGCGTTGTCCAGGAAACCGCCGCGGAACCGGGCGGCGACGTAACCGAGCGGAATGCCGAGGCCGACCGCGAGCAGCAGCGCGGCGATGGACAGTTCCATGGTCGCGGGCAGGGCGAAGGCGATCTCGGAGAGCACGGGCTGGGTGGAGATCAGCGAACTGCCGAAGTCACCGGTCAGCACCCGGCCGAGGAACTTGAAGTACTGGATGAAGATCGGCTGGTCGAGGCCGAGGATCTGGTTGAGTTCGGCGATCTTTTCCGGAGTGGCCTTGTCGCCGAGCAGCGCACCCGCTGGTCCACCGGGCAAAGCGCGGAGCCAGGCGAAAACAAGGATGGACAGAATCAGGAGCGTCGGAATCGCTTGTAGCAACCGACGCACGATGAATCGGAGCATGGGAAACGGTCTCTCTAATAGCCCAGAGTGGTGGCGGGCCAAGGGGCGGGACGCAGAATACGCGTCCCGCCCCTGGTCGGCTATACGTCAGCGCAGTGGACTATCCCAGGCTCACGGTGTTGAAGCGCTCGTCGGTGAGCGGGCTGGGCACCATGCCCTGCACCTTCGGCCCGACGACCAGCGCCGGGGTCGGGTACGCGATCGGGACCGCGGGCAGGTACTCCATGATCTGCTTGTTCACGCCCTGGTACGCCTGGGCGCGCTGGCCTTCGTCCGGCGTGGCGTCGGCGGCCGAAAGGGCCTGGAACAACGCGTCGTTCTTGAAGCCGAACTCCGGCTTCTCACGGCCGAAGAAGGTGCCGATGAAGTTGCCGGTGTCGTTGTAGTCACCGGTCCAGCCCAGCAGGTGCAGGTCGTGCTTGCCGAGCTTCTGGACGTCGTCCTTGTAACCACCGTTCCACGGCTTGGCGATCGGCTCGATGTTGATGCCGATGGCCTTGAGGTCCTCGGAGATCGAGGTGAAGGTGTCCGCCGGGTTCGGCATGTACGGCCGGGTGATCTCGGTCGGGTAGTAGAACTTCAGCGACAGGCCCTCGGCACCGGCTTCCTTGAGCAGCTGCTTGGCCTTCTCCGGGTCGTACGCGTACTTCGGCACGTCCTCGGTGTACCCGGCGATCGCCTTGGGCACGAACTCGGTGGCGACCTCGGAACCCTCGGCCAGCTTGCTCTTCACGAACTGGTCGCGGTTGATGCCGTGGGCCAGCGCCTGACGCACCTTCACGTCCTGCAGCTTCGGGTTGCCCGACTGGTTGATGCCCAGGTAGAGCACGTTGAACGAGGGGCGGATCAGCACGTTCTGACCCTCGTTGCGCAGCAGCTGGTAGTCGGCCGGCGCCGGGTAGTCGAAGCCCTGGATGTCGCCGGTCTTCAGCGCCTGCTTGCGGCCGTTCTCGTCCTTGATCACCTTGAAGATGAGCTTGTCGAGCTTGGCCTTCTCCCAGTGGGAGTCGTTGCGGACCAGGGTGATCTCGCCCTTGCCCTGGTCGTAGCCCTCGAACTTGAACGGACCGGTGCCGGTCGGGTGCAGGTTCGCGTAGTCGCTGTAGGAGAAGGAGTCGCCGGTCTGGGTGACCTGGTCGGCGTTGTACTTCTTCAGCGCCTCGGGGCTGGACATGGACAGCGACGGCAGGGTGAACGCGGCCGGGAAAGCGCCCTTGGCCTTGTTCAGGTTGAGCACCGCGGTCGAGTCGTCCTTGGCTTCGCAGCTCTTGTAGACCGGGTCACCGGCCGCGTCGCCCTCGTTGGCCGCGAAGCCCTCGAAGACGTCGCCGTAGTAGATCATCTGGCTCTGGGCCGCCTGGCCCTTCATGTTGAACCAGCGGTCGAAGTTGAAGCAGACGGCGGCGGCGTTGAACGGGGTGCCGTCGTGGAAGGTGACGCCCTTGCGCAGGGTGAACGTCCAGGTCTTGCCCTCGTTGCTCGGCTCCCACTTCTCCGCGAGCGAGCCGACCACCTCGGCGGTGCCCGGCTTGTTCTGCAGGAGCGTGTCGTACATCTGCCGCGTGATGCGGAAGGTCTCACCCTCGTCGTTGAAGATGGGATCGAACATCTTCGGGTTGCCGGCGGCTCCGAAGATGAACGTGCCCGCGTTGTCACTCCCGGCGTCGCGCTGGGATTCGGCACAGGCGGTCACAGAGAGCGCGAGCGCACCGGATAGCCCGATCAGGGCGATACGGCGCGTTCGAGCGCCTCGCGATTGGAGCATGTTGGCACCCCTTGGACATGTTCAGATCGAGACCGCCCGGATATCGGACAACCGGGCGGCACATTGGTGTGGTGGCCGACACTAGTCGGTTATCGGGCGCTCACTTAAGCACGCGAGGTTACGATCGCGCTACGTGAGTGACACCGTCGGCGCAATACGCTCACGAATGGTGACTGTGGGTGGCGAATTTCGGGCCCACTGGTGCAAACGGACGCACCGCATTGGACTCGATGCGCACGGTTGCCGCAGCCGGGGTGCGATCGGCGGCAAACCAGCCGAGTTCGAAGTCCTGCCAGTCGGAAAGGTGCTTCCGCTCCCTTTCCCCGTCGCGCGAAACCGCGCGTTCCAAGCGAGTTGCCTGGTCCAGACCATCGAGCCAGGCCAGACACGTCAGGTGAGCACGCACCGAGGCGCGGCCCGCGGAAACCCCCTCCAGCACCAGTACTTCCGGCACACGCACAGTGATCAACTCACCCGGCACGGGGATGCCGGTGGTCCAGTCCATCCGGCGATAGGCACCGCCGAGGCCGCGCGCGAACGGGCGGAGCACCCCGTCACGCAGGCGCGGCCACCAGGAAACCGGGTCGTCCCAGGTGGCGAACTCGTCGGTGCCGATGCCGAGCGCGTCGATGCCGCGCTCGGCGAAGTCGGCGAGCAGGTTCTCGGCGAGCGTGGTCTTGCCCGCACCGGACGGCCCGTCGATGGCGACCAGCCGGACGCCACCGAGCGCGGGCCGTCCCGCGAGCACCCGCTCGGCGATCACAGGGCGCGGCGTCCCGAAAGCGCCCGCCCCAGGGTCAGTTCGTCGGCGAACTCCAGGTCACCGCCCATCGGCAGGCCGGAGGCCAGCCGCGTGACGGTCAGGCCGGGGAAGTCGCGCAGCATGCGGACCAGGTAGGTCGCGGTGGCCTCGCCCTCGGTGTTCGGGTCGGTGGCGATGATGACCTCCGTGACCTCCTCACCGCCGATGCGGGCCAGCAGCTCACGCATGCGCAACTGCTCCGGGCCGATGCCGGACAACGGGTCGAGCGAGCCGCCGAGCACGTGGTAGCGGCCCTTGAACTCGCGGGTGCGCTCCACCGCGAGCACGTCCTTGGGCTCCTCGACCACGCAGATCAGCGAGAGGTCGCGCCGGGTGTCGCGGCAGATGCGGCAGTTGACCTGCTCGGAGACGTTGCCGCAGATCTCGCAGAACTGCACGCCCTCCTTGACCTTGCCCAGCACCTCCTGCAACCGGCCGATGTCCACCGGATCGGCACCGAGCAGGTGGAAGGCGATGCGCTGGGCGCTCTTCGGCCCGACCCCGGGCAGCCGCCCGAGCTCGTCGATGAGGTCCTGGACTACCCCTTCGTACAAAGGTCGCTGCCTTACTGACCGGGCAGACCCGGCAGGCCGAGGCCGCCGAGGTCCGGCATGCCGCCGCCGAGGCCGCCGGCCAGCGGGCCGAGCTTCTCCTCGGTGAGCTTCTGCGCGTTGGCCGTGGCGTCGCGGACCGCGGCCACCACCAGGTCGGCCAGGGTCTCGGTGTCCTCGGGGTCGACCACCTTCGGGTCGATGGTCAGGCTCTTCAGCTCGAGCCCGCCGCTGACCACCGCGGTCACCAGCCCACCGCCCGCGGTACCGGTGACCTCGGCCTTCGCCAGTTCGTCCTGCGCGCTGACCAGCTGCTCCTGCATCTTCTGCGCCTGCTGCAGGATCTGCTGCATGTCGAAGCCACCGCCGCCGGGTTGCACCATGTTGAATCCGATCACTAGCTCGGGTGAGTACGCCTACCTCCAGCCTAGCCGGGGCCGCCGGTGTGACACGGTGTCGGTGTGATTCGACGGGCGCTGGCCGTGACGGCGGTCTTGCTGGTGGCTGGTTGTTCGGCGGAAACACCTGCTCCGTCGCCCGCCGCACCTTTGTCTCTTCCGCCTTCGCTGCCTTCTTCTCCGCCGCCTTCTTCGTCGAGTCCGGCCCCGGCACCGTCCAGCAGCACACCGCCCGCCGAAGCGCCGGTGGTGGTGCTCGACCCGGGGCACAACGGCGGCAACGCGGCGAGCCCGGCGGCGATCAAGCGCCAGGTGCCCGCCGGTCGCGGGCGGACCAAGCCCTGCAACACCACCGGGACCACCACGAACGACGGTTACGCCGAGCACGAGTTCACCTTCGACGTGGCGCAGCGCGCCGGGAAACTCCTGACGGACAAAGGAATCCGGGTGATCTACACGCGGGCGGACGACAGCTCGGTCGGGCCGTGCGTCGACCAGCGCGCGGAAATCGGCAACTCGGCCAAGGCGGCGGCCGTGGTCTCCATCCACGCCGACGGCAACACTTCCCCCGGTGCCAACGGTTTCCACATCGCCTATTCGTCACCACCGCTGAACGACGCACAGGGTGAGCCTTCTGCCCAGCTGACCCGGTCGCTGCGGGATTCCTTGCGGGAGAACGGTTTCCGGTATTCGGACTATCTCGGCGAAGAGGGCCTGTCCGGGCGGAACGACCTGGCCGGGCTGAACCTGTCCGAACGCCCGGCGGCGCTGGTCGAATGCGGGAACATGCGCAACGCCACCGAAGCCGCTCGCATGTCCACTTCGGACGGACGCCAGCAGTACGCGGCCGGGATCGCCAACGGCATCCTGAGCTACCTCGGCGGCTGAGCTATCCCGGGGCTGAGCTATCCCGCGGCCTGGGTGTCGAAGCGCTCTTGCGCGTCGACCACGGCTTCGCCGCAGTTCTCCGCCCACTTGGTCAGCACGGCGATCGGTTCCACCAGCGTGGTACCGAGTTCGGTGAGCCGATACTCCACGCGCGGTGGCACTTCGGCGTGGACCTGACGGGCGACCAGGCCGTGGCGCTCGAGCCGGCGCAGGGTCTGGGTGAGCATCTTCTTCGAGATGCCGCCGATCAGCCCGATCAGGTCACCGTGCCGCCGGGGGCCGCGGCTGAGCGCGAAGACGACAACCACCGCCCACTTGTCGGCGATGATCTCCACGGCCAGCCGGGCTGGGCAGTCGGCGAGGAAAACGTCCGCTCCACCGGAAAAGTCACCCACGGTTCCCAGGGTACCGATGGGTGCCCATCGGCTCCCTAACGTCGGGTGCATGAAGCTTCCCGAGAGCACGCACCGGTTGTTCGAGTCCACCCACCACGCCACCGTGGTCACCGTCAATCCCGACGGATCGCCGCAGGCTTCGCTGGTCTGGGTCCAGCGCGACGGCGACGAAATCCTGATCGGCATGGAAGGCGCCCGTCCGAAGGCACGCAACCTGCGCCGCGATCCGCGGGTCACCCTGCTCATCGAGGACCACGAGAACGACGAGGTGCGCGGGCTGCGGCAATACCTGCTGCTGCACGGGACCGCCGTGGTCACCGGCCCGGACATCCCCGGCGAGTTCGACGCGCTGATGGACGCGCAGGCGCGGCGTTATCTGGGGCTGCCGCGATATCCGTTCGAAAACCGCAGCTCGACGACCGCCGTGATCGTCCGCATCACGCCGACGCGGATCACCGGAAACGGCCCCTGGGCTTCGTGACGGGTTTGCTCAGTCGAGGGGGCGGGCGCCCAGTTGTTCCGAGAGCAGGCGGTGCGCCTTTTCCTCCACCTCGTCCGCAGCCGGGGTGGGCGGCGGCGGAGGCGGCGGGACCGAGCCGTTCGGGGGCGGCGGGGTGGTCGCCGCTTCCAGGTACTCGTCCTCGTCCTCGGGTTCCGGGGGGAGCGGGATGTCCGGCTCGGTGGTGGCCACCTTCGGTTTCGGCGGCTCCGGGGGCGGCGGCGGGGCCTGCCTGCCCTCGGACGGCCGGCGGAACCGCTGCTGCGGCTTCTCCTCGGTCACCTGCTGTGCGCTGTGCTGCTGCTGTGGCGCCTGACGCTGCTGCGGTGGCGGCGCCGCGGCCTGCGGTTTGGCGTTGCCGTGCACGCAGGTGACCCGCCACTCGCCACCGAGCACGTCACGCAGGGCGGTGGCGATCTTCTCGGAGTTGTGCTGCTCGGCGAGGCGACGCGCGAGCGGTTCGGCGGAGTGCGTGAGGACCACGGACGTGCCGTCGACGCTCTGCACCCCGGCCTGCGTCAGCATCGCCTCGGTGCTGCGGCCGCCGGGGATCTTGCGGATGGCCGCCAGCAACTCCGGCCACACCCGGCGGACGGCCGCCGCGTCCATGCCACCGGTCACCTCGGGCGGGGCCGCCGGTTCCGCGCTCGGTTCCTGAGCCGCTGGCTGTTCGGCGGCCGCAGGCGCCGGGCGCTCCGGCGGCGCGGAAGGCGCGGGTGGCGTAGCAGTGGCGGATGGCGCGGCCTGACGCTGGGACGGACGTTGGAACCGCTCCGCGCCTCCTGCCGAGGCCGCAGCAGAAGTTGCAGGGACGCTGCTGGGAGAGGCGGTCCCAGCAGGGGCTGCGGCGGAAGTGGGGGCGGTCCCGGAGGCAACGGGGGCGGGAACAGAAGCAGAAGCAGAGGCAGCGGCACCTTCGACCGGGCCACCGACCGTGGCCCGGCGTTCCAGTCGCTCCAACCGCTGCAGCAGCGCCGCCTCGCCCTCGGCGGCGGAAGGCAGCAGCATCCGCGCGCACAGCAGCTCCAGCAACAACCGGGGAGCCGTCGCGCCGCGCATTTCCAGCAGACCGTTGTGCACGATCTCCGCATACCGCGACAGCGTGGCCAGCCCGGCCCGCTCGGCCTGCGCGACCATGCGGGTCAGCTCGTCCTCCGGCGCCGCGACCAGGCCGCGGGCCGCCGCGTCCGGGACCGAGCGGAGGATGACCAGGTCCCGCAGGCGGTCCAGCAGGTCGGTGGCGAAGCGACGCGGGTCGTGCCCGGCTTCGGCGAGCCGCTCGACCGTGCCGAACACCGCGGTCGAATCGTCGGCGGCCAGGCCTTCGACCATGTCGTCGATCAGCGCGACGTCGGTGACCCCGAGCAGCGAGACCGCCCTGTCGTAGGTCACGCCGTCCGGCCCGGCCCCGGCGAGCAGCTGGTCCAGCACCGACTGGGTGTCCCGCGCGGACCCCCCACCGGCACGGATGACCAGCGGGAACACCGCGGGCTCCACCGGCACGCCCTCGGCGGCGACGTTGCGCTCCAGCAGCTCGCGCATCGAACTCGGCGGGATGAGCCGGAACGGGTAGTGGTGCGTCCGCGACCGGATGGTGGTGAGCACCTTGTCCGGCTCGGTGGTGGCGAAGATGAAGATCAGGTGCTCTGGCGGCTCTTCGACGATCTTCAGCAGGGCGTTGAAGCCCTGCGTGGTGACCATGTGCGCCTCGTCGATGATGAACACCCGGTACCGCGACTCGGCTGGCGCGTAGAACGCCTTGTCACGCAGTTCACGGGCGTCCTCGACACCACCGTGGCTGGCCGCGTCGAGTTCGGTGACGTCGATGCTGCCGCTGCCCTCCGGCGCGAGCGCGCGGCACGAACCGCACTCGCCGCACGGGTCGGGTGTGGGGCCCTGCTCGCAGTTCAGCGACCGGGCCATGATGCGGGCGCTGGAGGTCTTGCCGCAGCCGCGCGGCCCGGAGAACAGGTACGCGTGGTTGATCCGGCCGGCCGCGAGCGCGGTGCGCAGCGGCTCGGTGACGTGCTCCTGACCCACCACCTCGGCGAAGGTGGCCGGGCGGTATTTGCGGTACAGCGCTAATGCCACGGCGGAAGCCTACCGGCAGGCACCGACACACCATCGAGCCCCGGAACGTAAGGGGACCCCCGCACCCGTCAGAGCCTGCTTATCCTTGCTGCCTTCCGGCCCTGGGGAGGTTCACAGGATGGACGCCGCGGGGGTCCGTCGACCAGTGTACCTACCGATCACGCCGGTACTGGGCCGGGGAGGTCCGAGTGCCGCGATCCTCGTGCGAACCGGCCTTGCCGCGGTCGACGTGGAACGTGGTCAGCGTGCTGACCGGCGAGTTCGGGTCGCGCCGGTCGCCGATCACCCGCATGTGCGTGCTCCACCGCCGCGGTGTGACCTCGTAGACGTCGTAGCCGTACCGGTTGCCCTCGAAGTACTTGAGGTGCGGGTTGGCCTTGCCCATCACCGGCCCGTTCTCGGCGTTCCACTCGGGCGAGTAGGCCCCTGACGAGACCGAGTGCGCGGTGAACTCGGTGCCGATCACCGGCGCGTCCGGGTTGTCGAAGTCGGGGCGGATGTCGTCGACGAAGGCGGAGTGCCAGTCGCCGGTGATCACCACCAGGTCTTCGAGACCGGTGTCGTGCACGTGGGTGAGCACCTCGCGGCGTTCGGCGAGGAAGCCGTCCCACTGGTCGGTGAAGTAGTAACCACCGCCCGGCTTGGCCAGCTGGCTCAGCATGATCGAGTTCACCCAGCAGTGCCACGCGTCACCGGCGTTGCTCACCCGGTCCTTCAGCCACGCCTTCTGCTCGGCCCCGAGGATCGTGCCGTCGGGGAGGTTCTGCGCCGACCGGTACTGCCGCAGGTCCAGGATCGACAGGTCGAGCAGGTCGCCCCACGACCGCTGCCGGTAGACCTGCGGTGTGGTCGGGTGGTCCGGCCGGACCGGCAGGTGCTCGAACCAGGCCTGGTACCCGGCGTCCCGGCGGGCGCGCAGCGACGGCGTGGTGCCGCTGTAGTCGTTGACGACCTCATGATCATCCCAGGTGATGAACCAAGGATGGGCGGCGTGCGCGGCCCGCAGCGACGGGTCGCCCTTGTACAGCGCGTGCCGCCGCCGGTACGCGGGCAGCGTGGTCACCGCCGGGCCTTCGTGGTCGCGGACGTGGTCACCGCCGACCTGTCCGTGCTCGTAGATGTAGTCGCCGAGGTGCACCACAAAATCCAGGTCCTCCTGCGCGATCCCGCGGTGGGCCGCGTAGAAGCCGTCGTGGAAGGCCTGGCAGTTGGCCGCGGCGAAGCGCACGCGCCGGACGTGCCCGGCGGGCGCGGTGCGGGTGCGCCCGGTGCGGCTGGTCTTGCCGAGCGCGCGGAAGCGGTAGTAGTACCGCCGCGCGGGCTCGAGCCCGGTGACCGCGATGTGCACGCTGTGCCCGAGCGCGGCGGTGGCGGGCGCCGTGCCGTGCGCGACCCGCCGCCGGAACGCGGTGTCGGTCGCCACGACCCACTCCACCTCGACGGTCTCCGGCAGCGGTTGTTCCTCGGCGAGCGGTTGCGGCGCGAGTCTGGTCCAGAGCACCACGCTCTCCGGCAGCGGATCCCCGGATCCGACGCCGACGGTGAACGGGGCCTCGTCCCAGCTGGCCCCGAGTGCGGCGGCGGCTTCCTCCGCCTGGGCCAGGGTGAGCCCGCCGCTCAGCGGCCAGGCCACGCCCAGTGCTCCCGCGGCGGCGGCCCCGCGCAGCAGATCCCGTCGGTTCAACGGCATTGAGTGCTCCTCAGTTCGGCTTCGGACACCGAACCCGGCCTACATGAAGCGATCACCGCCGACAAGTGAACCGCTCATGGCGGTGTGGTCACGGGGAGGACCACGCAGAATTCGGTGCGGCCCGGCTTGCTCCGCACCCACACCTTTCCGCCGTGCGCGGCGACCACCGCGGCCACGATGGCCAGCCCGAGCCCGGTGCTGCCCGCCGCCCGCGAGCGCGAGCTGTCACCGCGGGCGAACCGTTCGAACACCTCCGGCAGCACGTCACGCGGGATGCCCGGCCCGTCGTCGGCCACCACCAGCCGCACCTCACCGTCCTTTGTCGACAGTGAAGTTCGGACGGTGGTGCCGGGCGGGGTGTGCGCGCGGGCGTTGCTCAGCAGGTTCAGCACCACCTGCTGCAACTGCCCGGACTCACCGACCACGCTGATCGGCTCGGCGGGCAGGTCCAGCAGCCACCGGTGCTCCGGACCGGCCACGTGGGCGTCGGCCACCGCGTCGGCGACCAGCCCGGACAGCTCGACCGGGGCGTGCACCACCGGCCGTCCCTCGTCCAGCCGTGCCAGCAGCAGCAGTTCTTCGACCAGGGTGGTCATCCTGGTCGACTCCGATTCGACGCGGCTCATCGCGTAGACGAAGTCCGCGGGCAGTTCGGCGGTGCTGCGCCGGGTCAGCTCGGCGTATCCCCGGATGGACGCGAGCGGGGTGCGCAGCTCGTGACTGGCGTCCGCGACGAACTGCCGCACCCGGCTCTCGCTGCGCTGGCGCGCGGCCAGCGCGCCGGAGACGTGGTCGAGCATCCGGTTCAGCGCCGCCCCGACCTTGCCCACCTCGGTCCGGGTGTCGGTGTCCACTTCGGACACCCGCATCGGCAGTGCTGGCTCACCCCGGTCCAGCGGCAGCTCGCTGACCTGCGCGGCGGTGGCCGCGACCCGGTCCAGCGGGCGCAGCGTGCGGCGCACGGTCAGCGCGGCGACCCCGCCCGCGAGCACCAGCCCGCCGAGTGCGACCCCGCCGAAGGTCCAGCCGAGCCGCCACAGCGTGTCGTTCACGTCGGCCAGTGACAGGGCCTTGAACCGGATCTCCCCCTCCGGCCCGGTGGTCGCCTGCATCCGGTACTGGCCGAGGTCGCCGATGGTGATGGTGACCGGCCGGCGCGGGGTGGTCAGCCCGGTGAAGGTGGCCGCGTCCTGCGGGCTGAGCTGGGTTTCGGATCCGTTGGCCAGGATCCGGGCGTCCAGCACCCGCCCGTCGTAGACGATGCCGATGACGGAGTCGAGCGGCTGCCCGAGTTCGAAGCGCACCCGCGGTCCCGGCGGCCCGCCCAGCGGCGGCGGGGGCGGGCGGTTGTCGATGGTGGCGAGCTGGCTGTCGACGCGTTCGAGCAGGAAGTCACGCAGGGCGAACTCGGTGACCACGCCGATCACCAGGCAGACCAGCGCCAGCAGGGCCAGCACCTGGGCGATCAGGCGGCCGCGCAGCGACCACGGCCGCCGCAGGTCAACTCGCGGGCTTGAGGACATAACCCGCGCCCCGCATGGTGTGGATCATCGGCGCGCGGTCCGCGTCGATCTTCTTGCGCAGGTAGGAGATGTACAGCTCGACGATGTTCGCCTGCCCGCCGAAGTCGTAGCTCCACACCCGGTCCAGGATCTGCGCCTTGCTCAGTACCCGTTTCGGGTTGCGCATCAGGTACCGCAGCAGCTCGAACTCGGTGGCGGTGAGCGTGATCGGCTTACCGGCCCGGTGCACCTCGCGGGTGTCCTCGTCCATGGTCAGGTCACCGACGGTGAGCAGCGAGTCCGACGCCGAACTGACCACGCGGGCGCGGCGCAGCAGGGCGCGCAGCCGCAGGGTGACCTCCTCCAGGCTGAACGGCTTGGTCACGTAGTCGTCGCCACCGGCGGTGAGCCCGGCGATGCGGTCCTCCACGGCGTCCTTCGCGGTCAGGAACAACACCGGCAGGTGCTCGAACTCGGTGCGCAGGCGCCGGATCACCTCGAGCCCGCTGAAGTCCGGCAGCATCACGTCGAGCACCACCGCGTCCGGCCGGAACTCGCGCGCCACGCGCACCGCCGTGGTGCCGTCACCCGCCGTGCGGATCTCCCAGCCCTCCATCCGCAGTGCCATCGACAACAGCTCCGCCAGCGGCGGCTCGTCATCGACGACGAGCACGCGCACCGCGCGCCCAGGCATACCGGTCATGACCAGCAGTGTCGGACACCCGGGTAGGCCGCGCCTGTGGAACGCCTGTGCGTCACCTGTGAAGGGCGGTTGTGCCAAGCTCGCCTTCGTGCGGGACATCACCGGAGCGCTGGCGCGCCAGGCGTGGCTGATCGCCGTCGTCTGCATGGTCTCCGACGCCGGGGTGGCCGTGCTGATCGGCCCGCCGCTGACCAGCTGGCGGGCCTGGGCCGTGCTGCTCGCCACCATCGCCGCCGACCTGGCGCTGGCCGGGCCGGCGCGGCTGTCCGGCCTGGTCGCACTGGGCCACGCGGTGCTCTACCCGCTGACCCCGCTGCTGCTCAACGACCTGCCCGGCGCCGAGGCCTCCAACACCGCGGGCATGCTGATCGCCGGTTACCGCGCCGGTGCCTGGCTGAGCACGCTGCCCGCGGTCGCGTCGTTGCTGGCGCTGCTCGTCGGGTCGATCATCGGCGAGCTGGTGGAGCGCAACCTCGCCGGGCGCGACTGGCGCCTGCTCAGCGCGATCCTGCTGGCCAACACCCTGCTGCCGTGGCTGGTCGGCCGCTACACCACCGAGCGGCGCGCGCGGATCGCCGAGCTGGAACGCCGGGAGGAGGCCGCCGTGCGCCGGGCCGTCGCCGAGGAACGCAGCTCGGTCGCACGCGACCTGCACGACGTCATCTCACACCACGTCAGCGCGATCGGCATGCACGCCGGGGCCGCCAGGCTGGGGCTCACCGACGGCTTGGACTCCCCCGACTCCCCCGTGCATCGGTCGCTGTCCGCGGTGGAGACGTCCAGCCGCGCGGCCATGGCCGATCTGCGGCGCATGCTCGACCTGCTGCACGGTGAACAGGCCGCGGTCCGCCAGCCGGGGGTGGGCAATCTGGAGGAACTGCTGGAGGGCACGCGCGCGGCCGGGTTGCCCGCGCGCCTGCGCACCCAGGGCGTGCCCGGTGAGCTGCCCGGTTCCGTGGACGTCGCGGTGTACCGGGTCGCGCAGGAGGGCCTGACCAACGCGCTGCGGCACGGCGCGGGCGGCCCGGTTGACGTGAAGCTGTGCTACCGAACCGAGGAGATCACCTTGAGCGTGACCAATCCGATCGCGCCCGGTCACCCGTCGACCACCGGCGAGGGCACCCGGCGCGGGCTCGCCGGACTGCGCCAGCGCGTCGCGTTGTTCGGCGGCGAGTTCTCCAGCGGACCGACGGACGACGGCCGGAACTGGCTGATCTCGGCGACCTTCCCACTGGAGAACGCATGACCACGCGGGTGCTGCTCGCCGACGACCACGCGATGTTCCGCTCGGGCATGCGCGCGGTGCTGGACACCCAGCCGGACCTGGAATGCGTCGGCGAGGCGTCCGACGGCCGGGCCGCGGTCGCCGAGGTGGCCCGCCTGCGCCCCGATGTGGCCGTGCTCGACGTGCGCATGCCCAAGCTCGACGGGCTCGCCGCCACCGAGGCCATCCTCGCTACCCCCGGCTGCGAGACGAAGGTGCTGGTGCTGACCACCTACGACCACGACGACTACGTCTACCGCGCGCTGCGTGCCGGGGCGAGCGGCTTCCTGCTTAAGAACCTGCCGCCGGAGGAACTGGTCTCGGCCATGCGGGTGGTCGCGCGCGGGGACGCGCTGATCGATCCGTCGGTCACCCGGCGGCTGGTTTCGCGGTTCACCACCAGCATCGAGCCGCCCGCCGGCCCCGCCGGACTGGACCGGCTCACCTCGCGCGAACGTGAAGTCCTGCTGCTCATCGCGGACGCCCGCAGCAACGCGGAAATCGCGGAGGAACTGCACGTCGGGGACGAGACGGTGAAAACGCACGTGTCCCGCATCCTGTCGAAGCTCGGCCTGCGCGACCGCGTGCACGCGGTGGTCTACGCCTACCAGCACGGACTGGTCAGGGCAGCTCCCCGGGACTGACCCCCGGGGTGGTCCCCCGTGTTGGGGACACCGGAATCCCCCTCCGCTGTGACGCTTCGCGGTGGCCGGTTCTCTAACTTCGGTTGATGTGAAGGTCAAGGGGTGGGGCGCGGGGGCGCTGGCCGTTCTGGTGGGGTTGCTGGGTTTTCTGCTGGGCGCGGGACAGGCGTCCGCCGACGGCGGGCCGATCGGCACCGACGTGCACGTGGCGCAGACGCTGGGCGAGCGCGAACTGACCGTGGTGATCCGGCGGGTGACCGAGGTGCCGGGGCCGTTGAGCGTGGACGTGCTCACGCACGCCGGTACCGCGCCGGGAAAGCTGGAGCTGGCCGCGGTTTTCGGCGGGACCGCGTTCTCGCGCACGCAGGTGGAACTCGGCGCGGCACCGGGCACGTACAGCGGCTTGCTCACCGTCGACCAGGCTGGCCCGTGGGAACTGGCCATCGGTGACGGCACGCAGGTCGCGCGCATCCCGTTCGTGGTGCCCGCGCAGGTGCCGGCACCGTGGGAAAAGGCCGCATACGGCGGTTTTGTCGCGGCGGGCGCGCTGTTGCTGGTGGCGCTGTACGCCGCGGTGCGGGCGCGGAAGTCCTGGCACGCACTGGTTCCGGCGACCGGCGTGGTGGCCGCGCTCGCCGTGGCGATCACCGCGGCGCTGCTGTCGTCGAGCATTCCGCCGCCCGCGCGTGACGTGCTCGACCCGACCGTCGACTCGGTCAACGACCCGCACGCGCTCCCGCCGTCCACAATGGACACCAATCGGCCGCCGCTGAACCTGGCGGTGAGCGGTGCCCCGGCCGGGTTCACCCTGCGCCTGACCGACAGCGCCACCGGCCGTCCCGCCGACGACCTGGTGGTGCACCACAACGCGCTGGTGCACCTGGTGGCCATCGGGCCGTCCGGGCAGTTGTGGCACCTGCACCCGGTGCGCACCGCGCCCGGCACCTACACCGCGCGGTTCGCCGCCACCGAACCCGGCCGGTACGCGCTGTCCGCCGAAGTCGCCAGGCGCGGCGGCGGCACGCAGCTGCTCCGGTCCACTTTGGACGTCACGGGTACGTCGGGCGCACCGGCCCCGGCACCGGGCTTCGGCACGCAGACCGTCGGCGGGGTGCCGGTCACGCTGACCGCCGGTGAGGTCCGCGCGAACGCCGCGACCACGATGACCGCGAAGTTCGGTGACACTGCCACGCTACAGCCGTGGCTGGGCATGACCGGGCACCTGATGGTGGTCGGCCCGCTGCCGGACGGCACGCCCGTCGGTGAGGCCGCGGCCACCGCGCCGACCTGGGCACACGTGCACTCGATGACCGGACTGCCGATGATGTCCGGCCGCTCGGCCGCTGGCCGGCCCGACGAGACGGTCGCCGCGTACGGCCCCGAGGCGCGGTTCACCTTCACCTTCCCGGCGCCCGGCCGGTACCGCCTGTGGTTCCAGGGCATGCGCGAGTACGCCGTGCTCACCGCTCCCGTGCAACTCGACGTACCGGCAGGAGACCGCCCGTGAAGAAACCCGTCGCGCTGTCGATCGCCGGGATCGCGCTGCTGGCCGTGCTGGTCTGGCTGCTGTGGCCGGGCGGCACGGACGGCGCCACCACCGCGCAGGCCGCTTCCGCGCGGCACACCGTGCACCTGCGGGTCGACCAGCCGAAGACCGGGCTGAACAGCTTCGACGTGGAGGTCACCGATCCGCTCGGGCACCCGGCCGAGGGCCTGGAAGTCACCGTAGAACCGGTGATGGCGCAGATGGGCCACGCACTGGAACCGGTGACCGCGGCGGCCCGCGCCCCCGGCCGCTACCACGCCGCGGAGACCCTGCTGCCGATGTCGGGGCAGTGGGAGATCACCGTCCGGCTGCGCGACCTCACCGGCACCGAAGAACTCGTCTTCCCATTACTCGTGGGGAACTAAGGGAGGAAACGATGGATCTCACGGCATCGCTGTCCAGTACGACAGCCGCCGGGGCCAGGGCGGGCACCAAGGCCTGGTTACCGGCCACCGGTCTGCTGACCGGCACGCTGATCACCCTGGTCGGGCTGACCTGGGACGTGGAGTGGCACGACGACGTCGGCCCGGACACCTTCTTCACCATGCCGCACCTGTTCCTCTACACCGGCAGCGCGATCGCCGGGCTGATCAGCCTGGTGGTGGTGCTGTCCACCACGGCGGCGCAGCGTGCGGGACGGCCGGTGGACCAGGCGGTCGGCGGGCAGGCGGTCGGGGTGTTCGGCAAGACGTTCGCGGCGCCGGTGGGTTACCTGGTCGCGGGCACCGGGGGCGCGCTGTTCCTGCTGTACGGCCTGTGGGACCTGTGGTGGCACAGCCTGTACGGCTTCGACGCGGTGATCGACTCGCCGCCGCACATCGGGCTGCTGCTGTCGGTGATGCTGACCATGGTCGGCACGGTGATGGTTTTCGCCGCCGCGCGGGCGGACCGCTGGGGCGTGTTCGGCACGCTGGCCAGCACCGCGGTACTGCTCTCGTTCAGCTCGGTCACCGTGCTGGGTCTGTCCGATGTGGACACCGGCGTGAGCGCGGTGACCATCGGCATGACCTTCCTGTCGGTGATGCTGATCCTGGTGGCGCGCGGGTTCCTCGGCAGGCCGGGCGGCGCGCTCGGCGCGGCGGCGCTGCTCAGCGCCTGGCAGGCGTTCTCGTGGTGGTTCTCGCCGTGGGCCGCGCACGCCTACGCGTCGGCGGTCGGCCTGCCGCTGCGCGACAACGTGGACGACCTGGCCTCGATGCCCGCGCTGATGCCGATGTGCCTGGTCGGCGCGGCCCTGCTGGCGGAACTGGCGCTGTGGGCGAGCAGCAGGCGCGGTTCGACCCCGCGCTGGGCCGGTGCGCTCGCCGGTGCCCTCGCGGGGTTCGTGATCGCCGGCGCGCAGCCGTTCCAGGACGCCTGGCTCTACGAAGGCGTGAGCCAGCCCACCACCGGGCTGGTCCTCGCCACCGCCGGAGCGGGGGCCGCGTTCGGCCTGCTCGGCGGATTCCTCGGCTGGCGCTTCGGCGGAATGCTGCGGCTGCTGGCCCCCGCTCGCGAGAAGGAGGCGGTGTGATGCGCAAGCTGCTCACGGTGCTGGCCACCATCGGACTGCTGGTGGCCTCGGCGCCGCTGGCCTCGGCCTACGAGCCGGTGAACATCGTGCACACCGAACGGGTGCAGGCCGGGCCGTACGGGCTGACCGTCGGCTTCAGCACCTGGCCGCTGAAGGCCATGCAGTCGCTGGACTTCACCTTCATCCCGGACGGCGGCATCGCGGACAAGTCCGGCGTGTTCGCCACCACCAATCCGGAGCTCGGCCGTGAAGGCCGGGAGAACCCGCTGACCAGGCACCCGCGCAAGCTGGACGTGTGGGGCCTGGACATCAGGGCGCTGAACAGCCAGGGGGACTGGAAGTTCCGGTTCGTCATCGACGGCCCGGCCGGGCGCGGGGAGGGTGAGCTGAGCAAGCTGCCGGTGCTCGAGCAACCCGGCCCGCCGATGGCGCTGAGCTGGTCGATCAGCGTGCTGCCGCTGGTCGGCCTGATCGGCTTTCTCGCGGTCGCCTGGCGCCGCACCCGGGCACGCCTGACGAGCTGACCCACCCCACCGCCGGGAGAGACAATTCAGCAGGTCGTGAAAATTCTCTGACCAGATCTGTGAATTAGCGCACGCTCTTCCACGGGCTGAGAATGCGCGGCTCTCCCGGCGGGATTTCACCGCAGATCGAACTGACCTGCCTTCACCGCGGTCACGAAGGCGTTCCATTCACCGGCGTCGAAAACGAAGACCGGACTCTCGGTGAGCTTGGTGTCGCGCACCCCGACCAGGCCGGGCACGCCGAGGTTGACCTCCACGCAGTTGCCCCCGTTGGGCTCGCTGGCGAAGGACTTCTCCCAGGCCGAGGCCTCGAACCGCGCCACGGCCGTGCCCGGGTCGTAATCGGTGACCCGGGGATAATCCGCCATCTGACCTACCTCCATGCATGTGTCCGGCGCCCACCACGCCCGGCCCAGGTGGACCTGCTCATGGCGACCCTCCGTGAGAAAACCGCCCTGTGGGTGGGGCCACCCGGGTGATCACCCGTCGATCGCTCGACAGCAAGATTAATCTAGGAGTAGGATTATTCCTAGCGGGATGGGGGGCACGGTCAGGATATCGCCGCACGGCGAACCCGATCGGCCAGGCAGATCCTCAGGGGAGGACACAGGGGTGGACGCTTTTTCGGATCGAACGGACAACATCGACCACATCCGCGTCGGGAACGGGAGGAGCTGAACCATGACCGTGCGCCTGCTGGCCCCGACCGAGCGGCACGAGGAGCCGGACTCAGCCCTTCCTGGCGACCCCGCCGAGCATGAAGGACGCTGGCGGATTATCCGCGACCTCGGCGGTAGCCTCGGATTCCGCCTCGTCAAGACGCCACTCCGGAAGCCAGACCACACCCGGTTCCACCAGGTCGAAGTCGCCGAAAAGCGCGCTGAACTCGGCACGGGTGCGCAGGGTGACGGGGGTGCTGGACTGCTTGTACTGCTCGTGGACGGACTGGAGCTGAACCAGATGCTCGGGCGGCACCCCGTCGGTCGTGCCGTGTGACATGATCAGCAGCGATCCCGGCGGCAGCAGCTCGCGATAACGCGCGACGGCGGCTTCCCCGCCGTCCTCCGGCGAGACGAAGTGCAGCACCGCCACCATCAGCAGGCCGATCGGCTTCGCCGGGTCGAGCACACCGGTGGCGAAAGCCTCCTGCCACACGCGGTCCACGTCGCGCAGGTCGCCGTTGACCACCGCGTGCCTGCTCGGATCGCCGTTCTCCTCCAGCAGGATCTTGCTGTGCGCCACGGCGACCGGTTCGTTGTCCACGTAGACGCAGCGGCTGTTCGAGTCGAGCTTGTCGGCCACCTGGTGCACGTTGCCCACGGTCGGCACCCCGGAACCGAGGTCGAGGAACTGGGTGATGCCGTTGCGCACCGCGTAGGTCACCGCGCGGCCGAGGAACTCGCGGTTCACGTGGGCGTTGAGCCTGCCGTGCGGCACGGCCTTGAGCGCCTTCTCGCCGAACTCGCGGTCGATCGCCCAGTTCGCGGTGCCGCCGAGGAACCAGTCGTAGATGCGGGCGGCGTTCGGCCGCTCGAGATCGATGCCCTGCGGCGCGAAGGCGGGCTCTTCGTTGTCGGTCATCGCGTGGCTACCCCCTGTGCGGTCATCAAGGCAGCTTATCCCCGGAGCCTCAACTCTTGGCAGCGCTGTCCTTCGCCAGCTGTGCCCGGTAGTGCTCGGCCAGTTCCTTGAAGAACTGCCGGGTGTCCTGGTGCTCCAGCGCCGCCCCGCGCAGCCTGTCCCACGAGTCGACGAAGAGCTGGAAATCCTTGACGTCGTCCAGGTAGAGCCCGCCCGCGGAGTGCTCGATGTAGACAAAATCCCTGGTGCGGTCCGGAAAACGCATGATGGTGAAGTCGTTGGGCACCGAGGCGAGCCTGGCCTCGAACGGCAGCACGTGCAGGTAGACGCGGGCGCGCTTCTCCAGTTCGAGCAGGTGCTCCACCTGGTCCAGCATCACCCCCGGCGAATGCCCGCCGGGGGCCCGGCGCAGCGCGGCCTCGCTGAGGATGAACCGGTAGTACGGCGGCTGCTGCTGGTCGAACACGGCCTTGCGGTCGAGCCGGTTGCGCACCAGCGAGGTCACGTCGGTGGCGCCGGCCTCGGTGAACTGCTTGAGCATGTAGTGCTCGGACTGCAGCGGACCGGGAATGCGCTCGCCGTGCCAGGTGAGGATCTCCGCGGCGGCCGGTTCGAGGTCGGTGAAGGTGCGGAACCAGTGCGGCACCACCGACCGGTAGCCGGACCAGTGCCCGCGCTGCCCGGCCGCGGCACGCGCCAGGTTCATCAGGGTCTCGGCCTCGTCGCCGACGATGCCGAAGGCGTCCAGCATCGCGCGCACGTCACCGAGCTTGACGCCGACCGCGCCCGACTCGATCTTGTTGACCTTGCCCTGGGTGCAGCCGAGCACGTCGGCCACCGCCTGTTGCGTCATCCGCGCCGCGTTGCGCGCGTGGCGGAGTTCGTTGCCCAGCTGCTTGCGGCGGGAGGTGATGGTGCTCGCCATCAACTACCCCCAGACCGACCGGCCGATCCCACGGCACCCCACACAGACGTTTCGAATTAATCGCGCGATGACGCTCTGACATTACCCTCTCACGCAGCGGAAATCGACTGGCCGCAGCGGACGGGTTCGGTGACTCGCCCGTAACCGGAGTACGCGACTAATCTGCGGAGCAGGTCCCATACGGAAGGCGGCACATGAGCAAGAAGGCGAGCATCGGGGTCACCGGGCTGGCGGTGATGGGCCGCAACCTGGCCCGGAACCTGGCCCGGCACGGGCACACGGTTGCCCTGCACAACCGCTCCGAGCAGCGCACGCGTGACCTGGTCGAGCAGTTCGGCTCGGAGGGCGAGTTCATCCCGGCGTACTCGGCGCGGGAGTTCGTCGACTCGCTGGAGCGCCCGCGCCAGGTGGTGATCATGGTGAAGGCGGGAGCGCCGACCGACGCGGTCATCGAGGAGTTCGCCCCGCTGCTGGAAAAGGGCGACGTGATCGTGGACGCGGGCAACGCGCACTTCGCCGACACGCGCCGCCGCGAGGCCGAGCTGCGCGAGCGCGGGCTGCACTTCGTCGGCACCGGCGTCTCCGGCGGTGAGGAGGGCGCGCTGCACGGCCCGAGCATCATGCCGGGCGGTTCGCCGGAGTCCTACGAATCGCTGGGCCCGCTGCTGGAGGACATCTCCGCGAAGGTCGACGGCACGCCGTGCTGCGCGCACATCGGGCCGGACGGTGCCGGGCACTTCGTGAAGATGGTGCACAACGGCATCGAGTACGCCGACATGCAGCTGATCGCCGAGTCGTTCGACCTGCTGCGCGGCGCCGCCGGTTACGAACCGGCCCAGATCGCCGAGGTCTTCCGCACCTGGAACACCGGGCGGCTCGACTCCTACCTCATCGAAATCACCGCGCAGGTGCTCGCGCACACCGACGCGGCCACCGGCAAGCCGTTCGTGGACGTGGTCGCCGACCAGGCCGAGCAGAAGGGCACCGGGCGCTGGACCGTGCAGATCGGCCTCGACCTCGGGGTGCCGATCAGCGGGATCGCCGAGGCGACCTTCGCGCGTTCGCTGTCCGGGCACGCCGGGCTGCGTGCCGCCGCCCGCGGGCTGGCCGGGCCCACGCGCACGAAACTGACCGGTTCGGCGGCGGAGAAGTTCGCCGACGACGTGGAGCAGGCGCTGTACGCGTCCAAAGTGGTCGCCTACGCACAGGGCTTCAACCAGATCCAGGCCGGGAGCACCGAGTACGGCTGGGACATCGACCTGGGTCAGGTCGCCACCATCTGGCGTGACGGCTGCATCATCCGCGCGAAGTTCCTCGACGACATCCGGTCCGCGTACGCCGCGGAGACCGAGCTGCCGACGCTGCTCACCGCGGGCCTGTTCCGCAAGGCCGTCGAGGACGCGCAGGACGCCTGGCGCTCGGTGGTTTCCACCGCTGCCAGCCTGGGCATTCCGGCGCCGGGCTTCGCCACTTCGCTGGCCTACTACGACGGACTGCGCGCGGAACGCCTCCCGGCGGCGCTGATCCAGGGCCAGCGGGACTACTTCGGCGCGCACACCTACCGCCGTGTCGACCGGGAGGGTTCGTTCCACACCGAATGGGCCACCGACACCCGGCCGGAAAAGCCCGCGTAGACCGCACACAACAAGTGGGGCGCCGCCCGAAGGCGACGCCCCACTTGTTGTGCTGTTACCGGCGTCAGCCGACGTTCTGCGAGATCCAGTCCGAGTACGCCGGGGCCGAGGTGTAGATCGACGGGCCGGTGGCGCAGGTCGGGTCGCCGTTGCCGGTGCGGCTGGTGACGCCGATCAGCTCGAACTTGCCGCCCGCCTCGACGACCTGCGGGCCGCCCGAGTCGCCGTAGCAGGCACCCGCGTCGCCACCCGGGTTGTCGGTGCACAGCTCGAGGCTGCCGTCGATGCCGGTGCACTTGTCGGCCTCGACCACCTGCGTGTCCAGCTGCTGCAGCTTGATCGGGGCGTCACAGCCACCGCGCTCGGGGCAGGTCTGGCCCCAGCCGAGCAGGCGGGTCTTGGTGCCCGCGTCGGTGGTGGTGCCCAGCGAGACCGGCGCCGACTTGGCCGGCGCGGACAGCTTGACCAGCGCGATGTCACCACCGGCACCGGTGCCGGTGTAGTCCGGGTGCACGATGACCTCGGCGGCCTGTGCTTCTTCACCGCCGGTGGTGCGGTCGTTGCTGCCGATCCGCGCGCTGATCGAGTCGGCCGAGGAGCCCTGCACGCAGTGCGCCGCGGTCAGCACCCACTCCGGGGAGATCAGCGAGCCACCGCAGAAGTGGTTGCCGCCCTCCTGGAGCGAGACCATCCACGAGTACTCCTGGTCGGCGTCGTTGCCGCCGACGATGAACGGGGTGACGTCGGCGCCGGCCGGCGCCGCACCAGCCACCGCGGCCACGGCGGCGCCCACGCCGGTGAGCAGGCCGACGACCAGAGCACGTACCTTCATCCGCATCTCCTTCTCCCTGCCCCCTTGCCTCCCGTGGGGGATGGGACGCAGCGTAAGCAATGTTGGTAAATCATTAACACCCTTCGAAAGTTCCTATTCACTCGACAGACTGACCAAAGGAACCTTGCGTGAGCGTCCCGTTTGCACTATCGGGTGTCGACCAGTCCCACCCGTCTCCCGCCACCACCCTCAACGGAGCGCTTCGCGCCAATTAGATTCAACGGGTGAGCTACCACCTGCAGACCCGCGGCCCCGCCTATCGCTGGTGGCGGCCGCTGCTCGGCGCCGCGGTCCTCGTCGCGGTCGGATTCGCTTTGCTGGCAACGTTTTCCGTGTTCACCGCGGCGATCTCGGAGAGCACCGACCAGCGCTGGGAAATGGTGCTGAGCTTCGGCGCGATCGCGGTCACGCTGCCCGCCGTGTTCGCCGCCGCCCGCTTCGGCGAACACCGCGGGCCCGGCACAGTGTCCAGTGTGGACGGTCGGCTGCGGTGGCGATGGCTGGCCGAGTGCACCGGCTGGGCGGTGGCCGCCTTCGCCGCGGCGACCGTGGTCGACCTGCTGCTCGGCGCCGGCTGGGACGGCACGGGCTGGCCCGGCCTGCCCGCCTACCTCTCGATCGTGGCGCTCACCCTGCTGCTGGTGCCGTTCCAGGCGGCCGCCGAGGAGTACGTCTTCCGCGGCTGGCTGCTTCAGGCCTTCGGCGCCTGGCTCCGCACGCCGTGGCCGGGCGCGGTGCTCAGCTCGGTGGCCTTCGTCGCCACGCACGGCTACACGTCGGCGCCGATCCTGGCCGAGTTGTTCGTCTTCGCGATGATCCTGTGCTGGCTCACCGTGCGCACCGGTGGCCTGGAGGCCGCGATCGGCCTGCACGCGATCAACAACATCGCCACCATGGTGCTGGCGGGCGGGGCCCCCATTCCCGACCAGAGCACGGTGACCGCGACCTGGGGTGACGCGGTGCTCATCGCGGCACCCTCGATCCTCTACGCCTGGATCGCCGACCTCAGGTACCGGAGGCGGACCGCTCGGCCAGCACCTGTGCCACCGCCTGGTTGATCACGGTTTCGGCGCTCTCCTTGGTGATCCCCGCGTCGGCCAGCACTTCGGCCACTCCGCCGTCCCCGAGTTCCAGCAGGCTCAACAGGAAGTGTTCGGCACCGATGTAGTTGTGCCCGAGTCGCAGCGCCTCCCGCGCGGTCAACTCGAACAGCTTCTTGCCACGCGCGCTGATCGTGGCCTGCGTGGGCGGGGTTTCCATCGCGGGCTCGAAGCCCTCGACCAGCTTCGCCCGCATTTCGTCGGGCGAGCCGCCGAGCGCCACCACGGTCCGGGTGGCCAGGTTCTCCGGATCGCTGATCAGCGCGGCCAGCAGGTGCTCCGGCTCGATCCGCGCGTTCCCGGCGGCGAGCGCGACCTGCTGCGCCCCGACCACCGCCTGCCGCGCGCGATCGGTGTACCGGGTGAAGGTCTGCATCAGCTCGGCCAGCGGCTGGCCGTCGTTCTCCTTGGGCACGAAGCGCTTCTGCACGGCCTGCTTGCTCACGCCCATGCTGCGCCCGATCTCGGTCCACGACGCGCCGGACCGCCTTGCCTGGTCGACGAAGTGGCCGATCAGGTGGTCGGCCACTTCACCGAGGTGGTCGGCGGCGAGCACGGCGTCGGACAGGTGCTGCAGCGGGTCGGCTTCGGGGTGCTGGTTCTTGATGGACTCGATCAGCTCGTCGAGCTTCACTGGGTTGGTCATAGCGTCAACCATAAGTTGACGATGTCGCCATCGTCAACCCTGGGTTGACCAGTTCGGCCGGTGTCAGCCCCGGCCGCCGACCACCAGGCCGGCTCGCTTGGCGCGCGGCGCGCCCAGGGTGCGGGAGATGCCCCGGGCCGCCGCTCGCACCGCAGGCACCAGCGTGCGCGGATCGGTCCCGGTCGCCGGGACCGCCACCGAGATCGCCGCGACCGCGGTGTCCTCGGCGCCGAACACGGGTGCGGCAACGGAGAGCCCCACCAGTTCGATCTGGCCGTCGCTGATCGCGATGCCCTCGCGGCGGACGTCGGCGAGTACTCGCCGCAGCCGTTCCGGCGACGCGATCGTCTTGTCGGTGAACCGCTTCATCGGCCGCGCGAGCACCCGCTCCGCGACCCCGGCCGGCGCGTGCGCGAGCAGCGCCAGTCCGACGCCGGTGGCGTGCGCGGGCAACCGCCCGCCCGCTCGCGACGGCATCGGGCTGTGCCCGGAGAGCCGCTCCAGGTACACCACGTCGGGTGCGTCCAGCACGGCCAGCTGCACGTTCTGCCGGGTGGCCTCGTGCAGGTCCTCGAGAAAGGGCATCGCGGTGTCGCGCAGGCCGAGGCCGTGCGGCGCCAGCGAGGCCACCTCCCACAACCACAGGCCGACCCGGTATCGCCCGGATTCGGCTCGCTCGAGCGCACCACGCCGGACCAGTCCCCCGACGATGCGGTGGGTGGTGGACAACGGCAGGCCGGTGCGCCTGCTCAGCTCGGACAGGGTCAGTTCGGGGCGCTCCGTGCTGAACGCGTCGAGCACGTCCAGCACCCGGTCGGCGACCGATGGAGTTCCCGGGGCGTTGTGCCGCATTAAGCCAGCCTCGGTGGTCAGTGCGCGACGGAGCGGCCCAGCGGGTTGCCGGTCCGCTCGGACTCCGGCCCGCTCTGCTCGCCGAGCACCCCCGCGGAATGGGCCGGAACGACCACAACCGCCACAGGTCCCCCGGTTGAGCGCCATCCCGAAGGCGCCTGCACCGAAGCGGTGAGCAGTACCGCGAGCACGGCGAGCGTGCGCAGGTACATGGGTATGTCTTCGACCTGGATCACTTTTCTCATCGGCGCTCTCCCCTGCTAGCCGAGGATCGCTCCCAGCTTTCAATGTCCGCGGCTGACCGGCCAGGGCCCCATGCCCCGCACCGCTCAGGGTCCAAAGGCCCTACCGCGAGCACCACGGAATCAAGGAGGCGCGCGAATCCCCGCCAGATACACCGGATCGCGGGGTTTTTCTCAGACCCAGTACCGCCCGGTCTCCGACACCGCCGCGGTGCCACCGGTCAGATCCGCCAGCCAGGCCCGGAAATCGGGCACCTGATCAGGCCGGACGCCGATCTCGAAGCGGGCGGCGTCGTCGTAGTGCGTGCCGATGACCCGGTACTTCGAGGCGTGCAGTTCGCCTTCGACCCGCCCGGCGCGGCCGTAGTCCACGCTCACCAGCAGCAGGCACAGGAGCCGTCGTTCGACCGTGCCGATGGCGTCGATCGCGTCGGCGACCGCCTGCCCGTACGCCCGGATCAGCCCACCCGCACCGAGCAGTACCCCGCCGAAGTGGCGGCTCACCACGGCCACGGTGTCGGTCAGCTCGCGCCGCCGCAGCACCTCCAGCATCGGGGTGCCCGCGGTGCCCGCCGGTTCGCCGTCGTCACTGGAGCGCTGCGTGCGGCCGTCCGGGTCGAGCACGAACGCGTGGCAGTGGTGCCGGGCCGCCGGTTCCGCGCGACGCCGTTCGGCGATCACCTCGCGCGCGGCCTCCGCCGAATCGACCGGCGCCAGTGCGCACAGGAACCGCGACCGGCGCACCTCGATCTCGTGCACCCCCGCCGCCGCTATCGTGCGGTAGGTGTCGCGGTCAGGGATGGGACCGCCTGCGCTTGGTGGCATACACCGCGGCCTCCGTCCGGCGTTCGAACCCGAGCTTGTGCAGCAACGACGATACGTAGTTCTTGATCGTCTTCTCCGCGAGCCCGAGCCGCCCGGCGATCTGGCGGTTGGTCAGCCCGGCCGCGATCAGGTCCAGCACGCGCAGTTCCTGCGGGCTGAGCTGGGCGTACCCGGGGTCGGCCGGACCGTCGTCCCCGCGCAGCCTGCTCATCACCGACGCGGTCAGGTGCGCGTCGAGCAGCGAGCCGCCGTCCGCCACCGTGCGCACCGCTTTGACCAGGTCACCGCCGGAGACCTGCTTGAGCATGTACCCCGCCGCCCCGGCCATGATCGCGCCGAAGAGCGCCTCGTCGTCGGAGTACGAGGTCAGCATCAAGCAGGCGGGTGGCGGCTCGATCGCGGCCCGGATCTCGCGGCACACCGAAATGCCCTCGCCGTCGGGCAGGCGCACGTCGAGGATCGCCACGTCCGGCCGGGCCATCGGAATCCGGGCCAGCGCCTCGGCGGCGGTGGCCGCCTCCCCGCAGACCAGCAGATCACCGCTGGCCTCCAGGACCGTGCGCAACCCCGTGCGCACCAGCTCGTGGTCGTCCAACAGGAACACCGAGACCGTCATCGGACCTCCGGTAGGCGGATCACCCAGTCCAGCGTGGTACCACGATCGGGTTCGCCCTGTACAGCGCTGGTGCCGTGCCAGCGCGCGGCACGCGCGGCCAGGTTCTCCAGTCCGCTGCGCCGGGTGGGCTGGGCGGGTATGCCGATCCCGTTGTCCGCCACGGTCAACCGCAAGCCGTCGCCGCGCCCGTCGACCGCGACGGTCACCGACACCTTCGTCGCCCTGCTGTGCCGCGCCACGTTCGACAGCGCTTCCCGCAACGTGGCGAACAGGTCCGTCTCCACCGCCGACGGCACCGCGGCGTCCACCGCGCCGGTGAAGCCGACGCGCGGCTCGAAACCGAGGCTCGGCGCCGCCTCGGCGCAGGCACGCGCGATCCGCGAGCGCAGGCCCTCGGCGGGTTGCTGCAGGGCGAAGATGCTGTTCCGGACCTCGGTGATGGTGGCGTCGAGGTCGTCGACGAACCGCCGCAGCCGCTCGGCCACCCTCGGCTCGTCGAGCAGCAACCCGGTCGACTCCAGCCCGAGCGCGATCGCGAACAGCCGCTGCACCACCAGGTCGTGCAGGTCGCGCGCGATGCGGTCGCGGTCCTCCAGCACGGCGAGGCGCTGCCGGTCCTGCTCGGCCCTGGCGAACTCCATGGCCAGCGCGGCGTGCGCGCCGAAGGTCAGCGCGAGCCGGACCTCGGTGTCGGTGAACGGCACCTCGTCACGCAGCTTCGCCACCACCAGCACACCCAGCGTCTCGTCACCGACCCGCAGCGGCACGGCCACCGCGGAGTCCAGGTCGCCGACCACCTGCGGCAGATCCACCCCGGTACCCGCCTGCTGCGCGGTCACGTGGTCGCCGTAGCGGCGCACCACCACCGGCTCCCCGGTGGTGAAGGCCATGCCGGTCGCGGTGCCGTCGGCGGGCACGGTCAGCCCGGTCAGCCGGTCGGCGTCCGGTCCCGGTGGTTCGACCACCGCGAATTCCAGCACCGTGGCGGTTTCGTCGGTCGGTCGCGCGATGCCGCCCGCGGTGGCCCCGGCGACCAGCCGCGCCCGCTCGGCGATCAACCGCAGCGTGGCCTCGGGGTCCTCACCGGCGAGCAGGGCCGAGGTCACGTCGTGCGAGGCGCGCAGCCAGCGTTCGCGTTGCTCGGACTGCTCGAACAGGGCCGCGTTGCCGATCGACCCGCCCGCCGCGGTGAGCAGTGTGCGCACCAGCTCGGCGTCGGATTCGGTGAACTGCTTGCCGGTCAGCCGGACCTCGCCGAAGCGCTCCCCGCGCACCTCGATCGGCACCACCAGTGCGTCCGTCGCTTCCGGCGGGGCCGCGCCCGCGCGCAGCACCACGCCTTCGGGCGCACCGGTCAGCGCGCACGCGGCGCCCGCCACCCGGTCCAGGATCTCGGGCACGGTCGCGCCGTGGGCGATGCTGATGACCGCGTCCAGCATGCGCTGGGCGCCCGGGTCGTTCACTGGGTGCGCACCGGTCCCGTTCGGCAGAGGGATCTTCCGCCAGAATGGTCGACTTCGGCGGACTGTTCGTTACTGGCCCACGCGCACCCGGCGGCCGGTCACCACTTCGAGGGACATCCGCACCAGGCACTCGCCGGCCGTCACGTCGTCCGTGTTCGCGTGCCCGAGCACGGTGACCCACCACCCGGCGTCCAGTTCCGGGGTGAGCGAATCGGCCTCGAAGGCCAGCACGTTCCCGCGGGCGGCGGCCGCCAGCACGCTCCCCACCGGCACGCCGAACCGCAGCGCGTGCTCGTCGAGCGCGAACCGGACCGGCTGCACCGCGGGCATGCCGCGATCGGTGAACACCACCCGGCCCAGTCCGGTGCTGCCCAGCAGTTCCAGCGACTGTGCCCGGTTGAGCACTTCCTGGCCGAACGAGTCGAGCATCGCCTTCCCACCCGTCCTCACCGCCGAAAGTTCCCCCATGGCGACACGGTGCCGGGAAGCACGCGGACCCACTAGGGCCGTTGGACCCGGTGCCGCCCCTTGTCCTTCCCGTCCCCGAGCATCAGCCAGGTCACCAGCGTCACCATCACCACCGACGAGACCGCGGCCAGCACCACCGCCATCACCAGCACCCCGCCGCCGCCCTCGGCGCCCGCCGTGGTGGCCAGGTAACCGATCCCGGCCACCAGCACCGGCACCAGCAACGCGGTGACCTGCGCGCCGAACGAGGCCGCGCGCTGACTGCCGCGGAACGCGATGGCCAGGCAGCACAACGCGCTGACCAGGAACACCGCGCCGAGCGTGTCGCTGAGCCGGTGCCAGCCGAGCACCACGGTGGACGCGGCCACCCAGGCAACGCCCAGCGCGCCGGGAACCGCCGCCCAGAGCCGGAACCGGCGCGGCAGCACCAGCATGGTGGACAACAGCACGGCGATCGCGGCGGTGACGTGCCCGCTCGGGAAACTGTTGTGCCCCGGCGCGCCGTCGCTTTCGCCGAGTTCCGGCCGGGGCAGCACGGAGAGCTTGAGGAACTGCGCGGCCGCCAGCGAACCGAGCAGGGTGACCAGCGCGCCACCGGCGAGCGCGTACCGGCGCCTGGCCAGCGCGAGCAGCGGCAGCACCACCGCGGTCACCCCGAGCAGCGGGACGAAGTCCACGTCGCGCAGCAACCCGGCGATCGAGTCCGTTGTGGACGGACGACCGGCGAGCAGCGTGGTGTTCTCGATCCGCTGCCCGGACGGGGTGAGCACGAAGAACCAGTAGGTGTAGGCGAACGCGAGCACGCAGCCCAGCGCGCCGGCCAGTGGTGCGGCGGCGATCCGGCGACGTCGTCTGCCGTGCCGCGCCGGATAGGCGTGCACCTTCTCCGCGGGCGCTCCAGCCGAGCCTGCCGCGCTTTCCAGAACCAGACTGACCTGCATGAATCCCATGTTCACCGCGTCGTTTCGCGGTCTCGTCCGGGTAATGTCATGGTTTTGCCACAAAGCCGGGCACGGATCGCGGGCCCGGCGGGCCGTCGGTTTAATGACCGGGTGGCCATGGTGTTACTGGTGGAGGACGACGACGCCGTGCGCGAGGGCCTCGGGCTGGCCCTGCGCCGCCAGGGGCACGTCGTGCACGCCGCCGAATCCGGCGAGCGCGGGCTCGACCGGCTGCGCGAGCACCGGCCCGACATCGTGGTGCTGGACCTGATGCTGCCCGGGATCGACGGTTTCGAGACCTGCCGCCGGATCCGCGCGGGCGGCGAGACGCCGATCATCATGCTCACCGCGCGCAGCCACGACTTCGACGTGGTGGCCGGGCTCGAAGCCGGTGCCGACGACTACGTGGTCAAACCGGTCGAACCCCGTGTGCTGGACGCACGCATCCGAGCTGTGCTGCGGCGCGCGGTCAGCGAGCAGCAGAGCGACATCGAGCGCTACGGTGACCTGGTGATCGACCGCACCGGCCTGGTGGTCACCCTGCGCGGCGAGCCCGTGCAGCTGACCCCGACCGAGCTGAAGCTGCTGCTCGAGCTGTCCCGCACGCCGGGGCGCGTGCTCAGCCGCCAGCAGATCCTCGAAGCGGTCTGGGAGCACGACTACCTCGGCGACTCGCGGCTGGTGGACGCCTGCGTGCAGCGGCTGCGGTCGAAGATCGAGGACGTGCCGGCGAGCCCTCGCCACGTGGAGACCGTGCGCGGCTTCGGGTACCGCTTCGCCCGCCCATGAACCGGAACCGCCCGTGGCAGTGGCTGTCCGGACTGCGGCCGCGGCTGCTGGCCGCCTTCGCGCTGGCCACCGTGCTGGGCGCGGCCGCGGCCAGCGGCGCCAGCTACGTTTCGGCCCGCAACACCATGCTCACCACCGCGCAGGACGACTTCATGAACGAGGTCAAGCAGCGGGTGATCGACACCCTCCCCCAGTTGTCCGTACCACCGGGACAGGCCGACCTGGACACGCTCGCGCAGCGGATCGACGGCGTCGCGGTGGTGGTCTACCAGGGCCGCACCTCGGCCGGCCAGGGGCTGCCGATCACCTCGGTGCCCGGGGCGCTGCGCTCGGCGGTCGACTCCGGCGAGCGCATCCAGTTCCAGCGGGTGGATTACAACGGGACGCCGATGTTCTACGTCGGCATGCCCGTGCTCGGCCCGGACGCGACCGGGGTGACCGTGCCGACCGGCATCGAGGTGTACGCGTCGATGTCGCTCGGCGACGAGCAGACCGCGATCGAGGAGCTGGCGCAGTGGGCCTGGCTGACCGTCGCGCTGGTGTTCCCGCTGGCCGCCGGGCTGGCGCTGCTCGCCGCCCGCGGGGTGCTGCGGCCGGTCCGCCAGCTCAACCTGGCCGCGCGGCGACTCGCCGAGGGCAAGCTGGACACCCGGTTGCGCGTCCGCGGCTCCGACGAGCTGGCCGAACTGGTGGCCACCTTCAACGAAACCGCGGTCGCGCTGGACCGGACCGTCGGTGAGCTGCGGGAGATGGAGGCCGCGGCCCGCCGGTTCGTCGCCGACGTCTCGCACGAGCTGCGCACCCCGCTGACCGCGATGAGCGCGGTGACCGGGGTGCTCGACGAGGACGCCGGGCAGCTGCCGCCGGACACCGCCGTCGCCGCGCGCCTGGTCTCGGCGGAGACCCGCAAGCTCGCGCGCCTGGTGCAGGACCTGATCGAGATCTCCCGGTTCGACACCAACCGCGCGGACCTGCAGCTCGACGACTGGGACCTGGCCACCGCGATCACCGACAGCATGGCCGCGCGTGGCTGGCGCGAAGGCCCCGAACTGGTGCTGGACCTGCCCGAGGGGGTGAGCACCAGGGTGGACCGGCGACGGCTGGACGTGATCGTGGCGAACCTGGTCGGAAACGCGCTGCGTCACGGTGGTCCCCCGGTCGAGGTGAAACTACGGGCGAACGACACGATGGTGTCGGTGGAGGTCAGCGATCACGGTCCCGGCATCGATCCGGCCGTGCTGCCGCACGTGTTCGAGCGCTTCTACAAGGCCGACAGCGCCCGCGCGCGGTCCGACGGCAGCGGGCTCGGCCTGGCCATCGCGCTGGAGAACGCGCGCATGCACGGCGGTGGCATCCAGGCGGAGAACCGGCCGGACGGCGGCGCCCGGTTCACCCTGTTCCTGCCCCGGTTCCTGGCGGTGCCGCGATGAGGCGCGCACTGGCGGTCCTGCTGTTGTGCCTGCTCACGGCGTGCGGGGTGCGGCCGACCGACGGCCCCATCCCGGCCGGCCCCGGCCCCGCGTTCCCGTACCGGAACCAGGCGGAAATGACCCTTTATTTCCTGCTGGACGGACGTATCTACCCGATCACCCGGTCGACACCGGGACTGGCCAGTCCGGAAAGCGTGCTGAGCGCGCTGGTCGGCGGGCCGACCCCGGACGAGCAGAAACGCGGTCTGTACACGCAGGTGCCGCCGGGTGCGAAAGTGGCCTTCAGCGGTCAGCTCGAGGTGTTCCTGCCGGTACCGCTGTCGGCGTTGCCGGAGGCCGCGCTCAGCCAGCTCAGCTGCACCACGGTGACCACCGGGCTGTGGGGCGCGCTGCGGGTGAACGGCAGCGACACCAGCAGAGACCTGGCAGGCTGCCCGGCGAGCTGAACCGGTGTTCGCCCAGCTCAGACCCCGCAACCGGGCACCGCGCGGGGGTCCTGTAGCCTTCTCGGCGGAGGATTGGCCGAGCGGCCTAAGGCGCACGATTGGAAATCGTGTTGGGTGTAAAAGCCCTCACGGGTTCGAATCCCGTATCCTCCGCCAACCAGCGAGGTCCCCGGCGAGCAGCGTGCCGGGGACCTCGCTGCGTGTGAGCACGGCCAACCCGTTCGCTGGATTCTCCGTGCCACCTCCCGGCACGCATACTGCATTGAAACTAGTGCTGCCAATCGTTGGAGTCCGCCGATGAGGCCACGATCCCGCGCGGCCGCGTGCTCCCCATCCCGGGCGCGAAAGGCGCCGACGCTAATACTGTCAGCCGGACGATCTTGCCGGGGGTTCGGTCCGGGCTTCGAGCGCACTACCACTAGTGTTTCCGCCGTCTACCGGCCCCGGACGGCACCTCGTCCGGGGCTTGAACCGTTCCGGGTCGCGGCCGGGCACACTCGCCGAAGACCGGACACGACCACGCACCGACCCCGATTTCTCAAGGAGTCCGCAGCCTCATGCCCGGAGTGGATGAGATCCGCGCGGGAATCGCGCTTTCCAAGGAGAAGGCGAACGCCAGCGTCGCCGCGCTCCAGCAAGCCGCCCAGGCACTCGAAGAAGCCCAGCTCTCGCTGGCGCAGGCGACCTCGGGCAGCACCCAGCCGGAGGTCGGGCAGGCCCACGGCATGTTCGCCGAGGCACTGCAGGGCATCACCGGCACGCAGAGCACCATCCAGGCGGCCATTTCCGCCGCCGATTCCTACTCGGCCCGCCTCTGACGATGTCCGTTTCCGAACTCCACGAACGGCTGACGGCGGTGCGGGCCGCCGCGGAGGTCGCGGTGGCCCACCTCGACCGGGCGGGCGAACTGCTCGCCGAGGCCCGTCGCGCGATCGTCGACCCGCAGGCGCAGGCCGATCCGTGGGTTCCACCGCAGCTCGCGCAGGCGGTGGACCAGCTGGACACGCACAAATCCCGGATCGCCGGGGCCGACGAGGCGCTGGGTACCTATCTGGCCATGCTGTAGTCGTAGTCGTGAGGCGGAAATGAACAAGCGCAGCGAGCAACGCGGACGCGTGACGGCGGCACTGGATCAGCTCCGCCGTCACCTCGGACTGGCGCTGGGCGCCGCGGCGAGCGCACGGGAGACCGCCGAGGCCGACCTGGCCAAGCTCGAGCTGGAGCGGATGATCGTGCGCGCCGGCATCGAGCGGGCGGGCGCCGACGAGGCGATCGCCGAGCGCGCGCGTCAGCCGGGCATGGCCGAGGTGGTCAACTGGCTGCAGACCGTGCGCGGGCAGTTCTACAACGACTGGGCCGAGGGGCCGAATACCATCCGCGAACTGGTCGCCGCCGCGGCACCGGGCCCGGCCGGGCAGCCGCCCGGCCACTGGCTCGGCCGCGTCGGCACCAATCCGGGTACCTCGGTGCCCGAGCTGTGGCGGATCGGCACGTCCACAGTGGACAGCAAAACCACCGGCGTGGCGCAGACCTTCGACGTGGCGGTGCCGCTGCTCGACGAGTCGCACCTGTCCATCACCTCCGCACCGAGGACGAGGGCGACGGTGGACGCGCTGGTGGAGAACCTGCTGATGCGGGTGCTGTCCACCTTCGAACCGGGCGCGGTGCGGGTGCACCTGTGGGACGTCGGCCAGCTCACCGCGGTGCTGCCGAACCTGTACCCGCTCAGCCGGACCGGCGCGCTCAACGTCTGCGACCCGACCCGCCTGCAGGACCTGCTCGACGAGCTGGCCGGGCACATCCGCCGCATCCACGCGCAGACCATGCAGGGCGGGTACACCTCGTTGCGCGCGATGCGCCTGGCCACCGGCAAGCGGACGGAGCCGTGGCGGATCGCGGTGCTGTTCGGCAACGGCGAGGAGTTGCAGCCCGAGCGGCTGCGCGACCTGCGCCGCGTGGCCAGCGGCGCGCTGTCGGCCGGGATCTCGCTGATCCTGGTGGACGTGCCGACCACGCTCGGCGGTTCGGTCGAGGGCATCAGCCTGAAATCGGAGGAGCGCAAGGCGATCACCAGCATGACCGGCTCCGAGCTGGTGGTCACCCTGGACCCGCCGCTGCCGTCCGGCCAGGTGAGCATGGCCGCGACCCGGCTCGCCGAAGCGCTGATCCAGAAGCAGGGCGGGCCGCGCTCGTTCGCCGACCTGCTGCCCGGTGAGCTGGGCCAGGAGCGTTCGGCGCACGAACTGCGTGCCCCGATCGGCTTCTACGAGGGTGACCCGATCGAGGTGGTGATCGGTGACGCCAGCCCGCACGCGCTGATCGGCGGGCCCAGCGGATCCGGTAAGACCAACTTCCTCTACGCGTTGCTCGGCAGCCTCGCCGCGCGGTACTCCCCCGACGAGCTGGCGTTGTACCTGCTGGACTTCAAGGAGGGCGTGTCCTTCGCCGGGCTCGCGCCCGGCCGCAAGGACTCCAGCTGGCTGCCGCACGCCCGGCTGGTCGGGGTGAACGTCAACACCGACCGCGAGTTCGGCCTGGCCCTGCTGCGCTTCCTCGCCGACGAGCTGCGCCTCCGTTCGGCCGCGGCCAAGGACCATGAGGTGACCAACCTCGCCGACCTGCGGGAACAGGATCCGAACGGGCACTGGCCGCGGATCGTCGCGGTGATCGACGAGTTCCAGTACCTGTTCGCCGGGCGCGACACGGTGACCGCGCAGGCGACCTCGCTGCTGGAGGACATCGCGCGGCGCGGCCGGTCGCAGGGCATCCACCTGGTGCTGGCCAGCCAGGACGTGGCCGGGATCGAGGCGTTCTGGGGCAAGCCGGCCATCTTCGAGCAGTGCACGCTGCGCATCGCCATGCCGAAGGCGCGCCGGGTGCTGGCCGAGACCAACGAGGCGGCCGTCTCCGCGCCCCGTTGGCACGCGGTGATCAACCACGATTCCGGTGTCTCCCACGGAAACCAGCTGGCGCACGTGCCCAACGCGTCCACAAAGGACGTTTTCCCGACGCTCCAGCGCCGGCTGTGGGAGCGCTACGCCAGCGGCACGGCCGAGCCCCGGCTGTTCGACGGTGCGATCTCCCCACTGCTGGAGGAGAACCAGGCGTTCAAGGACCTCCGGCCGAACACCCGTCCGCGCACGCTCGTCGGGCAGACCATCGACGTGCAGAACGCGGCGCACGGCGTGGAGCTTTCCCCGACCCCTGGCCGGAACTTCGCGGTGCTCGGCACGGCGATCAGGGAAGCACTGTCCATCATGGACTCCTGTGCCCGGTCGCTGGCCCAGCAGTACTCGACCGGCTCGGTCGAGTTCGTGGTGTGCAACCTGGTCGAGCGCGTCGAGCCCGCGGTCGAGGAGATGACCAAGAAGCTGGCGGGCCTTGGGCACGAGGTGACCCCGGTCGCCGGGCCCGACCTGCCCGCGAAGCTGACCGAACTCGCCGAAGGACTGTCCTCGGTGGACAAGCAGCGCATCCTGCTGCTGTTCGGCGCCGAAGCGGCGCTGCCCGCGCTGGAGGCGAAGGCCCCCGGTGTGCTCAAGAGCGGGCTGGACCACTTCCGGGTGCTGTTGAAGCAGGGACCGGGCGCGGGTTTCCACACGATCGGCTGGTGGCGGGCGATCGCCAGGCTGAAGGACACGCTCGGCTTCACCGGCACCGACGACATCGGCGCCTGGGCGGCGCTGGACGTGCAGGGCAGCGAGCTGAGCCCGTTCTGCGCCGGGCAGGTGGTGCACTGGTCACCGCGACCGGGGCGCGCGTTGTTCTTCGACCGCACCACGCACGCCAGTCCCGAAGTGCTGATCCCGTTCTTCCACCCCGATCCGGAGCAGGTGAGCGCATGACCGGAACCGCCGCCATGCGGTACAAGGAGATCATCGGCCTGGCCAGGGGCGCGGAGGAGAACCTCCGCACCTGGGAACTGGCCAGGGCGGACGAACTGGAGCGCGTACTGGCCGACGCGCACGAGGCGGTCGCCGCCGCGAAGGAACGCGAGGCGCAGACCATCGAACGCGTCAACCGCTGGTGGCGCATGGCCGATGACAACGTCTCGCGGCTTTCGTGGCTGGAGGTCGGCCTCCCACCGGAACCGAGCCCCTCGGCCCGCGGCGCGTACCTCGACCGCTATCTGGAAGAGGTCCGCGCCGCGTACCAGGACTTGGTGCAGGCCATCCTGAAGCTAAGCTGGCGCGCCCGCTAGTGAGTGTTTGAAGTGTTTGCGTGGCGGTGCGGGTGGCGGAACCTCAGCCGCCTTCTCGCTCCGGGAGCTCCACCTCATGAATAACCGATTCACCACGGTGAAGCTGTCCTCGCGAGAAGACCCCTGAGAACCCGCTGCGGTGCCAGCTGACGGCCCACAGCAAGCGGCTCCGCCGCTTATAGACACTGCCTAAACGCCTGGCTTCTTCGCGAGGATCTGCTCGAGCCAGTCGAGCAGGTCGAAGATGCCGTCCTGCACGGCGTTTCCGCTGCCCGGCCGGAACCTGACCACCTGCGGGTCGTGATCGCTGGCCTGCTCGGCGAACTCGGCGTTGATGTGCACCACGTCGTAGTCGACGCCGCGCGGTGCCCGCGAGGCCAGGATGTGGTCCAGCACCTGCGAGTTGCCCTCGAACACGTAGCTGTACCGCTCGTTCTCCGGCAGCGTGTCGATCAGCGCCTCGAGCGCACCACCCGAGGTCAGCTTCCGCACCGACGCTGAGAACGGGAAGTCGTTCAGGTCGCCCGCGACCACCACGTTCGCGTTGCGGTCCGCGGCCAGCAACTGGTCGACGAACCCGCGCAGCACCTCCGCCTGCTGGAGCCGCTGGGTCTCCGAACCGCGCGCCGGCGGCTGGTACCGGCCGTGGGTCGGCTGGTCACCGCCCTTGGAGGCGAAGTGGTTGGCCACCACAAAAACCTTGCGCCCCTGGAAGACGAACTCACCGGCGAGCGGCTTGCGGCTGTTCGCCCAGGCCGCGTTGGCCGGGTCGACGCGTCCGGGCGACACGGTCAGCTTGGCCTTGCCGCGCTCCTTCTCCACGCCGACCGGAGTGGTCGCGTCGCCGCCAGGCCGGTCCACAAAGGACACGCGAGCCGGGTTGAACAGGAAGCCGACGCGGATGTTGCCGCCCGGCTCACCACCGTCGCGAACGTCCTGCGGGTCGATCTGGCGCCACTCGTAGCGCGGGCCGCCCTTCGCCGCGATGGCGTCGGTGAACCGCTTGAGCGTCTGGTCGGCGGCGACCACGCCGTCACCCTCGGCCTCGGCACCGTTGTTGTCCTGGATCTCCTCCAGGGTCACCACGTCCGGCGACGCCAGGTGCGTCACGACACCGTCGGCCAGCGCGTCGAACTTCGACTGCTCGTCGGCCGCGGACAGGTTCTCCACGTTGTAGGTGGCCACCGCCAGCTCACCGGTGCGCTGCTTGCGCGTGGTTTCGCGGACCAGGCCGTTGTCCTTGACCTCACCGAGCGCGGTGGCGAACAGCGTGTACCCGCCGAAGCTGTCGTACTCCACCGGCCCGGCGGTCAGCCCGGTAAGCACGTCACCGGTGTTGGCCCGCGGGAACGGCCGCTCCGCGAACGGGATCAGCGACTCGATCTTGAGCACGCCGGTGTTCGGCCGGTCGTAGCCGAGGTAGGCGCTGCCACCGCGGGCGGTCGCGTTCTCCTGGGGCTTGGTGGTCACGTACAGCTCGTTGTACTGGGTGCTGCGCCCGACGATCCGCGCGTCCGAGACCTGCACGATCTCGCTCTCGTGTGCTTCCCAGAAGTCCAGCGAGTACTTGGCGGGGTCCAGGTCGAGGCCCTCGATGGAACCGCCCGGCTGCGCGACCAGCGCGTCCGGCACGGTGTCCGGACCGGCGACCGTCGGCGCGGGCAGCGCGTTGCCGCTCGACGTGACCGTCCACTGTGCACTGGTCAGCTCGGTCAGCGACTGGTGGTTCGAGCTGGCCGGGTTGTCCGGGTAGAACTCCTTGACCGTGCCCGCCGCGCTCACCGCGTCACCCACCTTGACCGCGGGCGTGGTGCTGCCGGTGAAGACGAAGAGGCCTTCGCTGGTGCGCGGGTCGTCGTCCGGGTCGGGGTCGGTCAGCCAGAAACCGCGGGCGCTGCCGAAGGTGCGCAACGCGGTCACCACGCCGGTGACGTCGCTGACCTTCTTGCCGTCGAACGGCGAAAGGCGTGTGGTGCCCTGGATCTGGTGGATCCGCGCGGGCGTGCCGGGGTCCGAGCCGCCGGGGGTCTCGCCCTTGCTGTTCACCGGGGTCGGCTCGCCGGTGGCGAAGTCGGCCGAGTTGTTGTCGGTGTCGTTGAGCGTCGCGCGCGCCGAGGAAGTCCCGTTCGCGGTCGCCGCGGCGGCGGTGCCCTCGCGGACCACGGCCGAGCCGTACCCGACGAGGTCGCGGACGCGTGAGTCGGCCGCGCAGTCGGCGACCGTGCGGCAGGTCAGCCGCTCGGTGCTGTTGACCAGCGCCACGGTGCCCGCGGTGGCGGCCATCGCGATGGTGCCGGTCGCGTCGGCGGCGGGCAGCGGCGTCGTGCCCCCGGCACCGCTGGCCTCGGCGACCAGGTACCGGCCGCCCGGCTGGAGGCTGCCACCCAGCGGGGTGACCTGCCACTGGCTGGACGGGTTCGCCGAGGCAGGCAGGTACTGCACGCTCCAGCCGTCCAGCGGAACCGCGGTCGACGCGGTGGCCAGCTCGATGAAGTCCGAGGTCAGCGTGGCTCCGGAGTTACCGCCACCCCCGTAGACTTCGGCAATCACCGCGTCCGGGCTGGGCACGGCCAGCGCGGCGGGGGCGAGCGTGACGGCAAGGGAGACGGCCACCGCACCGGCGGTGGTGGCCGCCACGGTTCGTCTGCGTCGGAGCGAGGTCACCCGCATTCCTCTCGTTCGGAAGTACGGGAGGCATCCTTACCCAGACGGGTGAACGAGGGAAGACGTAAACACAACGGTTACCAGCGAGGGGGACCTGGTATGTGGGTACTGATCACCATCGGCGCCGTTTTTGTCCTGCTCATGGGCATCGCACTGGTGCAGTCGATCCGGGACCGGGGGCGCGGCGGCACGCGGGCCGTGCGGCTGCCCACCTGGAGCGAGCGCTGGCGTGACCAGCAGATGCTCACCGACAACACCGACTGGGGGTACAACGAGCACCGCACCCGCGGTGAGCGGGAAAACGACGGCAAATAGCCGAAGGCGGGCACCGGCGTCCCGGTGCCCGCCTTCTTTTGGCGCGTCGAGGAGGGTGTTGCTTAGAGGCCGAGGCCGTCGGTGAGGTCGCCGACCACCGGCAGGTTGCCCACCTGCGGGGCCAGGTCGCCCACCGGGGTGCTGTCGACCAGGCCGCCGACCGGGCTGTCCTGCACCGCACCGGTCACGGTGCCGGTCACGTCGCCGACGGTGTCGGTGATCTCGCCGACCGCGGGCAGCTCGTTGGCCACCGGGAGGTCGACGGGCAGCTCGGAGGGCAGCTCCGTGGGCAGCGCCGACAGGTCGGTCGGCAGGTCCACCGGCAGCGCCGAGGTCAGGCCGCCGAGGCTGTCGAGGCCGAACGAGCCCAGGGCGGAGTCCGCCGCGGGCAGCTGGGCCGGGAGGTCGGTCGGCAGCGCCGAGGTGACGTCGTCCAGGTTGACCGGCAGGGCCGAGGTGACGTCGTCCAGGCCGAACGAGCCCAGCGGGGAGTCGACCGAAACGTTCAGCGCCTCGGTCGGGTCGCCACCGGTCAGGTCCGCGCCGATGCCCACGCCGAACTCGCCGAGCGGGGTGTCCAGGCCACCCTCGACGCCCGCACCCTGGGTGCTGGCGGCGAGCGCGGCGTCGCCACCGACCACGCCGGCGCCGAGGCCGGTGCTGGCGGAGACACCGTCGAGGCCACCGGCCGCGGCCAGGCCCGCACCGACGGCGTCGGTGCCGACGCCACCGCTGGCGGCGAGGCCGTCCAGGCCGACCGCGGTCGCACCCTGGGCGGCGAGGCTGTCGTTGCCGAAGCCGAGGCTGCCGGCCAGACCCTCGGAGCCACCGGCGGTGGCCAGGCCCAGGTCGCCGAGGGCGGTGCCCACGCCCTGGCTGGCGGCGAACTCGGTGCCGTCGGCGGCGATGGCGCTGCCGCCGGTGAGGAGCTCGTTGGCGAAGCCGAAGCTGTTGGCGAAGGCGCCGTCCTGGGACTGGGTGGCCGAGGCGAAGTCACCCAGCACCGGGGCGACCTGGCCGGTCACCTGGTGGGCGAAGAACTCGAGGGTCTGCACGACGTCCCCGGCCCCGTCGGTCGGCAGCGCGCCGAGCAGGTCGGTGGTCGGCAGGCCGGCCTGGTCGGCGACCAGCGGCAGCACCTCCTGCACGTCCTGCGCGGTGACGTCACCCAGGCCGGCGTCGCTCAGCACGGCGGTGGGGTCGGCGGCGAAGGCGGACCGGGCAGCGTCGTCGGTCAGCAGGTTGAGCACGAAGTCGTGCAGGGTCACGTCCTGGTGAGACAAGGGGGAACTCCTCATAGGCGGGAAAGCGTCCAGGCACGAAGGCGAAAACCGGCCCACGTGCCGGAACTGACGTTATGGACTCGAGACCGAACGGTCATCGGGGATCACACGCGGCGATCCCCCTCATCCGAACGAGGGGTCACCCACTCACCCATTAGGGGGTTAGGGGATCACCAACTGGGCGCGTCCGCTCAACTGGGACTTTTGCCACACCCCGACCGGGTGGACCGGCGATTCCACCTGGTTTCGACACTGCCCGGCGATCACCGTGACTAGCATGGCGCGATGCTCCGGGCTGATCAACTCCGCTGGACCGGGTTCGCGGGCGTGCTGCTGCTGCTGGTGGTGACCGCGCTGATCAAGGGCCCGGTGCTGGCGGTCGGCATCGCCGGGATGGGCCTGCTGGTGCTGTCCTGGTTCCTGCTCGGCCGCGACGTGCCCGACTCGCGGTGGCTGCGGTGGACGCTGGTGCTGTGGACCGCGCCGCTGCTGGCCGCGCCGCCCCTGTTCAGCGGGGATCTGCACAGCTACCTGGCACAGGGTGAGATCGCGTCGCGCGGGCTCGACCCGTACACCGTCGGCCCGGCGGAAGGCCTCGGCGCGGCGTCGGCGATGACCGAGCGCGTGAGCGGTTACTGGCGCGACTCGCCGTCGCCGTACGGGCCGTTGTTCACCGAGTTCCAGCAGTGGATCGCCGGGATCGTCGGCGAGAACCCGGTCGCGGGACTGCTGGCGCACCGGTTCGTCGAGATCGCCGGGCTGATCCTGATCGTCTGGGCGACTCCACGCCTGGCCAGGGCGGCCGGGGTGGCCGAACGGGTGGCGCTGTGGCTCGGCGTGCTGAACCCGCTGGTGCTGTGGCACTTCGTGGCCGGGGTGCACAACGATTCGCTGATGCTGGGCCTCATGCTGGCCGGCACCGCGCTCGCGCTGGACGCACTGGGCGAGCGCGTCGAATGGGCGCGGTTGACCTGGGGCGTGGTCCTGGTGGCGGCCGGTGCTTTGGTGAAGCTGCCCGCCATCGTCGCTTTGGCGGTGATCGGCACGGCGCTGGCCAGGCGTTACGGCGCCACTTTCGGCCGGTTGGTGCTGTGGGGCGGCGCGATGGTGCTGGCGATGGCCTTCGTGGCCACCGCGGTTTCCGTCGGCACCGGCTTCGGCTTCGGCTGGCTGCGGACGCTGGGCACGTCGGGCTCGGTGAACAGCTGGATGGCCCCGACGAACTGGTTCGGCTTCCTGACCGGGGGCATCGGTTCGCTGTTCGGCGCGAGCATCACGCAGACGATGATCGGCGTCGGCAAGGTGATCGGTTACGCCGTGATCGTGGTCGGCGTGGGTTTTGTGATCCACCGCCAGCTGACCGGCCGGTTGGCCCCTGTCCTCGCGTTGGGCGCGATGCTCGGCTTCGTTGTGGTTTTCGGCCCGGTGGTGCAGCCGTGGTACGTGCTGTGGGCGGCGATCCCGCTGGCCGCTTGCCTGCCCGCCGGTCGTCCGCGGACCTGGCTCACCCTGGGACTGGCGTTGTTCTCGGTCCTCCTGCCGCCGTCCTCGGGAAACGTGGTCGGACTGATCGTCGGCTACGCCGGCGGCGCGGTGGTCGTCGGTGTCGGATACCTGCTGCTGACCCGTTCCGCCCGTCCCGCGGCAGCACCGGAAACCACCCTGAATCAGTCCACTTTGGACAACTCCAGCGGTGGCTGAATCCGGACCACCGGACCTAGCATGGGGCGATGCCTGCCGTCAGCCATCGCCAGCTCGAAGTCGACGGAATCACCACGTTCTACCGGGAATGCGGCCCGGCGGACGCACCGGTGGTGTTGCTACCGCACGGATATCCGTCCTCGTCGTTCCAGTACCGCGCCCTGCTGCCGGCACTCGGTGATCGGTGGCGACTGATCGCGCCGGACCAGCCTGGTTTCGGTTACAGCGCCACGCCCGATCCCGGCGAATTCGCTTACACCTTCGACGCGCACGCCCAGCACCTGCGCCGCTTCACCGAGGAACTCGGCCTGCGTCGTTACGTGATCTATCTGCAGGACTACGGTTCGCAGTTCGGTCTCCGGCTGGCGATGACCGAGCCGGAGCGGGTCGCCGGGCTGATCATCCAGAACGGCGACATCTATCCCGACGAGCACGGTCCGAAGTACGCACCGCTCAAGCGCTACTGGAACAACCCGACGCCGGAGGGCCGCGAGGAGATCGCCGCCGCGGTGAGCGAGGCCGGCTTCCGCGGCGAGTTCCAGGGTGAACTTCCCGAGCACCTGGTCGACCAGGTCAGTCCCGATCTGTGGACGCACTCGTGGGCGCTGGTCGAGCGCACGCCCGCCCGGCGTGACCACCTGATCACCCTGCTCACCGATCAGGGTTCGACCGTGCCGTGGTTCGCGCGGCAGCAGGCGTACCTGCGGGAACAGCGCCCGCCCACACTGATCGCATGGGGCCCGCACGACGGCTACATGCCCGCGCCGGCCGCGGAGGCCTACCTGCGGGATCTGCCGGATGCGGAACTGCACCTGCTCGATGGCGGACATTGGTTGCTGGAGACGCATTTGAGCGAGGTGGCCGCCCTGATCCGGGATTTCCTGAGCCGCGTGCACGATTCCTGACCGTCCACGCCCAGGACCCCTACCGGGCCGACCCGCTATCGCTGCGTGTCGGAGTGCCCGCCGAAGTGGCCTGAACGGGCCGAATGAGACTGGAATTGAGACTGGACAGCAAAACGCCCGGTGAGTCCTGGAAGACTCGCCGGGCGTTTGCCTGGTTATGGCGGTAGCGGTGGGATTTGAACCCACGGACGGGGGTTACCCGTCACACGCTTTCGAGGCGTGCTCCTTCGGCCGCTCGGACACGCTACCGCCGACTAGGTTACTAGACGCCCCGTCCCGGGGTCATCCGGGGGCCGTCACTGGTCCCGCTTCAGGTCCTGCACGGCACCCTTGGCCTTGTCCCGGAGGTCGTGGCCTGCTTCCTTGACCTCGCCCTCGGTCTGGTCGGCCTTGCCCGAGTCGCGCAGGTCCTCGTTGTCGGTGGCGCGCCCGAGCTTCTCCTTCGCCGCGCCCATCGCCTGCTGGGCCTTGTCCTTGGCCTTGTCCGCGAGGCTCATCGCGAGTTCCTCCTTCGTCGGTGTACCCCTGGGGTACCCACCACGATGTGGAACAACCAGACGATCACTCCCCGGGGTGAGCGCGCCGTCCGGTGAAGAACTCGGCCAGCAGCCCCGCGCACTCCGCCTCCAGCACCCCGCCGTACACCTCCGGGCGGTGGTTCAACCGCGGATCCCGCACCACGTCCCACAGCGAACCGACCGCGCCCGTCCGCGGCTCCCACGCGCCGAAGACCAATCGCGACACCCTCGAAAGGACCAACGCGCCGGCGCACATGGTGCACGGCTCGACCGTCACCGCCAGGGTGCAACCGTCCAGGCGCCAGCCGTCGCCGAAAACGCGAGCCGCGGCACGCAGGGCCAGGATTTCCGCGTGCGCCGTCGGGTCGCCGAGTTCTTCACGGGCGTTCCGCGCGCGGGCCAGCACCGAACCGTCCGGGGCGAAGACCACCGCGCCGATCGGCACATCACCGGTGACGAACGCCTCACGCGCCACCCCGATGGCGTCGCGCACAAGCGGTTCGAACCGCATCACACTTCGTCGAGCAGCTTCGCGAACTCGTCGCCGAAGCCGCAGCGCTGCGCGATCATCAGCAGCTGCTCGTCCGGGTACCGGTCCACCTCACCGACGATCACCTGCAACTCGGCGCCCGGCAGGCCGAAGTCGGCGAGGATCTCCAGGTCGCCCTCCGGCCAGATGGCGTCGTCGTCCTCCTCGGGTGGATCCACCCGCAGCAGGTCGAGCACGTCGGCCGCGATGTCGTAGTCCAGTGCCGCCGCGGCGTCCGAGAGCAGCAACGACGCGCCGCGCGGGCTCGGCCGCACGATCACGAAGAACTCGTCGTCGACCGCCAGCAGGCCGAACACGGCTCCGGTGGACCGCATCTTCGCCAACTCGGTGATCGCGGCGTCCAGCTCCGCCAGTGCCCCGGTGTCCAGCTGCGAGCAACGCCAACGGCCGTCCTCGCGCACCACGGCCACCGCGAACCCGGTGATCGCCTCCTGCCCCGCCATGCGCACACCGTATACCGCGTGCTGACGACACTGCGCCCGCGAAACACACCTTGTGCGCCACTGGTGCCACTATCGGGACATGAGCACTTCCGGTCCCACCGATCTGCCGCCACTGCCGGGTGCCCGGTTCACCGGGCTGCTGGCCGCGGCCAAGGCGTTGCAGCCGAAAACCGTCGACCTGCGCCGTACCCTGCACCGGCACCCCGAGCAGGGCCTGCACCTGCCGAAAACCCAGGCCGCGATCGAGCGCGCGCTCGACGGCCTGCCGCTGGAGATCACCCGCGGCAAGTCGACCACCGCGCTGACCGCGGTACTGCGCGGCGCGCGCCCCGGTCCGTCGGTGCTGCTGCGCGGGGACATGGACGCGCTTCCACTCACCGAGGACACCGGACTCGAGTACGCCTCCGAGGTCGAGGGCACCATGCACGCCTGCGGCCACGACACCCACGTGGCGATGCTGGCTTCGGCGGCGCACCTGCTCGCCGACCGCAGGGAGGACCTGGCCGGTTCGGTCGTGTTCATGTTCCAGCCCGGCGAAGAGGGGTACCACGGCGCTCGCCACATGATCCACGAAGGCGTGCTGGACGCGGCAGGCGAGCAGGTCAGCGCCGCCTTCGCGCTGCACACCTACGCGAACGCGGAATCCGGGCGGATCCTCACCCGGCACGGCCCGATCCTCGCTTCGGCGGACAGCTTCCTGGTCCGGGTGACCGGCAAGGGCGGCCACGGTTCGGCCCCGTACCAAGCGCTCGACCCGGTGCCCGCCGCCGCGGCGATGGTCGGCGCGCTGCAGACGATGATCACCCGCCGGATCAGCGTGTTCGACCCGGCGGTGCTCTCGGTGACCCGTATCTCGGCGGGCACCACCACCAACATCATCCCGGAGACGGCCGAACTCGAAGGCACCATCCGGACGCTCTCGGAACGCACCCGCGCGCTCGTGCGCGCCGAACTGCCGAAGGTCTGCGAGAGCATCGGTGCCGCGCACGGGTGCCGGGTGATGGTGGACATCGAGCCCGGATATCCGGTCACCGCCAACGATCCCGGGCAGGCGGACCTGGTGACGTCGCTGGCCGAGGAGGTGCTCGGCGTGCAGTACGCCCAGCCGATGCCGGAGCCGGTCATGGGTGCCGAGGACTTCTCCTATGTGCTGCAACGGGTTCCGGGCGCCTTCGCGTTCATCGGGGCCTGCCCGCCGGAGACCTCTTTGGACGACGTCGCGCCGAACCACTCGAACCGCGTTCAGTACCACGAGGACGCGATGGTGAACGGCGTGGCGATGCACGCGGCGTTCGCGCTCGCGCACCTGGGCGGCTGAAGCTGGCAGGATGTCCCCCGTGCGAGACGTCTGCGTGATCGGGCTCGGGTTGATCGGCGGTTCGGTGCTGCGTGCCGCCGCCGCGGCGAAGAGGACGGCGTGGGGTGCCACCACGTCCGAATCGGACGCCGCGGCGGCCAGAGCGCAGGGCTACGACGCGGGAACCGACGTGGCCGCGGCGCTGCGCCGGGCCGCCGAAGCGGACGCGCTGGTGGTGCTGGCCGTGCCGCTGACCGTCATCGACGAGACCCTGCACCTGCTGGCCGAGCACGCGCCGAACGCGCTGCTCACCGACGTGACCAGTGTGAAGGGCCCGGTGCTTCGCGCGGTCCGGCGATGGGCGCCCGAGGTGCGGTACGTCGGCGGGCACCCGATGGCGGGTACTTCACGGTCCGGTTGGGACGCCGGCGACGCGGAGTTGTTCCGCGACGCCGCCTGGGTGGTCGAAATCGAGGACGACACCGACCTGACGCTGTGGGCCGAGGTCGCCGAGTTCGCCGTTTCGCTGGGTGCGCACGTGGTGCCGCTCTCGGCGACCGCGCACGACGAGGCCGTGGCGCGGATCTCCCACCTGCCGCACCTGCTCGCCGCGGTGCTGGCCGCGGTCGGCGCGGAGGGCGGTCCGGTGGCGATGTCGCTGGCCGCCGGCTCGTTCCGGGACGGCACGCGCGTGGCGGGCAGCCGCCCCGAACTGGTGCGGGCGATGACGGAGGGCAACCGGGAGGCGCTGCTCTCGGTGCTCGACGACGCGCTGGGCAGGCTCGGCGCGGCCCGCGGCTCACTGGCCTCGACCGGCGGGCTGGCCAAGACCATCCAGGCCGGTCACCAGGGTTCGGTGGCCTTCACCGAGTATCGCGAGCAGGACCGCGTCGGCGTCCAGCTGAGCCTTTCGGCGCCGGACGCCAGGGAGGCCCTGCGCGCGCTGGGGGAACGGGGCGGCCGGATCACCGGTATCTCCGGCGACCAGGCCACCGCCGAATCAAGCTAGATCACTGCGCGGGCGGGGGTGGCGGGGTCTGCCCCGGCGGCTGCTCACCGCCGCCCTGGTTCTTGTGCAGGAAGCCCTTCGCCTTGCCGGTGGCGTTGTCGATCTTGTCGGAGTGCTTGCCGAACTTCGACTTCGCCACCCCGCTGGCCTTGTCCAGGCCCTGCTCGATCTTGTCGCTGTTCTTGTCCAGCGCGTTCTTCGCCTTGTTCTTCAACTCGTCGAAGTTAATGCCCATACACCCATAGAACAGCAGTTCGGCGATACCGCAAGCGGAGCGATCAGGTCCAGCGATCGATGAGGAACCGCCGGACGAACCGCATCGGCGAACGCTCGGTCAGATCCGGGCCGCGCACCGCGTCGAAAACCGCGGTCAGCCCGTCGACCACACCGGACAGCTGCTCCCCGCTCGGCATCGCCATGCTGGCCGGTTCGCGCTGCTCCCGGACCGCCGCCGCCAGCTCGGTCAGCGCCGCGGTGACCTGCTCGACCGCGTCGGGCTCCGGCAGTGGCGCGCCGTGCTCGACGGTGACCACCACCTCGGTGATCGCGTCGTTGAGCCGTTCCAGTTCGACGATCACCGGCCACCACGCCACGGCCTGCCGTCCCGCCGCCGACGGTTCCACGATGACCTGCTGGAACGTGGTCCGCAGATCGGCCAGCGCCCGGTACGCCCGGCGGCGGCCGCGGGAGCGCTCCGCCCGGTCGTCGGCCGATTCGACCGGGCGGAGCGCGCGGTCGGCGTAGGCGGTCACCTTGTCCAACGCGTCGGCCAGCTGCCCGCCCACCCTCGGCCGCATGCTGCCCGGCCAGAGCAGGTAACCGAACAGCAGCACGATGGCGCAGCCGAGCACGGTGTCCACCAGCCGCGCCAGCACCACCGACCAGTCGCCGTGGCTGGACAGGTCCATCTGCAGGATGATCAACGGGGTGACGAAGGTGGCCAGCAGGCCGTAGTTGCGCACCTTGCCGATGGCCACCCCGGCGGCGAACAACGCGCTGAACCCCACCAGCCACCAGCCCTGCGCGCCGAGCCCGAGCACCGCCGCGCCGATGGACACCCCGGCGACCGTGCCGAGCCCGCGCAGCACCGCGCGGCCGAACACCGAGCCGAAGTCGGGCTTGAGCACGATGCCGACGGTCAGCGTGATCCAGTACGACCGCTCGAACGGCACCAGCAGGCTGACCACCTCGGCGATCGCGACGCACAGGGTCAGCCGCAGGGTCGCGCTCCAGGTCACCGGGCCGGCGAGTTCGCCGAACCATTCGCGCAAGCGTTTGCGCAGCGGGACCGGCTCGCGGCGCTTGCGCTCCTTGCCCTTGCCGATCTTGACCAGCCCGGCCCGCAGCGCAACGGCCATCGGCTCGTCGCTCTCGATCTCCGGCACCGGCGGCAGCTCGGCGTCGATCCGGACCGCCGTGGCCAGCCGGACCAGGTAGTCGATCAGCTCACGAGGTGGCCGCTCGCCCGCGTTGACCATGGCCACCGACGCCTCGACCGCGGGCGTGCTCGCCGAAAGCAGGGTGAGCAGCCTGCGGTAGGTCTCGTCGCGCCCGGACAGCCAGGAGCGCGCGGTGAGCAGCCGGTCGTAGGCGGTGTTGAGCGCGGAGGTCAGCTGGTGGCGGGCGGCGCGCTGGGTGTCCTCGTCCTCGGCGGAGAGCATCGCGGCCAGCTCGATGAACACCTGCGTGACCGCGGTCCGCTCGGGTGAGGTCGCGCGGACCGTCCAGCCGAACAGGGCGACGCCCAGCCCCCAGGCCGCGCCCACCACGAAGCAGAGCAGCGAGATCTCGACCTGGACGCCGAGCAGGTGCTGCCCGGTGCCGAGCACGCAGAAGACGAACATCTGCAGCGCCGCGATCGACGCGTTGCTCCCGGCCGCGCTGATCAGCGCCGACAGGGCGGCGACCGCGATCACCACCGGCACCGACGCGGCCGGGTTGCCGCCGCTGAGCAGCCCGGCGGCGTACCCGGCGAAGGCGGCGACGGCCGCCCCCGCGATCCGCCGCGCTCGGTAGCGGTACGGACCGCCGGCCTCGGACAGCACGGTCGGCAGCGCACCGGTGGAGACCACGGCGCCGAGCGTGATGTTGCCCAGCGCGAAGCCGATCGCCAGCGGCAGGGCCAGCGCGATCGGCGCGCGGATCGCCCGGGTCCACGGCGTCGGGTCCGGCTTGCTGCGCAGGAGGTGCACGAGCCAGTTCGGGGCGGACAGATCGCGCGAGCTCACGCGATCACTGTCTCATCCCGACACGACGTATTCAGCCCAGATCCGGTACCCCTCCGGTCCCGGGTGGAATCCGTCGGAGGCGAACGCGCTCGCGGTCATCCGGTCCACCGGCATCACCACGTGCCGCACGCCGGGCACCGCGGCCAGCGACGCGGCGGCCGCGTCCAGCGCGACCGACCGCAGGCCGAGCACGTCGCGCAGCGGCCGGGGCAACGCCGGGAAGCGGCCGAGGTGGGGCACGCCGGTGAGCACGACCGGCACCGGGCCGAGCGACCGCCGCAGCGCGCAGACCAGCCGCAACAGGTCGCGCCGGTAGCGGGCGGGCGAATGCAGCTCGATCGTGTCGTTCACGCCGAGCGCGACCACGACCAGGTCAGCGGGCTCGGTCACCGCGTCCGGCAGCAGTTCGTCGTGCACCGCGCGGGCGTTCGCGCCGGTGCGCCCGGCCACCCGCCACGCCACCCCGCGCCCGGTCTTGGCGGCCAGCGCGACCGCCAGTCGCCCGGTGAGCGCCTCCTCGTGGTCACGCGCGCCCACGCCATCCACAGTGGACTCACCGAGCACGAGCAGGCGCAGCGGATCGGGACCGGGCACCAGCCCGCGCACCGGTCCGGCCGCGCCGGGCAGGCGGGGCGTGTCGCGGCGGACGCGCAGGCCCTGCCGGATGAGCACCGGCGCGAGCAGGAGCGTGGCCAGGTCGGCCCGGCGCCTCATTCGTGCTTCTCCTGGCGCCAGCGGTCGATCAGCACCGGGATCTCCTTGCCGATGAACTCGAAGAAGGCCCTGGTCTCGGCGATCCGCTTGCCCGCCGGGGTGTCGTGGCCGACCGCGTCCACCCCGCGCCCGAGCACCTCGGACAGCTGCTGGTAGATGGAGTCCTTGCGGCCGAAGCCCTCGTACCACTGGTCGTCGCTGATCAGGTAGTGGTCGCGCCGCTCCCCCGGCTCGCGCGCGCGGGTGACCAGGCCGACGTGCGTCAGGTACCGCACCGCGCCGGAAACGGCGGCGGGGCTGATCTGCAGTACGTCAGCCAGCTCACCCGCGGTGAGGCTGCCCTTCTGGGTGGCCAGCAACGCGGTGAACACCCGCGACGCCATGCGCTGCATCCCGGCGTCGGTCATCATGATCGCGAAGTCCTCGATGAACTGCCTGGTCTCCGCGTCGCCTGGCGGACCGTGCTCCTCTGGGGTGGTCGACATGGCTTCCATCCTTCCCGACCCGGTGAACAAGACTCACATGGTCCATACGTTTTCTTAACTTCACAACTTTGTGAAATGAGTGTAGCTTCGGCGGCATGGACAACGCCATCTCCATCTCCGGCCTGGTCAAGACCTTCGGCCGGACCAAGGCCCTCAACGGCCTCGACCTGTCCGTCGCCTCGGGGGAAGTACACGGATTCCTGGGCCCGAACGGCGCCGGGAAGTCGACCACCGTCCGCGTCCTGCTCGGCTTGCTGCGTGCCGACGCCGGGAACGTCCGCCTGCTCGGCGGCGATCCGTGGCGCGACGCGGCCACCCTGCACCGGCGGCTGGCCTATGTGCCCGGCGATGTCAACCTGTGGCCCAATCTCTCCGGCGGCGAGGTGATCGACCTGCTCGGGCGCCTGCGCGGCGGGCTCGACCAGCGGCGCCGCGCCGAGCTGATCGAGCGGTTCGACCTCGATCCCAAGAAGAAGGGGCGCACCTACTCCAAGGGCAACCGGCAGAAGGTGGCCATCGTCGCCGCCCTTTCGTCCAAAGTGGACCTGCTGATCCTCGACGAGCCCACCTCCGGGCTGGACCCGCTGATGGAGGCCACCTTCCAGTACGCCATCCAGGAGGAGCGCGAGCAGGGCCGCACGGTGCTGCTGTCCAGCCACATCCTGGCCGAGGTGGAAGCGCTGTGCGACCGGGTCAGCATCATCCGCAACGGGCAGAACGTGGAAACCGGCACGCTGGCCGAGCTGCGCCACCTGACCCGCACCTCGATCACCGCCGAGCTGGCCGGGCACCCGAACGGCCTGTCGAACCTGCCCAACGTGCACGACCTGCACGTCGAGGGCAATCGCGTGCGGTTCGACGTGGAGACGCATTCGCTGGACGAGGCGCTGCGCCGGCTGACGGACGTCGGCGTGCGCAGCCTGGTCAGCCAGCCGCCGACGCTGGAAGAACTGTTCCTCCGCCACTACACGACCGAAGCGAAGCAAGAGGCGGGCGCACGATGAGCACACATCCGCTGCTCGGCACGCGGCACCTGGTCCGGCTCGCGCTGCGCCGGGACCGGATCGTCATGCCGGTCTGGATCCTGCTGCTCGGCACGATCCCGGCGGCGGTCGCCGGTACCTACGGCGAGCTGTACAGAACCGAGGCCGAACGGCAGTCGCTGACCACCGGGATGGCGGCGAACCCGTCGCTGAGCCTGCTCTACGGCCCGCCGTTCGACCTGTCCGACGCCGGTGGCTTCACCGTCTGGCGCTACGGCACGATCATTCCCTTGTTCCTGGCCATGGCCTGCGTGTTCACCGTGACCAAGCACACCAGGCAGGAGGAGGACACCGGCCGCCAGGAACTGCTGTCCTCGGCCGTGCTCGGCCGGTTCGCCGCGCTGACCGCGGCGGTGGTGACCGGCGCGCTGACCGCGTTCGGCACCGGCCTGCTCACCGTGGTCGCGCTGGCCGGCGCCGGGGTGCCGACCAGCGGAGCGGTGGCGTTCGGCGCGGCCATCGCGCTGACCGGACTGGTTTTCACCGGCGTCGCCGCGATCACCGCGCAGCTCGCCGAATACGCGCGTACGGCCAACGGGCTGGCCATGGCGGTGCTCGGCGTCGCCTTCCTCCTCCGCGCCGTCGGGGATGCGGCGAAGGACGTGGGCTGGCTGTCGTGGCTGTCACCGATCGGCTGGTCCACCCAGGTCCGGCCGTTCGCGGGGGAACGGTGGTGGGTGCTCGGGCTGCTGCTCGGGACCGCGATCGCGACGGGGGCGATCGCGTACGTCCTGAGCACACGACGGGACGTGGGCCTCGGCCTGCTCCCGGCGCGGCCCGGCCCCGCCACCGCCGCGCCCGGCCTGCGCACTCCGCTCGCGCTGGCGTGGCGGCTGCACCGCGGCTCGTTCGCCGGCTGGACCATCGCGTTCGCGGTGATGGGCGCCCTGTTCGGGTCGCTCGCGGCCGGGATCGGGGACGTGGTCGGCGAAAGCCAGGCCACCGCGGAGATCTTCGAGCGGATGGGCGGCGCCGACAAGATCGTGGACGCCTTCCTCGGCACGCTCGGGCAGGTCTTCGCCATCATCGCCTCGATGTACGGGGTGCAGGCGGCGCTGCGGATGCGGTCGGAGGAGGTCGCGGTCCGCGTGGAGCCGCTGCTGGCCACCCGGGTCGGGCGGCTGCGCTGGACCGCCGGTCACCTGCTGTTCGCGCTGCTCGGGTCCGCGGTGATGATGGCCGTGGCGGGGGTGATGGCCGGGCTGCTGCACGGGCTGCGGGTCAGCGACTTGGCGAACCAGGTGCCGTCGGTGCTCGGCGCGACCATGGCGCAGCTGCCCGCGGTGTGGGTGGTGCTCGCGGTGACCGTGCTGTTGTTCGGGCTGCTGCCGAAGTACACCACGGTGGCTTGGGCGGTGGCGGGGGTGTTTGTCACGCTGAGCCTGTTCGGGCCGGTGCTCCAGCTGAGCCAGCCGGTGCTGAACCTCTCGCCGTTCACGCACATCCCGAAGCTGCCGGGCGCGGAGTTCACCGCGACGCCGCTGGTGTGGCTGACCGGGATCGCGGTGGTGGTGTTCGGCGCCGGGCTGATCGGGTTCCGCCGCCGCGACATCGGCTGAGATCTATCGGACGCGGACGGCCCCGCTCGCATCAACGACGAGTTGCTGCTGGGGGCCGCCCGCGCCGCAGTCCGGACCGTTCGGAAAGGTCTGCGCGGCGGTGATCGGCAGGGTCTGCTCGACCACCGGCTCACCGCCCGCGCCGGTCAGCCGGACGGTCGCGAGCACTTCGGTCAGCGGCAGGTCGGGCACGTCGGCGAAGCCGTCGGTGCCGTCGCGCAGGCCCAGGTCGTGGGTGGCGCACCTGCCGTCCCAGCAGAGTTCCAGGGTGCCGTCCTTCGCCCCGAGAGCCGGATCGACGTCGACACCGACACCGACGCGGGTGGCGATCAGCGTGCAGGGCTTGCCCTCCCCGACGCAGGCGGTGAGCAGGGCGAGCAGGAACACCAGCGGAACCAGAACGCGCATACCGCCAAGACGAGCGCCGGGCCCGATCCGGTTGCCTCGATTACCGTGACCGGATGGACCGGCGGCAGGCGATGCGAGCCCGGCTCGCGGCACACGGACTGGTGTCGCGCGATTCCGACCTGCTGACCGCCGCCGGACGCGTCGGCGTCCAAGAGACGCCACCCGGTTCGGCGGCACAGGCGTTCTCCTTGCGAGTTCCCGATTTGACCCCGGATGACCTGCGGGACCTGGTGCGGTTGTGGAGCATGCGGGGCGCGCCGCACGTGATGCCGGTAGCCGACGCGGCGGTCTTCACCGAGGGCCTCCGCCCGGACGACGAAGCCTCCTGCCGTCACTTCATCCGTGGCGCCTGGGACCACCTCGACCGCTTCGGCCTTTCCGCTGGGCGTCGAACTCGCGGCCGCGTTGCCGTTTACTCTGCTGGAGAAAACCGTTGCCACCGCGCAAGGACGCCTGGGAGGAACTGGTCCGGCGGTTTCTCCGGCGTTCGCCCGTCGCTCGTGGGATCTCCTCGCTGCGAAACTGTCCGAAGTGGACTATGACGGGCGGGTCGGCTGGGTGGCGCAGCAGCGGAAATCCAGGCGTGATCCTGCACAACGGCGTGTTCGCCGGACTGTGACGGCCGCGCAAGCAGGGCGGTCGGCTGACCGTGCGCATCGAGGCCACGGGGAAGCTGCCGAAGCGCGCGGTCGAAGCGGAAGCCGAGGCGATGGGGCCGTTCCGGGACGCCACCTCGGTCGCCGTCGACTGGCAGTCTGGAGATCATGCCGACCTGGGGGCTACTTCGGGATCCTGATTTCCGCCGCTTCTGGACCGCGGACCTGCTGAGCCAGTTCGGCACCCGCGTGGCCTTTCTCGGCGTGCCGCTGCTGGCGACCACCACGTTGAACGCCAGCGCCACGCAGGTCGCCCTGCTGCGGGCCCTGGAAACCAGCGCGTACCTGGTGCTCGGCCTGCAAGCCGGTGCCTGGTGCGACCGGCTGCGCGCGCGGCCGGTCCTGCTCACCGCCGATCTCGGGCGCGCGCTGCTCATCGCGTCGGTGCCGGTGTGCGCGGTGTTCGGCGTGCTCACGCTGTGGCAACTGTTCGCCGTCGTCCTGTTGACCGGGCTGCTCACCGTGTTCTTCGACGTCGCCCACCAGACCTACCTCCCACGCCTGATCGACCGGGCCGACCTGCTCGAAGGCAACGCGAAACTGCAGACGAACATGTCGATGGCGGCCGTCGCCGCGCCCACCGCGAGCGGCTTCCTCGTCCAGTTGCTCGGCGCACCGGCCGCACTGGGCGCGACGGCACTCGGCTACCTGTCCTCAGCGGGCCGGCTCGCCCGGATCCGCGCCCGCGAAACGCGGCCGGTGGTGGAGAAACGCAAGCTGCGCACGGAAATCGGCGAAGGCCTGCGCCTGGTCTTCCGGCACCCGGTACTCCGCGCCCTGACCCTGAGCGGCGCGTCGATCTCCGTTTTCCAGTCGATCCACATCGCGAGTTCGGTGGTGTTCCTGATCCGCGAAATCGGCCTCGACCCAGGCGCGGTCGGGCTGCTCGGCACGCTCGGCCTGACCGGCGCACTCACCGGCGCGGTAAGCGCACGACGACTCGCGAGCGCACTCGGCCACGCCCGCGCGTTGTGGCTGACCACTCTCCTGCTCGGCGCCGCTTCCCTGCTCTACCCCTTGACCACTCCCGGCTGGGGCCTCGTTTTCTGGGCACTCGCCGGATTCGGCACCGCGTTCGGCGTCATCGTGGTCAACGTCCTCCAACTCACCTACCAGCAGTTGACCGTGCCGGAGGAGCTGCTCGGCCGGGCCAACGCCACCGTGCGCTTCCTCGCGCTCGGCATGGTGCCGGTGGGCAGCGTGGCCGCGGCCGCGCTCACCCCGTTGAGCGGCCTCCGCGCCACCCTGTGGACCGCCGCGCTCGGCATGCTCGCGTCCGCGGGCTGGTTGATCTTCTCCCCGTTGCGCTCGGGCGAACGGACGCCGAGCAACACCCGAACGGGTTAACGAGTTGACCTAGACCGTACGCGCGGTCAGCCGTTACGGTGACCGCGGTAACAGCTCAACGACGTGCTGTGAGCCCCGACCCCGCCCTGCGCCCCGCCCGCGGGTGTGGCTTGGCGCCCGCAGGAGGAGTCCTGATGGCTACCCCCACCACGAACGAAAGCGGTCAGGAAACGGGTTCGGGCTTCGGCCGCCGCGGTTTCCTGGCCTTCCTGGTCGCCGCCCCGACCCTGACCATCGCCGCCGACGTCGCCATCGACCAGCAGGCCGAAGCGCAGCTTCCCAGCCTGCCCGGTCCCGCCGACATCGTCGACCTCGGAGACGTGCTGATCCTGGCCGGCACCCCCACCTCACACATGCTCGTTCTCGAAGTCGCCGAGGACGGCCGGATCCGGTTGCAGCTGCCCCGCGCCGAAGTCGGCCAGGGCATCACCACCGCGGTGGCGATGCTGGTCGCCGAAGAACTCGGCGTGCCACTGTCCCAAGTGGAGGTTCCGCTCTCCGACGCGCGCTCGGAGCTGTTGTTCAACCAGTTGACCGGTGGTTCGAACACCATCCGCTCGGTGTACGGGCCGGTGCGCGCCGCCGCCGCGGCCGCCCGCGCCAGGCTGGTCACCGCGGCCGCCGAGAAGTTCGGCGGCGACGCCGCGAAGTACACCGTGCGCGGCGGCTCGGTGGTGGCGCCGGACGGGCGGAAGGCAAGCTTCGGCTCGCTCACCACCGCCGCGGCCAAGGTGCAGCGGTCCGCCGTGGGCGCCGAGCCCAAGGCCGAGTCCGAGCACCAGCTGGTCGGCAAGCCCACCTCGCGCATCGACGCGCTCGCCATGGTCACCGGCAAGAAGCAGTACACACTGGACCTGGACGTGCCCGGCGCGCTGCCGACCGTGCTCAAGCGGCCGCCGACGATCCGCGGCACGGTGAAGTCCTTCGACGACTCGGCGGCCCGCGCCATGCCGGGCGTGGTGGACATCGTCGCCATCGACAGCGGCGTCGCGGTCATCGCGGAAACCTTCGGCCAGGCGATCAACGCCAAGGACAAGCTCAAGGTCACTTGGAACAAGGGCACCGTCGACGGCCTGTCCGACGCCGACATCAAGAAGAAGCTGCGTGCCGCCGCGCTGCCGTTCGCCGTGCCGCCGCTGCTCACCCAGCACGTGGACGCCGAGTTCGACTTCGCCTTCGTCAGCCACGCCCCGCTGGAGACCAACTCCGCGATCGCCGACGTCCGCGCCGACCGCGCCGAGATCTGGTCCGCGCTGAAGTCGCCGGTGGTGGCCAAGCAGACCATCGCGGCCGAGATCGGGCTGCCGGAGAACAAGGTCACCGTGCACGTGGTGCAGGGCGGCGGCTCGTTCGGCAGGCGGCTGTTCTTCGACGGCGCGCTCGAAGCGGCCAAGGTGTCGAAGAAGGCGGGCCGCCCGGTCAAGCTGATGTGGACCCGCATCGACGACATGCGCCACGGCCGCGCCCGCGCGGCCACCCACCACAAGGTGCGCGCCACCTTCGCGCTGGGCAACGTGCTCAGCTACGAGCACCGGGTGGCCAGCATCGAGACCGACTTCCGGCACGGCCTCGGCGAGATCCTCACCGCGACCGCGGCCAGCCTGCCGGTCGGCGGCAACCTCAGCTTCGCGCAGACGGTCTTCCTGACCACGGTCAAGGTGCCCTACAACTTCGGCGTGGTCACCGAGCTGCTCAACGAGGTGCCACTGCCGATGAACACCGCGAGCTGGCGGTCGGTGTACTCGGCCACCACGCGCGGCGCCGAGGAGATCGTCGTCGACGAGATCGCGAAGAAGCTCGGCAAGGACCCGTACCAGTTCCGGCGCGCCTCGCTCAAGGACGACAAGCAGCGCGCGGTGCTGGACAAGGTCGCCGAAGCCGGGAAGTGGGGCAAGAAGATGCCCGCCGGGTTCGCGCAGGGCATCGCCTTCCACGAGGAGTACAAGTCGCGCACCGCGTGCCTGGTCGAGATCGACGCGCGCAACCCGAAGAAGCCGCGGGTCACCAAGGCCACCATCGCGGTCGACGTGGGCAGGCCGATCAATCCGCGCGGGCTGGAGGCGCAGATGCTCGGCGGGCTGACCGACGCCATCTCCACCGTGCTCACCGCGGGCCTGCACCTGGACAAGGGGCTGCCGCTGGAAGGCAGCTACTCGCAGTTCCACTACGCGAGGCAGAAGGACATCCCGCAGGACGTGCAGGTCTTCGTGATGCCGGCGAACGGGGAGCCGGGCGGCGCCGGGGAGCTGGGACTGCCCGCCGCGGTCGGCGCGGTGGCGAACGCCTACGCCAGGGCGACCGGCACCCAGCCACGCAGCTTCCCGATCAACTTCGACGTCGACTTCGAACCGTTCCCCCGCTGAGGAGTGCTCCCGTGCCCAACTACACCTTTTCCGTGAACGGGAAGACCGTCACCGTCGACGCGCCTGCCGACCTGCCCCTGCTGTGGGCGCTTCGGGACAAGCTCGGCGTGAAGGGACCGAAGTACGGCTGCGGCATCGACGTCTGCAAGGCGTGCACCAGCCACCTCGACGGCGAGGCGATCAATCCGTGCGTGACCCCGCTCGCCGAGGTGGAGGGCCGCGAGGTCACCACGATCGAGGGGCTGGCCGACGGCGACAAGCTGCACCCGGTGCAGGAAGCCTGGCTGGAGATGGATGTG